>NZ_JBHXMU010000012.1:0-152464 GCF_042720685.1 Kitasatospora sp. NPDC058492
GCGGTCAGGGTGGGGAGCAGGTTGAAGGCCTGGAAGATGAAGCCGATGTGGTCGCGGCGGATCTGGGTGAGCTGCTTGTCCTTGAGGCCGACGAGTTCGGTGTCGCCGATGGTGGTGGAGCCGGAGCTGATGGTGTCGAGGCCGGCCATGCAGTGCATGAGGGTGGACTTGCCGGAGCCGGAGGGGCCCATGATGGCGGTGTACTGGCCCTGCGGGAAGTCGACGCTGACGTTGTCGAGGGCCACGACGCGGGTCTCCCCGTCCCCGTAGACCTTGTTGAGGCCGGTGGCGCGGGCGGCCGCCAGGCCGGTACGGACGGCGGTTGCGGGGGTCGTCACGGGGGTGCTCCTGAGGGCGGGAACGGACAATCGGGTTCCGTTCCATCCTCCCAATCCGTTCGAGCGCGATGCGTATGTCCCGAGGAGGGGCGACCCCCGCCGTCTCGGCGGCTCGGCGGGGGTCTTCTCATCCTCAGGTATGACACCGATCCCTGAGGACCATGGTCCCTGTGCTGCGGACGATGGTCCCGGTGCTACTCCACCGCGACGCCGAACGCGCCCGCCAGCCCGAGCAGACCGTTCGTCACCGAGCGGCCCGACGGGCTGAACTGCCAACCGCCGCCCGCACGCTGGAACGAACCCATGAGCATCGCGCTGTCCGGCACGCCGCCGGTGCCGGCCGCCCACTCCGCCGGACCGGCCGCGCCCGGACCGTACGTCGCCGCCAGGGCGACACCGTGCACGTAGCCGAGCGGCAGGGCCCGCGGCTCCTCCTCCTCGGTGGAGACGGCGACCACCACCTCGTCCACCGTGGCCGCCAGCCGCTCCAGGTCCAGGGTCAGCCGGACCGCCCGGGCCGGCTCGCCCGGCACCGAGTGGGTCGGGTGCAGCCGCACGGCGCCGTCCGGGTCCTGCGGGTTGTTGAAGAACACGAAGTGCTCGTCGCTCAGTACCCGCCCGGCGGCGCACAGGAACGCGGTGACGTCCAGCTCCACCGCGTCGCCGCCGGCCGTCCGGCTCTGCCAGCTGACCGTCAGGCTGCTGTGACGGTCCGTCGGCGCGGCCGCCGGTGCGGGCTTCTCCTGTTCCGCGGAGCCGCCGCCGAGCCGCCCCCGCAGCCCCTGCTCGGCCAGCAGCTCCACCAGCTCCGGCCCGCTGACCAGCGTCAGCGGCTTCCCCTCGATGTAGCTGTACGAGCCGCGGCCGAAGCCGGCGGTGGTCACCAGGATGCCCTTGTTAGCCCCGTGGTGCCGGACGGTCGACTCCAGGTCGCGCACGGCCGTCGGGGACACCGTCTTGCGGTAGCGCTTGGCCTGGATCACGATCTTGCCGCCGGTCACCGGGTCCAGGTCCTCGGCGACCACGTCCACCCCGACGTCGCCGCTGCGGGCCGTGGTCATCACCCGGAAGCCGCGCAGCCGGAACAGCTCGGCGATCAGCTCCTCGAACTCGATCGGGTCCATCTCGAACAGGTCCGGGTCGTCGTCGCCGCCGTGCCCGGCCAGGCTCCCGCCGACCGTCTCCGGCAGCCGGTCCGGCCGCACCTCGTCCAGCCGCTCCGGGCGCGCCGACAGCTTGCCGCCCAGGCCCTGGAAGCAGTCCACCGGCGCCACCCGGTCCAGCGCCAGCCCGGCGAACTCGGCCCGGGAGGCGGTCAGGGTGGCGAGGAAGCGCTCCGCCTCCCGGCCGGTCGCCGGGTCGATGCCCAGGACGAAGCCGTTCAGCACCACCGAGTCCAGCATCCCGTCCCGGTCCGCCCGGAACAGCTCCGCCGCCAGCCGCAGCGCCGACTGCGCCAGCACCTCCCGGTACAGCGCCTTGCGCTCCGTCGCCGGGCGGGCCACCTCCGCCTCGCGGTCGTCCGTCTTCACGTACCGGACCCGGCCGGCGGCCGGCACCACGTCCGGGCCGGGCAGCTCCCAGTTCACCACCAGCTGCCGGGTCGACGCCTCCCAGGCCGCCACCAGGCGGTGCGGGAAGCCCTCCGGCCAGGCCGCCGAGGCGTACAGGCCGGCGGTGAAGTACTCCTGCACCGCCTCCGGCTCGCCCGCGCGCAGCCGCCGCAGCAACTCCTCGGTACGGGCGGCGCGGTCCTCGTCCTGGCGGCGGCACTGCGCCGCCCAGGCCAGGTACTCCTGGTGGTACGCGGCCAGCCGGCGCTGCCGGTCGGCCTCCTGCGCCTGGGCGGCGTACCAGTCCTGCTCGAACCGGGCCCGGGCCTGCGCCAGGTACTGCTCGTACTGCCGCCGCACCCCCGGATTGCGCGCCTGCACCTGGTCCGGCGGCGGCACGTGGTACTTCGGGCCGCCCTGATCGGGCAGCTCCACCGGCCGGCCCAGCGGGCCCGGGTCGAACGGCGGCACCGGGCGCGGCGCCAGCAGCGCCTGCGGGCCGAACGCCGGAGCCGCCAGCCCGGCGGCCAGCAACCCGCGCAACTCCTCGACCCGGGCTTCCAGTTCGGCCGTCAGTCGGGCCGCCTCCGCCTCCCGGGACTGCTGGTAGGCCCGCTGTGCCTCCCGCTCGTTGCGGGCTGTCGCCCGCTGCTCATCCCGCTGCTCGCGCTCCAGCCGGCGCTGCTGCGCCGCCTCGGCACGCCAGCGGGCCTCCTCCCGGCGCTGCTGCTGTCGCTGCGCCTCCGCCCAGATCGCCAGCACTCCGTCGTTCCGCCGCCCCGCCACCGTCCACCCCTTCATTGCACGCCGGACCGGTCGCGCCGCACGCCTCCCGGCCGCGCCGCCAACCGCGCCCGCAACAATAGAACGTGAACACCCCACCGGGCCAAGCCCCGCGAGCAGCACGGCTGCACTGCACCGGTCAGTGCACCTGGGGCGCGTCCCCGGGCCGGGCGTGCCAGCGCCAGTCGGTGCGCAGCGGCCGGCCGGGCAGCGGGGCGCGGCCGGTGGCCCACAGAAGGGTCGGCCAGGGGGCGTCGGCGGCGGTGACGGGGACGTCGGGGAAGAGGCGGGCCAGGACGCGGCGGCAGAGGTCGGCCGGGGGGTCCCAGGGCAGGCAGAGGCCCTGGGCGACGTCGTGCAGGTGCACCAGTGTCTCGACCAGGCTCATCGCGACGAACCCGGCCGGGTCGGCGACACCCCACGGGTGGTAGGCGCGGACCTCGGGCGCGGCGGCGCGGGCGATCGCGACCATCAGCCCGCCGCTCGCCTCCAGCACCTCGACCAGCCCGTCGGGCCCGCTCGCGCGGTCGGCGCGGACGAAGTTGTTCGGCCCGCCGGGGAAGCGGCGCTCGGTGGCGAAGGGGACGTACCGCTCGCGCGGCGGGGCGGCCGGGCCGAGCTGGGCGGCGTAGGCGAGCAGGTCGTCGGCGAGGTGCTCGACGGTGGTCCAGCAGTCCCAGGTGACCGTCCCGGCGGGCCGGGACCAGTCGGCGTCCGCGGGCGCCGCGCGCAGGGTGGCGGCGGCGAGCCGGAGGACGAGCGCGAGGTCGTCGGCGGTGACGGGGGACTGGGCGGCGGGCTCGGGCGTCATGGTCGCGGAGGCTAGCAGGGGGCACTGTCACGGGAGCACTGTCAGGGGTGGCGGGTACTCTGCACTGGTTCGAGAGGGAGGGATGCCCGTGACGATCGCACCGCAGCACCACCCGGACCGGCCCGCCGGCTGGGTCTCCACCGGGCTGAGCTGGCACGAGGGCCGCGCCCTGCTCGGCGCCGTGCGCGGCGGCCAGACGCACGAGCGGGCCGTCACGCCCGGCGCGGAGGTCGGCTGGCTGCTGGGCGGGCCGCGCCGCTGCACCGGCGCCTGGCTGGCCGGGGCGACGGAGCGCACCCCGTGCCCGCACCACGCGGTGATCGCGCCGGACGGCGCCGCCGTGCAGTGCCCGGCCTGCCAGAGCGTCGACCGGGGCCTGGCCCTCGCCCGGGACCAGATCCTCGACGACGGCCGGACCTACCTGCTCTACCTCGCCTGGTTCGGCGACGGCCTGCTGAAGGTCGGCCTGACGGCCGAACAGCGCGGCGACAGCCGACTGCTCGAACAGGGCGCGCTGGCCTACGCGTTCACCGCCCGGGGCGGACTGCCGGCCATCCGGCGCGCCGAACTCACCGTCGCCGCCTCCGGGTTGGCCCGCGAGCGGTTCAAGGCCAGGCTGAAGACCGAGCACTGGTGGGCGCACGGCGACGAGCCGTACCGCCGGGCCGTGCTGGCCGAGGCCCGGGCCCAGGCGCACCGCCTGCTGGCCGGCCACGCGCTGGAGCTGCTCGCCGAGCGCCCGGTGGTCGACCACGTGGCGCGGTTCGGGCTGTCCGACGGCGCACCGGAGGCGTACCGGCAGGTCGGCGGCCTGGCCGACGGGGCGGTGATCGCGGGCACCCTGCGGCCGCCGGTGGGCCGCCACCTGTTCCTGGACCAGGCCGACGGCTCGGGGCCGCTGCTGCTGGACACCCGGCTGCTCACCGGCTGGACGCTCGCGCCCGTCTCCGGCCGTCCGACGTCCGGGGTGGCCCTGGAGGAGCGGGTCCGCCCGCCGGAGCCGGACACCCAGGAGGCGCTCTTCTAGAGTGAATCCGGGCTGGGGTGGTTCCCCGCGAGCCCGGGGGCTGAGGGCTCAGCCCAGCTTGCTGCGCACCCCGCCCGGGCCGGAGCGGGCCCGGCGGGACAGCGGCGGCCGGGACGGGCGGACGTCGGCGCGCGCGGCGGGCTCGCCCTCGGCGGTGCGCCGGGCGAGTGCGGCCCGGGCGGCGGCCAGGGCCACGCGGGTGAGCAGCGGGTCCTCCTGGACGCCGGCGGACCGTTTGGCCGCCTGGCAGTGCGAGCACCAGATCGGGGAGGCGGGCCCGTCCGGGTACGCCATGCTCTCGGGCGGCAGGTAGTGTCCGCCGCACTCGACACACTCGAAGACCAGCCTCATCCGGCGATCACCGTCCCGGATCCGTGGCACCGACCGCAGGGCGACCAGAAGGTGTGGATCCTCGGCACCATGCTCCCTTCCTCGTCCCGTTCGACCGTGGCTTCGGTCTTCTGGGTCCCCCCGGACCCGCCGCAACCGGAACAGGACTGAACCTCGGGCATATGCCGTCCTTCCGTAGCGGAGGACCACGGTAGCGCGAATTCCCGGGCGCGGGCGCGGGACCTGACGATCCACCACCCCTCGGGGGAGCGTGCGAATGCCCCACACGCCCCACTGCGCGCCGTCGGCCCCGCACCCGGGGGCGCGGGGCCGGGGCACGGGGCCGGTCGGAGCGGCCCGTCAACCGCGCGCGGCCCGCAGGAACTCGCGGTTCATCGCGGCGATGCTGGGCAGCGGGATGCCCTTGGGGCAGGCGGTGGCGCACTCGCCGGTGTTGGTGCAGCCGCCGAAGCCCTCGGCGTCCATGGCCGTGACCATGTCCCGCACCCGGGAGGCGCGCTCCGGCGCGCCCTGGGGGAGCACGTTGAGGTGGACCACCTTGGCGGAGGTGAACAGCATCGCCGAGCCGTTCGGGCAGGCCGCCACGCAGGCGCCGCAGCCGATGCACTCGGCGTGTTCGAAGGCGGTGTCGGCGGCCTCCTTGGGGACGGGCGTGGCGTGCGCGTCGGGGGCGCTGCCGGTGGGGGCGGAGATGTAGCCGCCGGAGCCGATGATCCGGTCGAAGGCGGAGCGGTCCACCACCAGGTCCTTGACCACCGGGAAGGCCGCCGCCCGCCACGGCTCGACGTCGATGGTGTCGCCGTCCCGGAAGTGCCGCATGTGCAGCTGGCAGGTGGTGGTCCGCTCGGGGCCGTGGGCCTGGCCGTTGATGACCATGCCGCAGGCGCCGCAGATGCCCTCGCGGCAGTCGTGGTCGAAGGCCACGGGCTGGTCCCCGCTGGTGATCAGCTCCTCGTTGAGGCTGTCGAGCATCTCCAGGAAGGACATGTCGGGGCTGATGCCGCCGACCTGGTAGGTCGTCATCGACCCGGGGGCGTCCGGGCCCGGCTGGCGCCAGATGCGCAGGGTGAGGTTCATGCGTAGCTCCGCTGGGTGGGGTGGACGTACGCGAAGTCGAGGGCCTCGCGGTGGAGGACGGGGGCGGCGCCGGTGCCGGTGAACTCCCAGGCGGCGGCGTAGCCGTACTCCTCGTCGCGCCGGGCGGCCTCGCCGTCGGGCGTCTGGCTCTCGGTGCGGAAGTGGCCGCCGCAGGACTCGGCGCGGTGCAGGGCGTCCAGGCACATGAGTTCGGCGAGCTCGAAGTAGTCGACGAGCCGGTTGGCCTTCTCCAGCGACTGGTTGAGCTCCTGCCCGGTGCCGGGCACCTTGATCCGGCGCCAGAACTCCTCGCGCAGCTGCGGGATCCGCGCCAGGGCCCGGCGCAGTCCGGCCTCGTCGCGGGCCATCCCGCACTCGTCCCAGAGGAGTTCGCCGAGTTCGCGGTGGAAGGAGTCGGGGGTGCGGTCGCCGTCGACCGCGAGGATGAGGTTCAGCCGGTCCTCGACCTCGGCCTCGGCCTCGGTGACCGCCGGGTGGTCGGCGGGGACGGCGGGCAGCGGGTTGCGGGCCAGGTAGTCGTTCAGGGTGGGCGGCAGGACGAAGTAGCCGTCGGCGAGGCCCTGCATGAGCGCGCTGGCGCCGAGCCGGTTGGCGCCGTGGTCGGAGAAGTTGGCCTCCCCGACGGCGAACAGGCCGGGGACGGTGGTCTGCAGGTCGTAGTCGACCCAGAGTCCGCCCATCGTGTAGTGGATCGCGGGGTAGATCCGCATCGGCACCCGGTACGGGTCCTCGGCGGTGATCCGCTCGTACATGTCGAACAGGTTGCCGTACTTGGCGGCGACGGCGTCCCGGCCCAGCCGGCGGATGGCGTCGGCGAAGTCCAGGTAGACGCCCTGCCCGCCGGGGCCGACGCCGCGGCCCTCGTCGCAGACGTTCTTGGCGGCCCGGGAGGCGATGTCGCGCGGCACCAGGTTGCCGAAGGCCGGGTAGATCCGCTCCAGGTAGTAGTCCCGCTCGTCCTCGGGGATCTCGGCCGGCGGCCGGGTGTCGCCCTGCGCCTTGGGCACCCAGATCCGGCCGTCGTTGCGCAGCGACTCGCTCATCAGGGTGAGCTTGGACTGGTGGTCGCCGGAGCGCGGGATGCAGGTGGGGTGGATCTGGGTGAAGCACGGGTTGGCGAAGTGGGCGCCGCGCCGGTGGGCCCGCCAGATCGCGGTGGCGTTGGAGTTCTTGGCGTTGGTGGAGAGGTAGAAGACGTTGCCGTAGCCGCCGCTGGCGAGGACCACGGCGTCGGCGGTGTGGGTGCTGATCGCACCGGTGACGAGGTCGCGGGCGACGACGCCGCGCGCCCGGCCGTCGACGACCAGCAGGTCGAGCATCTCGGTGCGCGGGTGCATCTCCACGTTCCCGGCGGCGATCTGCCGGGACAGCGCCTGGTAGGCGCCGAGCAGCAGCTGCTGGCCGGTCTGGCCGCGCGCGTAGAAGGTGCGGGAGACCTGCACGCCGCCGAAGGAACGGGTGTCCAGCAGGCCGCCGTACTCGCGGGCGAACGGGACGCCCTGGGCGACGCACTGGTCGATGATCTCGACCGACACCTGGGCGAGCCGGTGCACGTTGGACTCGCGGGCGCGGAAGTCGCCGCCCTTGACGGTGTCGTAGAACAGCCGGCGGACCGAGTCGCCGTCGTTGCGGTAGTTCTTCGCCGCGTTGATGCCGCCCTGGGCGGCGATCGAGTGAGCCCGCCTCGGGGAGTCCTGGAAGCAGAACTGGACGACGTGGTAGCCCTGTTCGGCCAGCGTGGCGCCGGCCGCGCCGCCGGCCAGGCCGGTGCCGACCACGATCACGGTGTGCTTGCGCCGGTTGGCCGGGTTGACCAGCTTGGCCTCGAACCGCCGCTGGTCCCAGCGCTGTTCGATCGGCCCGGCGGGGGCCTTGGTGTCGGCGACGGGCTCGCCGACGGTGTAGTCCAGGTAGCTCATTTGACGACTCCGAACATCACGGCCACGGGGACGGACAGGAAGCCGACGGTCAGCACGAGCGCCAGGCCGTTGGCGGTCAGCTTGAGCACCCGGTCCCGGCGGGCGTTGTTGGCACCGAGGGTCTGCGCGGCGCTCCAGAAGCCGTGCCGGATGTGCAGGCCGACGGCGAGCATCGCGACGATGTAGATCACGCAGCTGTACCACTGGCCGAAGGAGGCCACGATGTTCTGGTACGGGCGGCCGTGCTCGGCGGCGGGGTTCACGGTGAGCGTGGTCAGGTCGAGGATGTGCCAGACGATGAACAGTGCCAGGATCACCCCGCCCCAGCGCATGGTCCGGGTCGCGTAGCTCGCCCGGCGACGCTTGTGGACGTACTTGCTCGGCCGGGCGGCGAGATCGCGGCGGCTGAGCTGGTAGGCCGAGACGCCGTGCAGCACGACGGCGGCCAGCAGGCCGAAGCGGGCGATCCACAGGAACCACTCGTGGCCCAGGAACGGCTGTCCGATGGTGCGCAGCCAGGCCGCGTAGCCGTTGATGTCGTCCGGGCCGGCGAACACCTTGAGGTTGCCCAGCATGTGCGCGACCAGGTAGAGCAGCATGGCCAGTCCGGTGACGGCCATGACCGCCTTCTTGCCGACGGTCGACCGCCAGAGCGTCGCCAGGGTGGACGGATGCCGGGCCGTCCGAGTCGCGGTTGTCATGGCTGCAACGGTAGGGACGGCCACCAGGGTGCGTCCAAGACATGCTGCAGCTCGTGACGATAGCCGGGGCCTATCGATGCGGCCTATCCTGGTCGGGTGCAGCTCCAGCAACTCCGCTACTTCCTGGCCGTCGCCGAGACCCGCCACTTCACGCGGGCCGCCGAGGCGACACACGTCGCCCAGCCCTCGCTCTCCCAGCAGATCCGGTCACTGGAAAGGGAGTTGGGCGCCGAACTGTTCCACCGCACCCGGGGCAACATCGCCCTGACCGACGCCGGGGAGGCGCTGCTGCCACTGGCCCGGCGCATCCTCGCGGACACCGAGAGCGCCCGGCTGGCCGTCCAGGAGACGGTCCAGCTGCGCCGCGGCCGGGTCCGGCTCGGCGCGCCGCCGAGCCTGTGCACCAGCCTGGTGCCGGACGTGCTGCGGGTGTTCCGGGACCGCCACCCGGGGGTGGCGCTGGCGGTCCGGGAAGGCGGCTCGCGCGACCTGGTCCGCTCGCTGGCGGCGGGGGAGCTGGACCTCGCGCTGATCATCACCCCGCCGAGCGGGGAGGCCGCACCGGCGCCGGCCGTCACCGAGCTGCTGCACGAGGAACTGGTGCTGGTCTCCGCCGAGCGGCAGACCCGGCGCAAGGCGCGGGTGGCGGAGCTGCGGGGGCGCCCGCTGGTGATGTTCCGGGAGGGCTACGACGTCCGGGAGGCGACCCTGGCGGCCTGCCGGGCGGCCGGCTTCGAGCCGGAGTTCGCGGTGGAGGGCGGCGAGATGGACGCCGTCCTCGGCTTCGTCCGGGCCGGACTCGGCCCCGCGGTCGTCCCCGGAATGGTCGCGGCCCGCTCGGGACTGTCCGTCACACCCTTCGCCGCCCCGGGCCTGGGCCGCACCATCGCCGTCGCACACGGCCACGAGGTGCCGCTGACCCGCGCCGCGGAGGCCCTGCGCACGACCCTGCTGGCGCATCTGCACCATGCTGCCGGTTCCGGTGAACTCCCGCCGGGGACACGCCTGTTGCTGTGACGTGGAATTCTCAAAATTCTGACGTTCCATCAGGTTGCGAATGCTGTCGACCAGTCGGCATCGACAGGGCTCACTCCGATCTGTCAAGCTGACAGCCCGGTGACTGTCAGTCATGGCAGGATCGGTGCGGGTCGACAACGTGTCGAACTGAAGGAGGAGACATGGCTGAGGACAGCAAGGACAAGACTCCGTCTGGCACGTACGCAGGCACTGAAATCACGGTCGACGGTGAGGAGCACGTCATTATCCGGGAGGACCAGGTCCCGGTAGGCACTGACGGCGAGTGATACGCCCTCGCCCACGCTTCGGTACGGGCTGATCTCCGCCCGTTCCGGAACGGGGTGCTGCGCAGCGATGAGAGGGGCCCTGTCGGTCGCCGACAGGGCCCCCTTCTGGTGCGTTTTCGCAGTTCGCAGAGGTAGTACCAGGTGACGTCCGGTACCGACATGAGTGGCGAGTGTGGCAGGGTGGGCGGCGCGGCGAAGACCTCGGGCCGCATCCCGGCGATCCGGTTCAGTGTGGGCTGGTCCATGATCTGGTGGTTCGGAAGCATCCGCCTCTCGGCGAGTTCCCTGAGCGACGCGGCGCCCGAGCGGTGCGTTCGTCGGGTCATGTGTGCTTCCTCGAAGGGATGAGTTTCGGTGGGCGTCAAGCTGGGCGTGGCAGTCCTGACCATGGGCACGCGGCCGAAGGAACTGGCCGAGCTGCTGGCCTCGGTGGAGGTGCAGACCGTGAGGCCGGCGCGGACGGTGGTGGTCGCCCAGGGCTGCCCGTTGCCGGAGCTGCCGCCGTGGGTGGAGGGCGTCGAGCTGGCCGAGAACCTCGGGGTGACCGGTGGCCGGAACGTAGCGCTGGAGCACCTGCGCGACGTGGACGTGGTGATCGACCTGGACGACGACGGCCTGCTCGTCGCCGACGACGTGTTCGCGAGGATCGAGGCGCTGTACGAGGCGGACCCCGGGCTGGGCATCGTGTCCTTCCGGATCGCCGACGAGACCGGGCTTACCCAGCGCCGCCACGTTCCCCGACTGCGGGCCGGCGATCCGATGCGCGGTGGCGAGGTGACCAGCTTCCTCGGCGGCGGCCATGGTCTGTCGACGAAGATGCTGCGGCAGGTCGGGGACTGGCCGGACGCGTTCTTCTTCGCGCACGAGGAGACCGACATGGCCTGGCGGGCAATCGACGCGGACTGGCGGGTGCTGTACGCACCGGAGCTGCTGCTGCAGCACCCGCGGACCAGCCCGACCCGCCACGCGTTCTTCTACCGGGTGAACGCCCGCAACCGCGTGTACCTCGCGCGCCGCCACCTGCCCGCGCTGCTGGTGCCGGTCTACCTCGGCGTGTGGGTCGCGCTCACGGTCGCCCGCACCAGGAACGCCACCGGGTTGAAGGCCTGGTTCTCGGGCTTCGCCGAGGGCTGGCGCACACCGTGCGGTCGGCGCAAGCCGATGCGCTGGCGCACGGTGTGGACCATGACCCGGCTCGGCCGGCCCCCGATCATCTAGGCCGCAGCCGCCTGGTGCATCCACTTCCCGGGAAACGACGGACCGGCCCGGGGCGGGTGCCCGGGGCCGGTCCGTCGGCGGGGGGATCAGGCCGGCAGGACGGCCTCGATCGCGGCGGTCAGTTCGGCCGACTCCGGCTCGACGCGCGGCCGCAGGCGGGCGACGACGGTGGCGGCTCTTCTTCTTGAATGGCACAACGTGAAGGTTCGTCATGAAATGACCAATGCGAGTAGACGCCGTGTCGACCGGGAGAAGGGGGCATGGCCGAGGGGAGCAAGCTGGAGGTGAAGGCCGGGGACCGCCTTCTGTCTAGCAAGTACGCAGCAGGCCGACGCCATGTAACACATCGTCATAGGCCGACGCCACAGCGGCTGCGGTCAGCAGATCTGGACTGGCTCACATTATCGAGCCAGTAGGCGGGGCCACTTGGAAGTCTCTGCGCCGAGATTGGAAAGATGGATGCGGGAACCGCGTGGATAGAGCTGCACAGCGGCAATCATCCTAATTTCATCCGAGACACAAAGAAGGCATATGAATGACTGCTCTTTCCGCCCTGGAGGAGGCCGGATGAGTCAGAGCAGTCATGATGGCGTGAGGAAATCACCTTGTCATTTTAGGCAGCGACCACCTCGCTTGGCCGTCTTACCGCCTGCAGGTCAGAATGCCACCGAGGCACGTGATCTTGAATGAGCCTTCTGTCTTGATGGCGGCGGCAGCGATCTCTGCTGCCCGACTGACCGTCTCGCGGAAAGGGACGCCGCATTGGTCAGCCCACGCTTCGTAGGAGGCGAGGTGGGAAACGATCGGCGCAGGATCAGTGATCTTGATGGTGCCAGGTAGTTCCCGCACCCGGATGTCCTTGAACGCTGTCCCGAGGTAGCCGGGGGCCTTCTCCAGGGAGAAGCGGGAGCTGAGGGAGACCCGCGCAGGCCCCTCGGGGATCCCGAGGATGTCGCCTGCGGCCCGGGCCCAGAGCCGGTCCAACTCCTGTTTATCGGTGTCGCTGTTGGTCGAGGCGATGAGCACACCGCCAGGTCGGAGGACGCGGGCCAGTTCCTTGATCGTGGCCTCGATATCGCTGACGTGGTACAGCATGTGTAGGGCCAACAAGGCGTCGGCGCTATTGTCGGCGAAGGGCAGGAACTGGGCGTCGGCCACCAGAACCGGCTTCTCAACTTCGGCGAGGATGCCCGTCGAGATGTCCATCCCGATGACCTGAAGGTCCGGACGGTCCTTGTGCAGGCGACTGACGAACTTGCCGTTGCCGCAGCCGACGTCGAGGACGATCCCGCTTGTGTCGGCCAGCTCTTCGAGGACGATCCCGGGCAGGTCGTACTGCGGCTGCTGCCACCGGTAGATGGACTGGCGGGCGGCCAGATGGCGCCCGTCGGCGTAGGCGCTGTTCGCGAGGATGGACTTGTCGGCGACAGCGGCGTCCTGCTGTGCGGTGTTGCTCGTCACTGTGGCAGCTCCGGGGGATTCGTGAGTGCGGGTCGAGAGCAGGCTTCTCTGACATTCTCACGGAGGCTCAGGACGATCGGGGAGCCTGCGTAGGCGGGCTCGGCGAGACGAGTGCTCAGCGCCCGAAGGCGGCTGGAGATGCTCGCTGTTCGCCGGTCCGGTGCGGCGCCCAGCACCACCGAGAGCTTCTCTTGCAGACCGTCGAGGTCACCGTGGGCAAGGTGGGCGTTGGCGAGGTCGAGGCGGGCAGCCAGCAGGTCGCCGGAGGACTGTTCCTGCTGCGGTGCAGACTCGTACAGGGCGATGGCCTGGGAGGACGCCTCGATGGCGCGGTTCACGTGACGCTGGCTGCCCAAGGCCAGGAGGGCGGTGCCGGCGTAGGTCCACTGCTTGGCCTCGGGAAACGTAAATACGCCGGGAAGATCCACGGCGGCTACTGCGCTCCGCGCCGCCGCGGCCGCTTCCACGGCTCGTAGCGCGCTCGCGCTGTCGCCGAGCGCGGCGGTGGCCCGTGCTTCGAGGCTGAGCAGGCGGGCTGCGATCGTCCCGCTGTCCGCGTACGGCAGTCCGGCTCTGGCCAGCTCGGCGGCCTGGCGGTGGTCCTGCTGCCAGTAGGCGATCAGGGACTGGACGGATCGGATCCAGGCCCGGAGACCGTTGTGGCCGGCTGACTCCGCGCAGCGCCAGGCCGTTCGCGAATGCGTAGCTGCGGCCGTGTACTGGCCGAGGTCGAGGGCGACATGGGTGGCCAGGCCACAGAGGCGTCCGGACTGCAGGTAGAGATGGCTTGTCTGGTAGGGGTGTTGGCGGCCTCGGAGTAAGTCGAACACTCCTCGCCGGAGGGCTCCGATGTCGTGGAAGAGCTCGGATACCGGCTTGCTCACGTAGTCCCCTGCCAGCCTCGCGATGTCCGCGTCGATCTGTTCGAGCAGCGTGTCGTCCACGTTGGAGGCGCTCGCGAAGCGGAGGAAGAGTGCGGACTCTGCCGAGTCGGCTGCCACGGCCATTACGAGATCGTTGTGGCGTTCCGTGCGCTGGGCAGGCACAGGAGGCGAAGCCTCGCCGCCGCTGCTGGGCGGTGGAACTGCTTCGGCGGCTGCCGGGGGTGCTGTCAGCAGGTCGGCCAACTGGTCGACCGAGAGTTTCAGGACGCGGGCGAGCTTCGGCCGCATCCAGGGCTGTGGGGCACCCCTGCCGCTCTCCCATCGCCCCACGGTCGTACGGTCCACATCGAGAGCTTCAGCCAGGGATTCCTGGGTGTGGCCGACCGCCTCCCTGCGCTGGATCAGCCGGGACCTCCTGGATGCCATCCCGCGTCCTCCAGAGGTACGTCAGTTCGTCTGCAGCCGTAACAGGCCAGGTCATGCCCGGGTTTGCAGCACGGATGTCTCGTTGCCGCCTCAATTCTGCTCTGGTTCACCGGCGTTGGAGGCGGTTCCGTAGATACCTGCCGGGTGAATCCCGGCGCGAATCGGCCCGCTGCCGACCTCGTCCCGGTGAAAGGTCCGCGCTCATGTCCGTCGCCACCCGGCAGGCCACTGCCCCCGCCCCGTTCGGCTTTCGCGTGCTGCCCAGTGTCAAGGCCGTGCCGGACGCACGGCGGCGGGTGATACGGACCGTGCGCGGTTGGGGCCTGCCGCTGGCGGAGGACGCGCTCCGCGATGTCGAGTTGCTGTCCAGCGAGCTGATCACCAACGCCGTGTCCCACACTCACGCCCCGTGCGTCGTGTGCGTGTCCTGGGACGGTGAACGGTTGCGCGTCGAAGTGACGGATGTCGGCCACGAACTGCCGGCTATCGGCGGGATCGATCTCGATGCCACCGACGGGCGAGGGCTGTTCCTGGTGGCAGCGCTCGCGACGAACTGGGGCGCCGACCCGGACCCCGCCGGCAAGCGGATCTGGTTCGAAGTCGGCACCACCACTGCCGTCTCGGGCGACGAGCGACTCACCACGCTGGTGAGGGCCGCGGCCCCGAAGGCACGGGACGTCATCCCGACCAGTGCATGACAAAACTTCCTCCCGCCCTGACGCGGGTTGGGGGGATGCAGGTGGCCGCGCTGGTCAACAGCCGTGCGGCACAAGCACCTGAGGTTCCTTGCCAGCGGCTTGTCCTGGCAACGGATCCATCGCTGCACCAACGACGGGGGCTGAGCAGTCGGCCCGCCCCATGATCCTGAAGGAGTGCTTCATGCTCGAGAACCTGACGACCAGCACCGAGCCGGAGGGCGACGGCCTGCTGGTCGCCCGTGCAAAGGTCGCCGCGGCCCGCTCGCGTGGCGAGCAGCCGTCGGACGGCGGCTCCACCGGCCGAACCGACACCAACGACTGACGGCTGTATCACGATGACCGCCGAGCACTTCTCGGTGGTTGAGCGTCTGGGCGGGGATGACTTCCTCGCCCAGACGCTCGGCCGCAGCTTCAAGGTCGCACGCGGCGAATCCGCGTCGCTCGCCGGACTCATGAGTTGGGATGACCTCAACACCATCCTGACCCACCACCGGTTCGAACCGCCTCGCTTCCGCCTCGCCGCCAACGGGGAGCAGGTGCCCGCGCACACGCACTCCCGGCCGATCACCACCCGGCGGAGCACCGTCTGGTACCAGCTCCAGCCCTCCGAGCTGCACAAGAGGCTCGCCGCGGGTGCCACGCTGGTCCTGGATGCTGTCGAGGAACTTCACCCCGGCATCGGTGCTCTGGCCAGCCAGCTTGAGCGCCGGCTGCGAACCGGCGTGCAGGTCAACCTGTACGCCTCCTGGACCGGGATCGAGGGCTTCGGCGTCCACTGGGACGATCACGACGTGGTCGTCGTCCAGCTCGACGGCGCGAAGCGCTGGCGCATCTACGGTCCCACCCGCACGGTGCCGATGCACCGTGACGTCGAGACGCCCGAGCCGCCGCCCGAAGAGCCCGTCGCTGATCTGGTTCTCACCGCTGGCGATGTGCTCTATCTGCCTCGGGGCTGGTGGCACGCCGTCGCCGCCTCCGAGGGCCAGCACTCGCTGCACGTCACGTGCGGGCTGCAGAGCACGACGGGTGCCGACTTGATCACCTGGCTGTCGGAGATGCTGCGTGCCCACGAGACCGTCCGGGCGGACGTCCCGCGCTTCGGGGCCGCCGAGGAGCAGCGCGCCTTCCTCGACACAATCGGCAAGCTCATCGCGACCGAGCTGGAGAGCGACGACCTGATCGCCCGCTTCTCCTCCGCTCGCGACGCCACCGAGCGAGCCCGGCTCGCGCCGTCGCTGCCCCACATCACGGCGGCCCTGCAGGTACGCCTGGTCACCACGCGGCCCGTGCTCAGGGCTCTGCCCGACGACACCGTCCGGTTGACCGCTGGCGGCGAGGAGTGGACGTTTGCCGCCAGGGCCGAGCCGATGCTCGCGCTCCTCGCCGATGGGGAACCTCACCGGCTGGCCGATCTCGCGCAGGCCGCGGGCGTTGCTCTCGGACAGGCGGCCGGTGTCGTGACGGAGCTGGTCGACGGCCAGGCCGCCGCGATCGGAGGCCTACGATGACCGCCCGGCTGGGCCTCGGCACCTACCGTTGCCTCGATGTGGCCGAGGCAGCGTTGATGGCCGCCTCCCGAGGTGCCGACTGGGTGGACACGGCGCCCAACTACGCAGGCGGCCGGGCGGAGGCGTCGCTCGCAGTGGCTCTGGCTGCCTACCCGAATCTGTGCGTCTCCACGAAGGTGGGCTTCGTCCCGGCCGGCACCAGGCACATCGGGGTACGAGCCGGTGCCCTGTCCGCGGCGGACGCCCAGCGCGGGTACTGCCTCACCCCGGACTACATCGCCTGGCAGCTCGCGCGCTCCAAGCTCATGCTCAGCCGGGTACCCGACCTGGTGTTCGTCCACAACCCCGAGCACGCCTGCCCGGACGGCGAGATCACCGGCCGGCTCTACAACGCCTTCCTGGCTCTGGAGGAGGCGTGCAGCCAACAGATCATCAGCGCCTATGGTGTGGCGACCTGGCGCGGCTTCAGCAGTGGCCTCTTCGAAGTACCCATGCTGATCGAACTCGCGATCAAGGCCGGCGGGCCGAATCATCACCTGTGGGCCATCCAGCTCCCGGTCTCCCTCGTCCACCTCGTGCCCATCGCTCAGGCTCTCGACGGACACGGCCCGTTGGCCGATGCCCTGGATGCGGGACTGGAGGTGTTCGCCTCCGCCCCGCTCCACGGCGGGGAGATCCCGGGCCTGGCCACTCCTGAACTGTCCGAGCTGATCGCCCCGGGCAAGACCAGTGTCGAGACCGCCCTCGCCGTCGTTGCTTCAGCCCCAGGGGTGAAGCGTGTACTCCTGTCGACGGGGAACCCGGAACACTGGATGGGGGCCGTCGAAGCTGTCGGCCGACCGCCGTTGTCTCCGGACGTACTCCGAAGGGTCGTTGATGTACTCGGAACCTGAGCCGGACACCGCCAGGCGGATGCGTGAGATGCACGCCGTAGCAGCAACCGTTTTCAACGCGAGGCCGATCGGCTCCCGCGAAGCGTGGGGCTGGCGCGGACGCACCCTCAGCCGCCCGGTTGCCACGGCGTCCGGCGAGGGCTGGCTCCGCATGGTGTCCGCTCCGGCCGACAAGGCCGGCGGAAAACTCTGGGAGGGACCGCAGGAGGCAGAACGGCTCATGCCTTCTGCGGTACCCAGGCCACGCCTGCGGGAGCGGCGTACCTGGACCGAGGGCGAGCACGGCTACCTGGCGGAGCTGTACGACAAGATCACCGCCTCCACCATCGCCACCCACGAGCCGATCCTCCGGGAAACACCTGACCTGGACCACACCTGGTGGGACGGGCTCAGCACCGCCCTCGACGCCATCGCCGCCGTCCCCAGCGACCGGGTGGCGGTCCGGCAGGAATACCTGGACCGCGCCATGCCCCAGTACTTGGGCATCCCGATCGACACCAGGGTGCCTGCCTGGACGACGGCCCACGGTGACCTGCACTGGGCCAACCTCACGGGCCCGACCCTCACCGTCCTCGACTGGGAAGGCTGGGGCGTCGCGCCTGCCGGGTACGACGCGGCACTGTTGTACTCGTACAGCGTCCTCGTGCCGGACACCGCCGCCCAGGTCCGTCACCGACTCGCCCACATCCTCGACACGCCAGCCGGGCAGTTTGCCGAACTTGTCGTCATCACTGAACTGCTGCAGACCATTACTCGAGGCGACAACCTCGACCTGGAGGAGCCCTTGCGAAGGCGGCTCTCTGCGATCACCAGATGACTGGCCCTCGACCCCCCGGTCGAGGGTGGCGCGTTGGGCAGCCCTTGGGATATCCAACGCGCCAATGTGCTCCGCCCCAAGGGGCGAGGACCGGGGTAAGGATGACGGCGAAGGACGGCCCGAGGACCGAGTACGGCCTTGTTGTCACCCACCTCGGTGAGCATCGACTGATCGGCTACGCCCGATTGGCCACCGAGCCGCAGCAGGCCGCCACCGTCGGCTTCGCCCTCCATCCCGCCGAGTGGGGCAAGGGCCTCGGCACGGCGACCGTCCATCTGCTGTGCGCGCTCGGCTTCGACGTCCTGGGAATGCACCGCATTTGGGCAGCCCGATCCCCGCTCAATGAGGCCTCCGCACGCACCCTACTGCGAGCGGGCATGACTGAGGACGGGCGGATCCGCGATCACGTCTTCGTCCACGGCGCCTGGCGTGACTCGATCACCTACTCGATCCTGGAGCACGAGTGGACACCGATGGAGGGCTGGGATCAGCAGCGCCAGTGGGTGATGCCGGCCGGGCCGGGAACGGAACAACGGACCGGCCCCGGGCGGGTGCCCGGGGCCGGTCCGTCGGTGGGTGGATCAGGCCGGCAGGACGGCCTCGATCGCGGCGGTCAGTTCGGCCGACTCCGGCTCGACGCGCGGCCGCAGGCGGGCGGCCACGGTGCCGTCGGGGGAGACCAGGAACTTCTCGAAGTTCCAGCTGACGTCACCGGTTTCGCCCTCGGCGTCGGCGACCTGGGTCAGCTGCCGGTACAGCGGGTGCCGGTCGTCGCCGTTGACGTCGATCTTCTCGAACAGCGGGAAGGTGACGCCGTAGGTGGTGGAGCAGAAGGTCTGGATCTCCTCGGCGCTGCCCGGCTCCTGCCCGGCGAACTGGTTGCAGGGGAAGCCCAGCACGGTGAACCCGCGCGCGGCGTACCGCTGCTGGAGCTTCTCCAGGCCGGTGTACTGCGGGGTCAGGCCGCACTTGGAGGCGACGTTGACGATCAGCAGCGCCTTGCCCTTGTACTCGGCCAGCGAGGTGGGCTCGCCGGTGAGGGTGCGCAGCGGGATGTCGTACAGGCTCACGGGGGTGGTCCTTTCGGCAGGTGTGTGGAACGGAGTCTCGCCGAGCCACCGTAGTGGCCGCGACCACCTGGACCGGGCCCGACCTACCGGTCTTCCGGCAGATCGGTCCCGAAGGCGGAGAAGTCGGCGCTCGACCAGTGCTCGGGGCGCATCCGGAGCGTGATGTCGGCGGCCAACTGTTCCCGGGCGGAGGCGAGGTAGTCGCGCGCGGCCTCGGGTGGCAGGTAGCGGTTGGCGAGGGCGGCCCACTCGTGCGGGTCGAGCCGGTCCTCGATCGCCACCACCGGGCCCTCGACGCTCACGTACGCGGCCGGGTGC
The DNA here is from genome assembly GCF_042720685.1 of Kitasatospora sp. NPDC058492. NCBI lineage: Bacteria > Bacillati > Actinomycetota > Actinomycetes > Kitasatosporales > Streptomycetaceae > Kitasatospora > Kitasatospora sp. NPDC058492. Next base: position 19,179 of record NZ_JBHXMU010000012.1, read on the forward strand.
TGCTCGTGCTGGGCACAGAGGGTGAACCGCCCGGCGGCCCGGATCCGTCGGGCCTTGACGGAGTCGCGGCCGGTGATGACGGTGAGCAGGCCGCCCGGGACGTAGGAGTACCAGACCGGTACGGCCAGCGGTCCCCGGTCCGGTCCGGTGCCGGAGTCGACGGCCAGCACGCCGACGTGCGGTGCGGCGAGGAACCGCTCGCGCTCGGCCCTGTCCATGGTGAAGGGCATGGTGTGCGCTCCCGGGGGCTCCGGGCCCGCGCACGGTGGTCGGGCGCGAGCGTCTTCCGGTTTGTACCCGCTACGCCTCCGGGCCACTCGGGGCGGGCGCAGCACGGCGCCTGCCCCGAGTGGCCCACGGCGGGCTCAGAGCGCCAGTGGCTTGACGGCGGTCGGCGCGTGTTCGGGGAGGGTGGCGATCTCCTCCCACTCGTTGACCTTGTCGATGTCGGCGGCGGCCATCGAGATGTTGGTGACCCGCTCCAGGATCGCCTCGACGACGACCGGGACGCGGAACTCGGCGGCCAGCTTCTTGGCCTCCTCGAAGGCCGGCAGCAGGCCCTCGGGCTCGGTGACCCGGATCGCCTTGCAGCCCAGGCCCTCGGCGACCCGGACGTGGTCCACGCCGTAGACGCCCAGCTCCGGCGCGTTGATGTTCTCGAACTCCAGCTTGACCTGGAAGTCGATGTCGAAGGTGCGCTGCGCCTGGCGGATCAGGCCCAGGTACGCGTTGTTCACGAGCACGTGGACGTACGGGATGCGGTGCTGGGCGCCGACGGCCAGCTCCTCGACCATGAACTGGAAGTCGTAGTCGCCGGAGAGCGCGACGACCTGGCCCTCGGGGTCGGCGGTGGCGACGCCGAGCGCGGCCGGGATGGTCCAGCCGAGCGGGCCGGCCTGGCCGCAGTTGATCCAGTGCCGCGGCCGGTAGACGTGCAGCAGCTGCGCGCCGGCGATCTGGGAGAGGCCGATGGTGGTGACGTAGCGGGTGTCCGGGCCGAACGCCTTGTTCATCTCCTCGTAGACGCGCTGCGGCTTGAGCGGCACGTCGTCGAAGTGGGTGCGGCGCTGGAGCCGGGCCTTGCGGTCCTGGGTGGCGGCGGCCCACGCGCTGCGGTCCTTGAGCCGCCCGGCGGCCTTGAGCTCCTGGGCGACCTGGAGGAAGAGCTCCAGTGCGGCCTTGGCGTCGGAGGCGATGCCGAGGTCGGGGGCGAAGATCCTGCCGATCTGGGTGGGCTCGACGTCGACGTGGACGAAGGTGCGGCCCGCGGTGTAGACGTCCAGGCCGCCGGTGTGGCGGTTGGCCCAGCGGTTGCCGATGCCCAGGACGAAGTCGGAGGCGAGGAAGTTCTCGTTCCCGTAGCGGTGCGAGGTCTGCAGGCCGACCATGCCGGCGTTCAGCTCGTGGTCGTCGGGGACGATGCCCCAGCCCATCAGGGTCGGGACCACGGGGACGCCGGTCAGCTCGGCGAACTCCCGCAGCAGCTCGGCGGCGTCGGCGTTGATGACTCCGCCGCCGGCGACGATCAGCGGGCGCTCGGACGCCTGGAGCAGCGCGAGGGCCTTCTCGATCTGGATCCGGTTGGCGGCCGGCTTGTAGACGGGGAGCGGCTGGTAGGCCTCGGGGTCGAAGTCGATCTCGGTCAGCTGGACGTCGATCGGCAGGTCGATCAGGACCGGGCCCGGACGGCCGGAGCGCATCAGGTGGAAGGCCTGCTGGAACACGCCGGGGACCTGTGCGGCCTCCAGCACGGTGGTGGCGGCCTTGGTGACGGGCTTGGCGATCGAGGCGATGTCGACGGCCTGGAAGTCCTCCTTGTGCAGGCGGGCGACGGGGGCCTGGCCGGTGATGCACAGGATCGGGACGGAGTCGGCGATCGCCGAGTACAGGCCGGTGATCATGTCGGTGCCGGCCGGGCCCGAGGTGCCGATGCAGACGCCGATGTTGCCGGCTTTGGCGCGGGTGTAGCCCTCGGCCATGTGGGAGGCGCCCTCGACGTGCCGGGCCAGCGTGTGCCTGATCCCGCCGGAGGCCTTGAGCGCGGCGTAGAAGGGGTTGATGGCTGCGCCCGGCACGCCGAACGCGACCTCAACGCCTTCGAGCTTGAGGATCTCCACGGCCGCGCGGGCGGCTGTCATACGAGGCATCGGGTCTCTCCTGCGTCGGCCCGCAGTGGGTCGGAGGGCTCATCTCCAGAATTCCACCATACGGAAGAACGGTTTCTGTATGTGGAAATACGGTACGGCTGGGCTCGGCGGGGCGTCAAGGGGAGGTTCAACAGAATGTGGAAGCCGGCCCGGGGGGTGAAACCGCAGGTCGCTGCGGGCGTCCGGGGGCGGGGAGGCGGGGTCGGGTTCGTACAGGTGGGCGCTGATCGCGCTGGTGTACCCAGGGAACCGGCCGTTCCGCGGCGGAAAGCGCGGCCGGTGTGCAGTGCGGGTGAAGGGACGGTGCCCGAGGTCGGCCCACCCCGCACCCCTGGGTACCGTCGGTGGCACGCCGGGCCCGTGATGTCCAACTGAGGCCGCGGCAAGGGGGATTCGGGACGGTCCGGGAGCGGGGGAGCTCCGGCGGCCGGTCCCGTCCAGGACCAGCGTGCCCGGTCCGCCGCACCCGAGCGAGGGACGCACCCCCTGGCCGCACCGACCCGACACCCGCCGCCGCCGTCCGGTCCGCCCGGACCTGCGGCCGTACCGCTGTCGCCCCCGTGTGGTCCACCTCCCTTCTCCCTCCTCACCCCACCCGGCGACCTGCTCACCCCCCTGCGACTTCCTCACCCCCCTGCGACGGCGTGCCCGCAGAGGCGGGCGCGCGAAAGGAACGCCGCCATGCGCTGTCTCCCTGCCCGCCCCCCGGTGGTGACCGGGTGAGCCGAACGCCCCGCCGCCGCAAGGCCCCGCCGGGCCACCCCGGCAAGGCCGCCCCGCCGGGCCGCCGCCGACCCCCGCTCGCCGTGCTGCGCGCCGTCCCCTGGCGCTACGACCTGCCCGCCTCGCTGGTGGTGTTCCTGGTCGCCCTGCCGCTGTGCGTCGGGGTGGCGGTCGCCTCCGGCGTCCCCGCCGAGCTGGGTCTGGTCACCGGCGTCGTCGGCGGCCTGCTCGTCGGCGTCCTGCCCGGCAGCAGCCTCCAGGTCAGCGGCCCGGCCGCCGGGCTGACCGTCCTGGTCTACGAGGCCGTCCAGCGCTTCGGCGTCACCGCCCTCGGCCTGCTCGTCCTCGGCACCGGGCTGCTCCAGATCGCGATGGGAGCGCTCCGGCTCGGCCGCTGGTTCCGGGCGATGTCCGCCTCGGTGGTGCACGGCATGCTGGCCGGCATCGGGCTGACCCTGCTGTTCGGCCAGCTGTACGCGCTCGCCGACCGCCGCGCCCCGGCCACCGGACCGGAGAAGATCGCCGGACTGCCCGACCTGCTGGCGGACGTGGTCACCGGCGTGGCCACCCCGAGCGCGGTCGCCCTGGGCCTGGCCACCCTGCTCGTGCTGGTCGGCTGGAAGTACCTGCCCGGGCGCGTCGCCCGCGGCGTCCCCGCGCCGCTGGCCGCGGTCGGGCTGGCCGCCGCCGTCACGGCCGCCGTCGACCTGCCGGTGGCGAGGGTCCGGGTGTCCGGCCTGCTCGATGTCGTCCACCTGCCCGACCGTGCCGCGCTCGGCGCGGTGGCGGGCACCGCCGGCCTCGGTACGGTCGTCGCCTTCACCCTGATCGCCTCCGCCGAGACGCTGTTCAGCGCCGCCGCCGTCGACCGGATGCACCACGGCCGGCGCACCGACTACGACCGCGAGCTGACCTCCCAGGGCATCGGCAACACCGTCTGCGGGCTGCTCGGTGCCCTTCCGATGACCGCGGTGATCGTCCGCAGCGCGGCCAACGTCCAGGCGGGGGCGCGGACCAAGGCCTCGCGCACCCTGCACGGGCTCTGGCTGCTGCTGTTCACCGCGCTGCTGCCCGGCGTGCTCGGGCTCGTCCCGCTCACCGCGCTGGCCGCCGTCCTGGTCCACGCCGGCGCCAAGCTCGTCCCGCTGCGGCGGATCGCCGCGCTCTGCCGCGGCCACCGGGGCGAGGCGCTGGTGCTCGCGGTGACCACGGGCGCCATCATCGCCACCGACCTGTTCGAGGGTGTGCTGATCGGCATCGGCCTGGCCGTGGCCAAGTCCGCCTGGCAGACCTCGCACCTGCAGATCGGCCTGGAGGAACTGGTCCTGCCGTCCGGCGAGGCCCTGCAGCGCGTCCGGCTCAGCGGCAACGCGACCTTCCTGCGGCTGCCCCGGCTGCTGGACGCCCTGGAACGGCTGCCGGCCGACCGGCCGGTGGAACTCGACTGGTCCGGGCTGCGCCACCTGGACCACGCCTGCACGGTGGCCCTCACCGCGTGGGCCGCCCAGCACCGGGCCCGCTCCACCGCTCCGCTCGCGGTCGAACCGCCGCTGCCGACCGTGGTGTGAGGACGGGCGGGCGCGGCCCGGGCCACGACGGGGCCGTCGACGGACTGACCCCGCACAGTCAGTCCGTCGTGCCGTCCGTCGAGCCGTCCGGCGGCCCGGTTCTCAGCCGTCCGCCGGGCCGGGGGCGCTCAGCCGGTCGGCCCCGGGTGTGCCCCGGCCGCGGCGGGCTGGGCGGCCGGCTCGGCCGTGGTGCGCCGGGTCAGCAGCCGGTCCAGGGCGTACGGGCCGGAGCCGAGCACCGCGATGGCGAGGAAGGCCCAGCAGAACATGACGGAGGGTTCGCCACCGTTCTGCAGCGGCAGCAGGGAGTGCTCCTGGTGGACGGTGAAGTAGGCGTACGCCATCGAGCCGGAGCAGAGCAGGGCGGCGGTCCGGGTGCCGATGCCGAGCAGCACCAGGGCGCCGCCGACCAGTTGGATCAGTGCGGCCCACCAGCCGGGCCACTGGCCGAGCGGGACGGTGCCGCCGCCCTTGGCGCCACCGAGGACGCCGAAGAGCGAGGCGGCGCCGTGGCAGGCGAAGAGCAGCCCGACGACGACCCGGAAGGCCGTCAGGACGAGCGGGCGGGCGGCCTCGGCCGCCTGCTGGGGAGAGGCGGGAAGGTTCGCGGGCATGGGGAAACGCCTCCTGTGGGGGGAGGAGGAGGTACGGGGCGGTAAGGGTAGCCTTGGTCTAGTCCACTTGGCAATGCTCCGTCAGATCCCACGTGTGCGACCTTCGGGGAGGATCTTGACCGATCGTTCTGGAAAGGGTTAGCGTTCACCCATGGCGCGAACGAAGGAATTCGACCCGGACGCCGTGCTCCAGTCGGCCCTTGAGCTGTTCTGGCGGCGCGGCTACGAGGCCACCTCGATGGCCGACCTGGTCGAGGAGCTCGGGATCGCCCGGGCGAGCATCTACGCCACCTTCGGCAGCAAGCACGAGCTGTTCCTGCGGGCGCTGGAGCGGTACGGCGAGCAGGCCGACCCGGTGCTGCTGGCCGAGCTCTCCCAGCCCGGCCCGGTGCTGCCGGCCGTCCGCGCGCTGGTCCGCCGGTTCGCGGCGGAGTCGGCCGGGGACGGCCGGGAGCGCGGCTGCTTCGTCACCAACACCGCCGTCGAGCTCGCCCCGCACGATCCCTCGGCGGCCCGCCAGGTGGGAGCCAGCCTCGCCCACCTGGAGACGGTGCTGACCGCCGCCCTGGTGCGTGCCGAGGCGCGGGGGGAGCTGCCCGCCGGGCGGGAACCCCGGGCGCTGGCCCGGATGCTGATGGTGTTGATGCAGGGCATGCGGGTGATGGGGAAGACGGCCGACGGCGCGTCCCGGGTGCGGGACGCCGCCGAGCAGGCGCTGGTGCTGCTCGACTGACGGATCGACTCGCGGATCGACTGACGGTTCGTGGGGCGACGGTGGGGCGATGGTGGAGGCCGCCTCTTGCTGTCTCGATACTGGACCGAACGGTCATTTTGGGGAAGGGGGGTTTCCATGAGTGTCGCCACGGCCGACCGGCCCGGCTTCGCGCTGCTCGGCGGCGTGCAGGCCACGCTGATCTTCACGATCATGATCCTGTCCGTGCCGCTGCCCCTGGTGGCCCGGGAGTTCGGGCTCGGCCCGTCCGGCGTGCTGCTGCTGAGCGCCGCCTACGGACTCTCCTTCAGCGCTCTGCTGCTCCTCGGCGGGCGGCTGACCGACCGCCACGGCGGCCGCAGGCTGCTGCGGGTGGGCCTGGCCCTGCTCGGCGCCGCCTCGATCGCCTGCGCCCTCGCGCCCGGCTACCCCGTCCTGCTGGCGAGCCGCTTCGCCCAGGGCGTCGGCGCGGCCCTGGCCGCCCCGGCGGCGGTCGCCGTGGTCCGGGTGCTGCGGCCCGAACCCGCCGACTACCGGCGGGCGATGGCCGCCTGGGGCGGCCTCTCGGTGCTCGGCGCCACGGCGGGCAACCTGCTCTCCGGCGCCGTCGCCGCCTGGGTCTCCTGGCGCTGGCTGTTCGCGGTGCCCGTCCTGGTCGCCCTCGTCGGCCTGGCCCGCTCCGGCTCGCTGCCGCCCGCCGACCCGGCCGGTCGACCGCCCGCCGACCCGGCCGGTCGACCGCCCGCCGACCCGGCCGGTCGACCGCCCGCCGACCCGGCCGGTCGACCGTCCGCCGACCGCCGGCCGGCCCTGGACCTGCCCGGCGCCGCGCTGGCCGCCGCCGGTGTCTGCGCGGCCAGTTACGGCCTGGTGGCGTCCACCGAGCACGGCTGGCGAAACCCCGGGACGCTGCTGCCGCTGGCGGCCGGGCTCGCCCTGCTGCTCGCCTTCGCCGCCGTCGAACGGCGCACCGCCGACCCGCTGCTGCCGCCCGGCTTCATCGCCGACCGCCGCCGGGCCACCGCCCTCGCCGCCGTCATGGCGACCGCCGCCGGCACCGCGCTGACCTTCCTGCTGCTCGCGCTCTACCTCCAACAGGTCCGCGGCTGGGGCGTGCTGGCCACCTCCGCCGCGTTCCTGCCGTACGCGGCGGCGCTGCTGACGGCCGGCCGCCTGGCCGGGCCGCTGACCGCCCGCTACGGCGCCGTCGCGGTCACCGCCGGAGGGCTCGCCCTCGCGGCGGCCGGGCTCGGCCTGCTGGCGGGCCTCGCCCCCGGCAGCGACTACGCCACCGGGCTGCTGCCCGGTCTGCTCCTGCTGCCCGCCGGGGCCGCGGCCGCCTTCGCCGGCGCGGCCGTGCTCGCCACCGCGGGCGTGCCGCCCGAGCGGACCGGTCTCGCCGCGGGCGTGCTCAACACCGCGATGGAACTCGGCCCCACCGCCGGGGTGGCCGCCCTGATGGCGCTCGCCGCCACCCGCCCGAGCGTGGTCGGCGGCTACGCCACGGCCTTCGCGGCGGCGGGCGCCGCCCTGGCCCTCACCGCCCTCGCCGTCGCCACGCTGTCGCGGGCGACTCCCGAGGCCGCCACAGATACCGACACCGCCCCAGAACGCACCATCCAGATCAAGGAGCACCTCTCATGACCACGCGTTTCACCGACAAGTCCGTCCTGGTCACCGGCGGCGGCAGCGGTATCGGACGGGCCGTGGCGCTCGCCTTCGCCCGGGAGGGCGCCCGGGTCGCGGTCGCGGGCCGCAGCGCGGGCCCGCTCGCCGAGACGGTCGAGCTGATCGAGCAGGCGGGCGGCAAGGCCGTAGCGCTGACGGGCGATGTGGCGGACGGTCAGGACGCCGCCCGGCTGGTCCGGGAGACCGTCGAACTCCTCGGCGGCCTGGACGTCGCCGTCAACAACGCCGGCGTGTTCGGCGCCGTCGGCCCGGTCGCCGACATCGACGAGGACGAGTGGCACCGGGTGTTCGCGGTCAACCTGACCGGCACCTGGCTCGCCATGAAGCACCAGATCGGCCACATGCGGGCCCACGGCGGCGGCGCGATCGTCAACGTGTCGTCCAACCTCGGCGTCCACATGCGGGTGCCCGGCCTCGGCGCCTACGCCGCCAGCAAGGCCGCCGTCACCGCGCTGACCCGCAGCGCCGCCCTCGACCACATCGCGGACGGCGTGCGGATCACCATGGTGAGCCCCGGCCCGGTGGACACCAGCATGTCCACCCGGCCCGGCGAGAACGCCGACGACAAGGCCGCGCGGATGAAGGACAGCCTCCCCGTCGGCCGGGCGGGTGCGGTCGAGGAGGTCGCCGCCGCAGTGCTGTACCTGGCCTCGTCCGAGGCGGGCTTCACCGTCGGCGCCGACCTCGTCCTGGACGGCGGCGCCACCGCCTGACCCGCCGACGGCCCAACGACCGCTCGGTGCCCCGTCGTTGGGCCGTCGCCTGATCCACCCGTGGCCCAACGGCCGGGCGGCACCCAGGCGTTGGGCCGTCAGGTCACTGCTCGGCCAGCGCGTCCCGGGCCTCCTCGGTCCGGGCCCGGGCCACCACGAAGTCCTCGTCGAGCTCGACGACCAGCACGTCCGGCCCGGTGAACCAGCGGCAGCCGCGGCCGAGCCGGGGCAGCTCCGCCAGCCCCTCCGGCACCTCCGCCCCGGACTCGGCGAACACGCTCAACTCGTCGTCCTGCAAAAGCTTCTCCACCATCACCATCACCGCCGCGGCCGTCGAGAAGCGCTCCTCCCAGGGCTCCCAGCACTCCGCCGACTTGTCCGCGAGGTCGAGCCGGCCCACCGTCGGCGGATCGTCCTGGTCGAGGTCGGCCAGCAGGACGCCCCAGTGCACGCACGCCTGGTTCTCCTCCTGGTACACCAAAGCGCCCTCCAGGACGAACAGTTCCTCCGGCGGCAGCAGCCGGTTGTGGTTGCCGGTGAGGTCCTCCCGGCGGCCGAACAGCCGGTACGCCTCGCGCAGCGCGGCCGGCAGCCACAGGCCCAGGCGCCCTTCGGCGGCGTCGAGTTCGGCGTCGGTGAAGCCGTCGTCGGGCCGCAGCGGCTCGCCCCAGTAGGCGGCGAAGCCCTCGACCAGCGCCCGGGTGCCCGTGCGGCCCCGCAGGGATTCGGCCATCGCGGCCCGGATGTCGAATTCGGTGTCGTCCATCCGGGAACCGTACGACGCCCCACCGACAGTCCCGCCCCACCGACAGTCCGGGGCCACCGGAGGGCGTACCGGAACGGGCGGGGGCGCGCCGCACACCTCGCCCGCCCACGACCGGCCGGGGACGCGTCCCAACGCCCGTCCGCCCACGACCGGCCGAATCTGACGCGAACGCGTAATCCCACCGACACCCGTTGCTCACCGTGGGGTTTCCAACCCGTCGTGTGGGCAGGACACGGTTTCGGCCGGAACCGACGCAACGAAAGGCGGGACGCGCAAACCCATGCCGACCGCACCGCACACCAAGCCCCACCCGGGCCGCCGAAGCCGCTGGGGTGAGCACGGCCTCGCCTGGGCCTTCCTGCTGCCCTCCCTGGTGGTCTTCGTCCTCTTCATCGGCTACCCGCTGGGACGGACCGTCTACCTGAGCGGACACGCCAACGACCTGTTCGGCGCGCCCTCCCGCTACGTCGGGCTGAAGCACTACACCGAGCTGCTGACCTCGGCGGACTTCCGGCGCACGCTCGTCACCACCGCCCTGTTCACGCTGCTCACCGTGGTGCCCGGCGTGCTGGGCGCGCTGGTGCTGGTGCTGCTCCTGGAGAACCGGATCCGGGGCGTGCGGCTGCTGCGCTCCGCGTTCGCGCTGCCCTTCGCCTTCTCGGTGGCCAGCGCGTCCGTGGTCTTCGCGGTGTTCTTCAACCCCGCCAGCGGGGTGCTCAACGGCCTGCTCTCGCACGTCGGGCTGGGCCCGATCGGCTGGCTGACCGACTCCCGGTACGCGCTGGTCTCGGTGGCCGTCACCACGGTGTGGATGAGCCTCGGCTACAACGTCCTGGTGCTGTCCGCCGGCATCGGCTCGATCCCCGGCGAGATCCTGGAGGCCGCGCGGATCGACGGCGCCTCGGGGCTGCGGCTGGCCCGTTCGATCACCGTGCCGATGCTCGGCCCGAACCTGTTCTTCCTGACCGTGGTCTCCACCGTCCACTCGCTGCAGAGTTTCGGCCAGATCCACATCCTCACCAAGGGCGGCCCCGACGGCGCCACCCGGACCCTCGTCTACTCCGTCTACGAGAAGGCCTTCGCCTACGGCTCCAGCGACTTCGGCACCGCGAGTGCCCAGGCCGTGGTGCTGCTCGTGGTCGTCCTCGCCTGCACGGCCGTCCAGTTCGGCGTCCTGGAGCGGAAGGTGCACTACGCATGACCGTGACCGCCACCGAGGCCGGGCCCGGGGCCCAGGACGGGGCCGCCGCGCCGCGCCCGCGCCCCCGCGTCCTGGCCGGCCGCTCGCCGCGCGACCTGCTCGGCCGCGCCGCCGTCTACCTGCTGCTCGCCGTCGCCGTCGTCACCGTGGCCTTCCCGGTGTACTACGCGATCGCCGGCGCCTTCATGAGTCCGTCCGAACTCTCCTCCTACCCGCCGGCGCTGGTGCCCCACTCGGTCACCGGGCGGAACTTCTCCGGCGCCGTCGACACCGTCCCGCTGGCGAGGCAGTACGCCAACTCGGCGATCGTGGCGACCGTCATCACGCTCGCCCAGCTGTTCACCTCGGTCCTCGCCGCGTACGCCTTCGTGTTCCTGCCGCTCAAGGCGCGGGCCGTGGTGTTCGGGGTGTTCCTGGCGACGCTGATGGTCCCGTGGGAGGCCATCATCATCCCCAACTACCTGACGCTGTCCGGCTGGGGGCTCGGGAACACCTACTTCGGCCTGGTGCTGCCCTTCCTCGCCTCCGGCTTCGGCACCTTCATGCTGCGGCAGGCCTTCCGGCAGCTGCCCGGCGAACTGCGCGACGCCGCGCGGATCGACGGCGCGGGCCACTGGCGGTTCCTGTGGCGGATCGTCGTCCCGCTCAACAAGCCGGCCCTGGCGGCGCTGTCGATCTACGTCTTCCTGTCCGCCTGGAACCAGTACTTCTGGCCGCTGATCATCACCCGCACGGCGAACATGCAGACCCTGCAGATCGGCCTCACCTCGCTGCGCGACTCCGAGATGTCCGACCCGGGCCTGATCCTGGCCGGCGTCGTGCTCTCCCTGCTGCCCACGCTCGCCCTGGTGGTCTTCGGCCAGCGCTTCATCGTCCGCGGTCTCACCGCGGGCGCCGTCCGCTGACCCGCTGCGCCGCCTCCTCCCGCTCCTTCGAGCACGTCCCTCCCGACAGAGAGAGAACCCTCCCGTGAAGAAGAGTGCCCGCGCGCTCGCGGCCCTGCTGGTGGCCGGCCTGTCCCTGACCGCCTGTAGCTCCGGCGACTCCACCTCCGGCTCCGGCGGCTCCTCCGACGCCGCCCCCGGCGCCCAGGCGCTCGACCAGGCCTCGGGCGTCACCGGCGTCGAGTTCTGGCACTCGATGACGGGGAAGAACGCCGAGGTCCTCACCGGGCTGGTCAGCCAGTTCAACGCCGCCCACCAGGGCAAGATCGAGGTCAAGGCGCAGTTCCAGGGCAAGTACGACGACCTGGTCGCCAAGTACAAGGCCGCGGTGCAGCAGAAGGGCACCCCCGCCCTGGTGCAGGTCTACGACATCGGCACCCGGTTCATGATCGACTCCAAGCAGACCGTCCCGGCCCAGGCCTTCGCCGACAAGGACGGCTTCGCCCTCGACGACCTCGACCCGAACATCCGCAACTACTACTCCGTCGGCGGCAAGCTCGTCTCGATGCCGTTCAACTCCTCCATGCCGCTGCTCTACCTCAACGCCGACGCCTTCAAGGAGGCCGGCCTCGACCCGGCCCAGCCGCCCAAGGACCTCGCCGAACTCGGCGAGCTGGCGAAGAAGCTGACGAAGAAGGACGCCGACGGCAAGACCGTCCGCTACGGCTTCGGCGCCGCCATCTACGGCTGGTTCGTCGAGCAGTTGCTCGCCGAGTCCGGCACCATGTATTGCGACCAGGACAACGGCCGCAGCAACAAGGCCGGCAAGGCCGTCTTCGACTCCGCCCAGGGCGCGCAGGTCGTCCAGTGGTGGGCCGACCTCGTCAAGGGCGGCTACGCGGCCAACACCGGCCGCAACACCGACGACGCCCAGGCCGCGTTCAAGGCCGGCACCGTCGCCATGCACCTGGAGTCCACCGGCGTGCTGCGCGGCTACACCGAGGCCGCCAAGTTCGCCGTCGGCACCGCGGCCTTCCCCAAGGTCGCCGCCGCCGACCAGGGCGGCCCGGTCATCGGCGGCGCCTCGCTGTGGATCAGCGGCCCCGGCCACTCCGACGCCGAGAAGCGCGCCGCCTGGGAGTTCGAGAAGTTCGTCACCGCCCCCGAGCAGCAGGCCGCCTGGCACACCGGCACCGGCTACTTCCCGGTCAACCGCAAGTCCCTGGACGACCCCAAGGACAAGGAGTGGGTCGCCAAGTACCCGCAGTTCCAGACGGCCATCGAGCAGCTCAAGGCCACCAAGCCCTCCCCGGCCACCGCCGGCTGCCTGCTCGGCGTGATGCCGCAGGCCCGCAAGGGCGTCGAGACCGCCATCGAGCAGACCATCGCCGGCTCCAAGACCGCCCAGCAGGCCCTGGCCGACGCGGCCAAGGAACTCCAGCCCGCCATCGACAGCTACAACAGCTCCGTGAACTGACCACCTCCCTGCCCAACGGCCACCGGCCCGACTCACGGCCACCGGCCCGCCCTACGACGGCCCGCCCGGCGCAGCACGCGCCCGGCGGGCCGCCGCCGTCCGGGACCATCGCCCGGGAGCGCCGCTCGGGGCTCAGCCGTCGGCGTCAAGGCGCTAAGGCGTCACGCCGACAGGGCTTCGCCGTCCTCCGGGAGCGCGCACACGGCCGCCAGCTCGTCCAGCGACAGATCCAGTGCGAACGCCAGCGCGGCGATGGTGAAGAACGACGGCGTCGGCGCCCGTCCGGTCTCGATCTTGCGCAGCGTCTCCGCCGAGACGCCGGCCACCGCCGCCACCTCGACCATGCTGCGTGCGCCGCGCGCCTCGCGCAGCAGCGCCCCGAAGCGCTCCCCGCGCTCGCGCTCCCACGGGGTCAGTGGAGTCCTCACCATGCCTTCGATACTAGGGCCTCCCTGCCGGGGTCATGCCGCGTGCCCCGCCCCGGTGCTCCCGTCCGGCCGCGCGGCCGCCCCACCTTCGACCGTGATACAAATACCGGTATAAGAATTGGATCGAGGGGAGACGACCCACCATGGTCGAAATCAAGTCGGACGCCGCCCTGGACGCGATGCGCGAAGCCGGGCGAGTGGTGGCGGACGCGCTGGCCGCCGTGCAGGACGCGGCGGCCGTGGGCGTCAGCCTGCTGGAGCTGGACGAGGTGGCGCACGGCGTGCTGCGGGCGGCCGGGGCCACCTCGCCGTTCCTCGGCTACCGGCCGTCCTTCGCGCCCGTGCCGTTCCCGGCCGTCATCTGCGCCTCGGTGAACGACGCCGTCGTGCACGGCATCCCGGGCGGCTACCGGCTGCGCGACGGCGACCTGGTGAGCATCGACTGCGGTGCCCTCCTGGACGGCTGGGCCGGGGACTCCGCCGTCAGCTTCACCGTCGGCGCCGCCCGGCCCGAGGATGCGGCACTGATCGACACGACCCGGCGCGCCCTGGAGGCCGGGATCGCCGCCGCCGTGGTCGGCAACCGGATCGGTGACATCGCGCACGCCATCGGCAAGGTCGCCCGCGCCGGGCGCTACGGCCTGCTCGAAGGCTTCGGGGGGCACGGCATCGGGCGGAGCATGCACGAGGACCCGCACGTGCCCAACGAGGGCCGCCCGGGCCGGGGTTACCCGCTGCGCCCCGGCCTGGTGCTGGCGATCGAGCCGATGCTGACGGCGGGCGGCCGGGACGACTACCGCACCGACCCGGACGGCTGGACGCTGCGCACCCTCGACGGCAGTCGTGCCGCGCACATCGAGCACACCGTCGCCATCACCGAGGACGGCCCGCGCGTCCTGACCCTCCGGTAGCCGGGGCGCTGCGGGCGGGTGCGCATCCGGGCGGGAGCAACAGGCCGTAGGCGAACGGTCCTTGTCCGAACCCGGGCGCCCGTCCGACCAGCTGGAATGAGCCGAATCTGTGGCGGATTTGTGACAAAGCTTCGCCAACACCCTGCCCTGGCACGGTATTCGCGGCCGTAGTGTTCCAGTTATGTCACCGAAGAGCCGCATACCTGCCCCGGACGCGGGCGACACCTGGGTGCCGCGCCCGCGGCGCCGTGAGACCCCGATCGGATTCCTGGGTCACACGGTCACGTTCCTCGGCTGCTGCACTCTCGGCGGTGTCCTGCTGGCCGGCCTCATCCTTCCCGCGGCGGGCGCCGTCGGGCTCGGGGCCAAGAGCAGCGCCGAGGGCTTCGAGAGCATCCCCGACGACTTCAAGGCGCCGGCGCTGACGCAGGCCACACAGGTCTTCGACGCCAAGGGCGGCCTGATCGCCAAGGTCTACGAGCGGGACCGCACGGTGATACCCGCCGAACAGATGTCACCGCTGATACGCCAGGCGCAGGTGGACATCGAGGACGCCCGTTTCTACGAGCACGGCGCCGTCGACCTCAAGGGCATCCTGCGGGCGATCACCAAGAACGCGGAGAGCGGCGCCGCCGTCCAGGGCGCGTCGACGCTGACCCAGCAGTACGTGAAGAACGTCAACGTGGAGAAGGCCGGCGACGACCCGGTGGCCGTCCTGGAGGCGCAGCGCAAGACGCTCGGCCGCAAGATCCAGGAACTCCGGTACGCCATCAAGCTGGAGGAGGACCTGACGAAGGATCAGATCCTCACCAACTACCTGAACATCACCTTCTACGGCCATCAGGCGTACGGCATACAGGCGGCCGCCCAGCGCTACTTCAGCAAGGACGCGAAGGACCTCGCCCTCCCCGAGGCGGCCATGCTCGCCGGGCTGGTGCAGAACCCGTCCCAGTACGACCCGAAGCTGCACCCGGTGGCCGCGCAGAAGCGCCGGGACACCGTCATCGACAAGATGGTCGAGAACAAGCACATCACCGCGGACCAGGCCAAGGAGGCGAAGGCCGCCCCGCTGGGCCTGAAGTACCGGGACCCGCAGAACGGTTGCATCACCGCCCAGGCCGGCATGGGCTTCTTCTGCGACTACGTGCGCCACGTGGTCAAGCAGGACCCGGTGTTCGGCAAGAGCGCCGCCGACCGCAAGAAGCTGTGGGACACCGGCGGCCTCAACATCTACACCACGCTGGACCCGGAGAAGCAGGCCGCCGCCCAGAACGCCGTCTCCGAGCAGGTGTACGTGACCGACCCGGTCTCGGCGGCGATGACGATGGTCGAGCCCGGCACCGGCAAGATCCTGGCGATGGCGCAGACCCGCCCCTACGGTCTGGCGAAGGAGAAGAACCAGACCGTCGTCAACTACAACGTGGACGCGGCGATGGGCGGCGGCATCGGCTTCCAGCCCGGCTCCAACTTCAAGCCGATCGTGGCCGCCGCCGCCCTGGAGGCCGGCCTGCCGCCCACCCAGCGGTACGACTCGCCCAACCGCATGGACTGGCCGACGATGAGGACCTGCGACGGCACCTGGAAGAACCTGAGCAAGGGCAAGAAGGAGGGCAGCATCCCGAACGAGAGCGCGCGCGAGGTCGGCCCGTACGAGCTCAAGGAGGCGATGGCCCTCTCGGTGAACACCTACTTCGTGCAGATGGAGCAGGAGATCGGCCTCTGCGCGGTCAAGCAGATGGCCAACAAGCTGGGTGTCACCGGCAAGGCCGGCGGTGACCCGTTGCAGGAGCTGCCCGCCCTCGGCCTCGGCACCCAGGAGGTGAGCCCGTTGACGATGGCGAACGTGTACGCGAGCTTCGCCGCCCGCGGCACCTACTGCGCGCCGCTGGCGATCAACAAGATCTCCACGGTGGACGGCAAGGACGTCCCGGTGAGCCCGGCCAAGTGCACCGAGGCGATGTCCACGGACACCGCCGACGTGATCAACAGCGTGCTGCTCGGCGTGACGGAGAAGGGCACCGCCAAGGACCTCAGGCTGGACGACCGCCGGCAGATCGCGGCCAAGACCGGGACGACGGACGAGAAGAAGTCGGCCTGGTTCACCGGCTACACCGGCAACCTGGTCGGCTCGGTCTGGCTGGGCAGCCCGGGCACCAAGGTGCCGATGAAGAACATCCGGATCGGCGGCCACTACCAGCAGGAGGTCTTCGGCGCGACCGGCCCGGGCCCGATCTGGGAGCAGGCGATGAGCGACGCCGTCCGGAACATGCCGGAGAAGGAGTTCCCGACGGTCTACATCCCGGACCCGCCCAAGCGCGACCCGAACTGCGCCACCCCCAGCGGCTCGCCGACCGGCACCTGCGGGAGCGGCTCGGGCAAGCAGCGCCCGAGCAGCCCCGGCAACCCGAGCAGCCCCGGCAACGCGAGCACTCCGGGCAACGCGAGTACCCCGGGCAGCACGGGCAACCCGGTCGGCCCGCTCAACCCGAACAGTCCGGTCGGCCGCTCCGCGCCGTCCGGGCAGTCCACGCAGTCCGGGCAGTCCACCCCGCTGGCCCCCGCCGCGCCGGCCGACCCCGGCGACAACCAGGACCAGTGAACCGCCCGGCCCCGCCTGAGTACCCGTACTCAGGCGGTTCGCCCACGCGGTGGGGCTGCCGTAGCGCGGACGCTACCGCGCCTCGACCGGCTCGCCGGTGTCCTGGTCCAGGTTGAAGACCCGCCGGTAGGAGTCGGTGACCACGGTGATCTGGTCCCGGCCGGTCCAACTCGCCTCCACCAGCCGGGCGTCGTCCGGTGCCCGGCCGATCTGGGCCAGTGACCAGCGCCGCGCGGACCAGCCCGCGCCGACCTCCAGCAGCACCTGCCAGTCGTCGTTGTCCTTCGGCGCGGTGGCGTACGAGCGGTGCACCACGACCAGCGCCAGCTCCTGGCGAGCCGGGGCGGTCTCCCGGCTGCGCGTCTCGGCCGCCGAGACCTTGTGCGCGGCCAGCACGCCGAGCAGGAACACCACCCCGGCCGTCACCGTGACCGCCCGGGTGGCCGTCCGTACGGCGGTGCGCCGGTCGCCCAGCCAGGCGGCGGCGATCAGCGCGGCCAGCGCCGCGCCGAGCAGCAGCTCGGGCCGGTTGAGCAGGTCGGCGACCAGCATCAGCCCGCCCGAGCGGCTCTCCCACTGCCCCTCGGTGTAGAGCAGCACGGCCGCCGCCCCGCCCGCCAGCAGCAGCCGGACCAGGGTGCGCCTGGCCTTCGGCATCCGGTTCCTCATCGTCCCCCCGTCCGATGCGTCACAGCTCTGCGAGCAGCTTGCGGCCCTCCGGCCAGTCGCCCAGCCCGGAGCCCGAGTTGAGGTGCCCGTACGCGCCCGGCTCGACGTACCGGGCGCCCCACGCCCCGGCGAACAGCCGGGCCCGCTCGGGGCTGACCCACGGGTCGTCGGTGCTGGCGACGACCACGGCCGGGAACGGGAACGGCGCCAGGGCCACCGGGCGGAAGCCGGTCAGCTGCGGGACTTCGGCGGTGTCGATGTCCGCGGGGGCGACCAGCAGCGCGCCGCGCACCGCGGCGGTCCGCCCGGCGGGCGCGGCGGCCACCCAGCGGGCCACCGTGACGCAGCCGAGGCTGTGGGCGACCAGCACCACCGGCCCGTCGGCGGCGGCCCCGGCCACCGCCGCGTCCACCCGGGCGATCCAGTCGCTCTGGTCGGGGTGGTCCCAGTCCGCCTGCTGGACCCGGCGGAAGGCGTCCGGTTCGGCGGCCTCCCAGCGGGTCTGCCAGTGCTCGGGGCCCGAGTCCTGGTAGCCGGGCAGGACGAGGTAGGTGGTGCGGTCCGGCATGGGCTCCTCCGGTGTGCGGTCGTGGCGGGCAGCAGGAGTCTAGGACGCGGGCAGCCGCGGCCCGCAGCCGGGCGGTGACCGGGCGCGCACGGCCCCCGGCGGGCGCGTACGCCCGGTGACGCGCCGCAGTACGCCCGGTGCGCCCTGTTGCCAACGGCGCGGCCGGTGCGGGAGGTTGGTCCGGGCCCGCGGCCGGTGGCCACCGGCCGGGGTCCACGCCGTGTCGGACGCTCGACCATGTGGAGGGATGTCGGCGATGACATCGAAGATCCTGCTCGTCACCGGGGACGCCGCCGAGTCGCTGGAGGTGTTCTACCCGTACCAGCGGCTGCGCGAGGAGGGCTACCAGGTCGACATCGCCGCCCCGACCAGGAAGCGACTCCAGTTCGTCGTCCACGACTTCGTCGACGGCTACGACACCTACACCGAGAAGCCCGGCTACACCTGGCCCGCCGACCTCGCCTTCGCCGACGTCGACCCGGCCGACTACGTCGCGCTGGTCATCCCCGGCGGCCGCGCCCCCGAGTACCTGCGCAACGACCCGGACGTGCAGCGGATCGTCCAGCACTTCTTCGCCGGCGACAAGCCGGTCGCACAGATCTGCCACGGCCCGCTGATCACCGCCGCCGCCGGGGTGCTGTCCGGCCGCCGCAGCTCCGCCTACCCGGCGCTGGCACCGGACGTGAAGGCGGCGGGCGCCGAATTCGTCGACGGCGAGGCGGTGGTGGACGGCGTGGTCGTCTCGGCCCGCGCGTGGCCCGACCACCCGGCGTGGCTGCGCGCGTTCATCGAGATCCTGCGCACCAAGGCACCGGCCTCCTGACCCGCCCCGGCCCGCCGCGCCCCCGACCCGTCTCGGGGGCGC
Organism: Kitasatospora sp. NPDC058492; assembly: GCF_042720685.1. NCBI lineage: Bacteria > Bacillati > Actinomycetota > Actinomycetes > Kitasatosporales > Streptomycetaceae > Kitasatospora > Kitasatospora sp. NPDC058492. The sequence goes on from NZ_JBHXMU010000012.1 coordinate 37,713, forward strand.
GGCTCCGGGACCCCGTCAGGGTCACGCCCCTCCCCAGGTAGCAGACGTGCTGCCCCGGAGGCTGACGACCGCCCCGCAGTCGCCCTGCCATGGTGTCAAAGACCGTGGCAGCGGCGGATGTTGACCGCCCTGCCGACCGGACCAGGGAGGACGTCATGACCACCGACCCAGCCGCCACCACCCCGCGCCGCCGACGCGGGCCGGCCCTGCGCGCCGCCGTCGCGGCCCTCGCGGGCGCGGGCCTGATCGCCGCGCTCGCCCCGGCCGCCGCCGCCCAGGACGCGGCCCGCCCGGCGAGTGCCACCGAGCGCAGCACCGACTGGACGGCCCTCGACACCGCCCTCGCCGACCTGACCGCGAAGAACGTCGCCACCTCCTCCCTCGCCGGCGTACGGGAGAACGGCCGGCTCGTCCACCGCGCCGCCGGCGGCGTCGCCCGGCTCGGCGCCGACACCCCCGCCGACCCCGCGGGCCGCTTCCGGATCGGCAGCACCACCAAGACCTTCGTGGCCACCGTGCTGCTCCAACTCGTCGGCGAGGGACGACTGGGACTGGACGACCGCGTGGAGAGCCTGCTGCCCGGCGCGGTGCCGAACAGCGCGGACATCACCGTCCGCGAACTCCTCAACCACACCAGCGGCGTCGCCGACTACACCCAGGACCCGGCCTTCAACTCCTACGACCAGAACTGGCTCGACACCGGCCGCTACACGTCCTACAGCCCGCAGGACCAGGTGGACCTCGCCGACAAGTACCCGCCCGCCTTCCGCCCCGGCCAGGACTGGCAGTACTCCAACACCAACTACGCCCTGGTCGCGCTGATCATCGAACACCTCACCGGCCACGGCTGGAACGAGGAGGTGGAACGCCGGATCATCCGCCCGCTCGGCCTGACGGGCACCTCGATGCCGCTCTACTCCCCGGTCATCCCCGGCCCGCACGCCCACGCCTACCTCAAGCTCGACAGCGGCCCGGCCGACGTCACCGCGCTCAACCCCTCCATGGCCGGCCCCTCCGGCGCGGGCATCTCCACCACCGCGGACCTGACGACGTTCATCCGCGCCCTGCTCGGCGGCCGGCTGCTGCGCCCCGCCGAACTCGCCGAGATGCAGAAGACCACCGCCCACGGCGGGGGCCAGGCCTACGGGCTCGGCCTCCAGCGGGTGGACACCCCGTGCGGCGCGTTCTGGGGCCACGCCGGCGGGATCCCCGGCTACAGCACGATGATGCTCGGCTCGCTCGACGGGAAGCGCCAGTTCGCCAACAGCACGACCTTCTACGACACGCCGGATCCGGCCGCGGCCCTCGCCGCCTGGCAGCGGGTGGTGAACGCCGGCGTCTGCGGCGGGCAGGGGTAGGGCGTGGGCCGCGGGTCGGACCGCCCCCTACGCTGTCCGGCGACAGGAACGGCCGACCGTCACCAGGAGGACGAGACATGGCAGAGCCGCTGATCGCCGCAGTCGGGGGCAAGGCGCCCACCGTCGACCCGAGCGCCTTCCTCGCACCGAACGCCGTCGTGGTCGGGGACGTGACGATCGGCTCCGGCGCGGGCGTCTGGTACGGGGCGGTGCTGCGCGGCGACGCCGAGTCCATCACCGTGGGCCAGGACAGCAACATCCAGGACAACTGCACCCTGCACGCCGACCCCGGCTTCCCACTGGTGGTCGGCGAGCGGATCTCGGTCGGGCACAACGCGGTGCTGCACGGCTGCGTGGTCGAGGACGACGCCCTGGTCGGGATGAACGCCACCGTGCTCAACGGCGCCCGGATCGGCGCCGGTTCGCTGGTCGCGGCGGGCGCGGTGGTGCCGCAGGGGATGCGGGTGCCGCCCGGCTCGCTGGTCGCCGGAGTCCCGGCCAAGGTCCGCCGCGAGCTGACCGAGGACGAGAAGGCCGGCATCAAGGCCAACGGCGAGGGCTACCTGCTGCTGGCCGCCGCCCACCGCGAGCTCGAACCCCTGGCACAGCCCCAGCCCCAGGCCTAATTCTGGACGCCGACCGGAGCCGCCGTGGCCGGAGCCGCCGCGGCCCGCTCGGGTGCGGCGGGCACGGGCCGGCGCCGGTCGGCCGCCCAGGCGAGCACCGCGATCAGCGCGCCCGAAGCGGCCAGGACGGCGCCCACCAGGGTCGGCGCCGTCCAGCCGAACCCGGCGTCCAGGGCCAGCCCGCCGAAGTAGGCGCCTTGCGCGTTGGCCAGGTTGAACGCGCCCTGCACCGTCGCCGAGGCCAGCGTCGGCGCGCTGCGCGCCTTCTGCAGGACCAGCGTCTGTACCGCCGGCACGATCGCGAAGCCGAACAGTCCGATCAGCACCACCGTGACGGCGGCCGACCAGCGGGCGTGCGCGGTCACCGCGAACAGCGCCAGGGTGGCGGCCAGCAGCACGAAGGCGGCGCAGACCGTCGGGCGCAGCGCCCGGTCGGCCGCGAACCCGCCGATCACGTTGCCGATCGTCATCCCCACCCCGAACAGCGCCAGCACCAGCGTCACCGAGCCGGTGGCGTACCCGGAGACCTCGGTGAGCAGCGGCGCGATGTAGCTGTAGCAGGCGAAGAAGCCGCCGCAGCCGAACACCACGGTGGCCAGCGCCAGCCACAGCTGCCCGTCGCGGAAGGCCCGCAGCTCGTGCCGCAGCCCGGCCTGGCCGGGGGAGGGCAGCGACGGCACCAGCCGGGCGATGGCGAGCGTCCCGGCGGCGGCGATCAGGACGACCACCAGCATGGTCGCCCGCCAGCCCAGGTGCTGGCCCAGCAGCGTCGCGGCCGGCACGCCGACGATGTTGGCGATGGTCAGGCCGGAGAACATCACGGCCACTGCCCGGGCCCGGCGGTCGGGGGCCACCAGTTCGGCCGCGGCCACCGCGCCGGCCCCGAAGAATGCGCCGTGCGGCAGTCCGGTGACCAGTCGGGCGGCGGCCAGCGTCCAGAAGTCCGGTGCGAGCGCGCACAGCAGGTTGCCGGTGGCGAACAGCCCGGCGAGCGCCACCAGCACCGCCTTGCGCGGCCGGCCGGAGGCCAGCGCGGTGAGCAGCGGGGCGCCGATGACCACGCCCAGCGCGTACGCGGATATCAGCCAGCCGGCCTGCGGGATGGAGACGTGCAGATCGTCGGCGACCTGGGGGAGCAGCCCCATGGCGGCGAATTCGGTGGTGCCGATGGCGAACGCGGTGACGGCCAGCGCGAGCAGCGCGAGAGGCAAGGGGGTGACTCCGGGGTGACGCCCGCGGACGGGGAGGCGCGGCGGGACGGGGGGATTCGTTCGTCCGGCATCCTAATCCGGCCGGATGACGCCGCCGTGAGGTGCGTGTGACGGGAGGGGGTCGCCAGTACGGCGTCCACGCGCGAGACTGGGTGCATGTGCCGCAACATCAAGACGTTGCGCCCGCCGGTGACGCTCGACGCCGACGAGGACGACTTCCGCGCCGCCGCGCTGCAGTACGTCCGCAAGGTATCCGGGTTCCGCGCCCCGGCGGCGCACAACCGCGAGGCCTTCGACCGGGCCGTGGACGCGGTCGCCGAGGCCACCGCCCGGCTGCTCACCGAGCTGGAGGTCCGCGGCGCGCCCGCCCGGGCCGCCGAGGCCACCGCGTAGGCCGACCGCCGTTCGGCGGGCCCGCCGAACGCGGCCACGCATCGGGACCAGGAGATCGGGACAATCGGGACAGGAGATGGAGATGACCCCCGCGAACCGTTACGTGCTCACCTTCCCCGGCACCCCCGGCACCCAGGCCCCGCAGGACGTCGTCGTGGTCGTCCGCACCAGCGCGACGGGCCCGGGCGGACACCCGGTGTACGAGGACGCCAGCGGCATCGTCCGTGCCGAGATCAGCAACGCCGGCGAGGTCCGGATGCTCGCCAGCGGCGGCCACCAGTCCCCGCACCTGCCGGTCCACGCCGAGCCGCTGCCCTGACCGTTGCCCTGGCCGCTGCTCTGACCGCCGTCCTGGCCGTCCGGCATCCGCGGACGATTTCCGCGAACCACCGGGGTGCCGTCCGCCCCTGGGGCAGAATCGGCGGCATGACCACAGCGCGCTGGCAGGGCACCGTCGTCGCCGAGAGCGACGAGACCGTCGTCGTCGAGGGCAACCACTACTTTCCGGTCGAATCCGTCCGGACCGAATTCCTGCGTCCGTCCGACACCACCACCGTCTGCGGCTGGAAGGGCACCGCCGGTTACTACACGCTGGACGTGGACGGGCGGACCAACCCCGACGCGGCCTGGTACTACGCCGACCCGAAGCCGGAGGCCGAGGAGATCCGCGGCCGGGTGGCGTTCTGGCGCGGGGTCGAGATCACCGGGTAGGGCGTACCCCGGGGGCGGAGGGGGTACCGGACATCCATGGCAGTCTTCCGTAAACCCGGACGTTCCAGGCCTGTCCCCGAGCCCGCCCCGACCCCCGTGCCCGCCCCCGTGCCCGACGCCGGCCTGGCCGGCGAGCTCGCCGAACTGGTCGAGCGGGCCGAGCAGCCCGAGGGCGAGTGGCAGATCGCCGAGTACCGGGCCGGCCGTGGCCGCGGCCGGGCCCTGGTGGCGAACGTGGCCCACCTGCTCGGCCGGGGTGGCCGGGTCGCCGCCAAGGGTGCCGCGTTCGGCGGCCGGGCCCTCACCGAGCAGCTGGTACAGGCCGCGCCGCGGATCCCCGTGCGCGACCTCGCCACGCTGCGCGCCCAGCACCCCGGCGCGGCCGACCCCGAGGCGCTGGCCGACCTGCTGGTCACCGGCGCGGCCCGGGCCTCCGGCGCGCTCGGCGCCGGCGTGGGCGCGGCGGCGATGCTGCCGGTGCCGCCCGCGATGCCGGTGGAGATCGCGGCCGAGACGCTCGCCGTCGCGGCCGTGGAGATCAAGCTGATCGCCGAACTGCACGAGGTCTACGGCGCCCGGGCGCCGGGCAGTGTCACCCAGCGGGCCGGGGCCTACCTGAGCGCCTGGGCCAACCGCCGGGGGATCGACGCGAAGCTGCTGTCCCGGCCGGCCGGGTTCGCCGCACTGGCGCTCGGGGCGGAGGTGCGCCAGCAGCTCAGCCGCCGACTCACCCGCAGCTCGCTGCGCCGCCTGCCGTCGCTCACCCCGCTGCTGGTCGGCGCCGGCATCGGCGCCACCGTCAACCGGCGCGACACCCGCCGGCTGGCCGGCGAGGTCCGCGCGGACCTGCGTGCGCGTCCCCCGGTCGACCGCGCCTACTGGGCCGCCGCGGCGCCGGCGGTGCGGGGCGAGGTCGTCCCGGGGGACTGAGGTTTCTGGTTGGGTCCTGTCCGGTGGGGGGCTCCTGGCTAGAGCCTGTCCGGCGGGGCCGGGGCGGCCGCGCCCCGGCCGGCCTTGACGCCGTTCACCATCGCCTGGTGTATCGCCCGCGCGGTGGTCTCGTCGGCCGCCGGGACGGGGCTTCCGGTCACCGTGTACCAGTCCAGCGCGCCGGAGTACTGGACGGTGAGCCGGGCCTCGCCGTCCACCCAGGTGGTGTGCACGGTGAGGTCGCCGGAGATGGGGCCGATCTCGGTGGTGGCGACCCCGCCGGGGCCGCTGATGATCGACTGGGTGGTCCAGGTCGCCCACGACGTGCGCGGGTCGACGGGCGGTCGGGCCTGCCTGCCGTTTTGATCGTGTTCGGTCATGCGCTTATCCTCCCCCGCCGGTGAGCCGCTGTCCGGGCAGCGACACCTGCGGTCGCGAAGACCGCCCGGTCCCACCGGGCGGTCGGGTGCTCACAGCTGTTCAGCGGTCCGGACCGGACTCCTCCAGGGTGGGCTCGCCCTCCGCCTGGGAGGTGTCCTGCGCGTGCAGGTTCTGCATCGAGGTGATGCCCTCTTCGGGATCCGCGGCGCGGACGTCCTCGTCACGGTCCGTGCTCATCTCGGCCCGTTCGCTCATGTCGGTCATGGCGGGCTCCGTCTCCTCGGCCGGTCCGGGCGCGCTCCGAGCCGGGGTGCGGCAGGGCCGGGTCTGTCTCTCACCCCCCAGCCTGCCCCCGCCCCGGCCCCGGGGCCAGCCGAACGGCCTAGGGGCTCTCTTTCGGATCATGCCGGGCGCGCGACGCCGGAGCACGCACCTCGCCGCGTTGTCGTCGGTCGCCGATGGCCCCCAGCCTCCGGCCGGGAGGTGCCCCCACCGCATGGACTCCCTCCTCCGCCTTGCGATGCACGCACTCCGACGCCGCGCGCTGATCCGACGTGATCCGAAAGAGAGCCCCTAGACCCTGTCCGGCCGATCTTGCCGGGCGCCAAGATCGACCGGACAGGACCTGGACCCTGTCCGGTCGCCGGCCGGCCCCGCCCTCCGTCCGACGGCCGTCACCAGGTGACGGGCAGCGACCGCATTCCGTAGATGAACGCCTCCGAGCGGAACTTCCGGCCCTCCCCGGTGGCCGCCGGCCGCAGGCCGGGCAGCCGCCGGAACAGGGTGGCCAGGGCGATCTGGAGCTCGGCGCGGGCGAGCGGCTGCCCGAGGCACTGGTGCACGCCGAAGCCGAAGGCCATGTGCCGCCGGGCGTCCCGGTCGAGGTCGAGCTCGTCGGCCGGCCGCAGGTCGGCGCCGCCGAACATCTCCTCGTCCTGGTTGGCGGTGGAGATCAGCGCGATCACGCCCTCCCCGGCCTTGATCACGGTGCCGCCCAGCTCGACGTCCTCCAAGGCGACCCGGGGCAGCCCGTGGTCCACGATGGTCAGGTGGCGCAGCAGTTCCTCGACGGCGCCGGGCAGCGCGGCCGGGTCGGCCAGCCTGGCGATCTGCTCGGGCTGGTCGAGGAGCAGGGCGGTGGAGAGCGAGATCATGTTCGCGGTCGTCTCGTGCCCGGCTATCAGCAGCAGGATGCCGGTCGTGGCGACCTCGTCCGGCGTGAGGTCGTCCCGGACGGCGAGCCGGCTGAGTATGTCGTTGCCCGGCTCCTCCCGCTTGCGGGCGGCCAGGCCGCCCAGGTACTCGCGCAGTTCGTCCGAGGCGGCCTGGACCTCCTCGGCCGAGCTGTGCTTGTTGAGCAGGGTCCGGCTGAGGCCCTGGAAGCGGTCCCGGTCCTCGTACGGGACGCCGAGCAGCAGGCAGATCACCAGCGAGGGGACGGGCAGCGCGAAGTCGGCGACCAGGTCGGCCTCGGTCCGGCCGTCGGTCATCCGGTCGAGCGCCTCGTCGACGATCTGCTGGATGCCGGGGCGCATCGCCTCGACCCGCTTGACCAGGAAGTCGCCGGTGACCATCCGGCGCTGCCGGGCGTGCTCGGGGTCGTCGAGCCGCAGGAAGCTCGGGTTGGCGAGGAGGGCCTCCCGGCGGCCGGGCACCAGCATCGGGAACCCCGGGTGGCGGGCGTCCGCGCTGAAGCGGCGGTCGGACAGGATGGTGCGGACCTCGGCGTAGCCGGTGGCCAGCCAGCAGGACTCGCCGTCGGGCAGGGCGGCGCGGGTGATGGGCGCCGTCGCGGCGGCCTCGGTGTAGGCGGGCGGCGGGCTGAACGGGCAGCCGGCGTCGCGCGGGGCCGGCATCGGGAAGGTCCGGGCGGTGGGTGTGCTCGTCAAGGTGGGGTCTCCTTGCGTCGCAATGTCCTCGGGTGGGTGGGGTGGCGCCGGGGTCGACGGTTCGCGCGACGGCGGCCGGGAGCGGCGGTCGTCACGGTGGCCGGGGTCGGCGCGGGCAGGGGACCGTCGGGAGCCGGTGGGGGCGTCAGCCGGCGTCCTCGGCGGAGTCCTCCTCGGTGACGGTGATCGCGCCGCCCGGGCAGAGCTCGGCGGCGAGCCTCAGCACGGCGAACTGCGGGGGCTTGAACTCGGTCTGACGGAGGACCACCAGACTGTCCTGCTCGTCCTGGTCGAAGATCTCCGGAGCGTTCAGGACGCACATCCCGGAGCTGCAGCAGCGGTCCCGGTCGACGCTCACCTTCATGGTCGAGCACCTCTCGCCAATGCGGCGCCGGGCGTCCGGCGGCCGCCTCTCGTTGTCATTGCCAACCTAACCGCCACCCTTGCGTCCACGGAGGGGCGATGCGGGGATCGTCCAGAATGGCCGATTCGGTTCGGAGCCGGTCCAGCGCCGCCGCAAAGGGGTTTGAAATTGACGTTACTCCGCCAAAGGACGGCTCACAGCCCCTCGGCGGCGGCGATCTCCCGGACGGTGGCGACGGTGTCGGCCTCGGCCGCGCCCTTGTCCGGCCGGTAGCGCACCACCCGGGCGAACCGCAGGGCCAGCCCCGCCGGGTAGCGGGGGCTGCGCTGGAGACCGTCGAAGGCGATCTCGACGACCAGTTCCGGCCGGACCCGCACCGTCCAGTCGTCCCGCCCGCTCTCGCGGGCGAGGAGTTCGGCGGTCTGCCAGGCGAGCGTCTCGTCGGTGAGGCCCTTGAAGGTCTTGCCGAGCATCACCCACGGGCCAAGTCCGGGCTCGCCCGCCGCCCGGGCGCCCAGGTGCAGATTGCTGAGGAGACCGCGCCGCCGGCCGCTGCCCCACTCGGCGGCCAGCACCACCAGGTCCAGCGTGTGCCGGGGCTTCACTTTTATCCAGCCGGCACCGCGCCGCCCGGCCGCGTACCCGGCCGCCGGGTCCTTGACCAGGACGCCCTCGTGACCGCGGGCCAGGGTCTCGCGGAAGAACGCCAGTGCCCGCTCGCCGTCCCCGGTCTCGGTGCGGGGCACCCGCAGGCCCTCCGGCACCGCCCCGTCCAGCGCCGCCCACCGCTCCCGGCCGGGGCGGTCCACCAGGTCCTCGCCGTCCCGGTGCAGCAGGTCGAAGAAGAAGGCGCTGAGCGGGACTTCGGCGCGCAGCCGCTCCGGATCCCGCCGGGAGGCGGTGCGCGCGGCGGTCTCCTGGAACGGACGCGGCCGCCCGTCGGGCCCGAGCGCGATCGCCTCGCCGTCCAGCACCGCCGAGCGCAGCGGCAGCGCGAGCGCCGCCTCGGCCACCTCGGGGACGCGCGCGGTGATGTCGTCCAGGCCGCGGGTGAACACCGCGACCTCCGCGCCGTCCCGGTGCACCTGCACCCGGACGCCGTCCAGCTTCCACTCCAGCGCGGCCGGGCCGGTGCGCTCCAGCGCCGAGGCCACGTCGGGCGCGGAGGCGGCCAGCATCGGCCGCACCGCCCGGCCCACCTCCAGCCGGAACGCGGCCAGCGCGGGCGCCCCGCCGGTCAGCGCCGCCTCCGCCACCGCCCGGGCGGAGCCACGGAACATCAGCGCCCGGCGCACCGCCGCCGCGGGCACCCCGGCGGCCTGGGCGACGGCGTCGCCGACCAGCACGTCCAGCGCGCCCTGGCGCAGCTCGCCGACCAGCACCGCGCGCAGGAACGCCTGCTCGACCTCGGTCGCCCGGGCGAACAGCCCGGCCAGCAGCCGCCGCCGCTCGGCCTGCGCGCCGGGCCCGTGCACCCCGGCGATCCGCTCCAATTCCCGTTCGGTATCCCGGACGCCGAGCGAGGCCTCGGCGGCGGGCGGCGGCAGGTCGCGCAGGCCCGCCGGGCCGACGCCGGTGCGCAGCCGCTGCGACTCGCCCGACAGCAGGCCCACGGCCGCCGGGGCCTCGGCCGGGCCCAGTGCGCGCAGGCAGTCCGCGAGCAGCGCCGTCTTGGCCCGCCGTCCGGGCTCGGCGGCGACGGCGCGGGACGTCTGGGCCAGGTGCCGCAGCCGCATGGCGCTCCTCGGGTGGTGCGTGGCCGGGCGTCCAGGATCGGCCACCCGACCGGCCGGCGCACGGCGGGCGGCGCGCCCGTACCGCGCCGGAGTGGAGTGCGCGGGCGGCCGGTCTTGGCCGTGGTGGAGTTCGGCGCGGAGCCGGCGGCCCGTCATGCTGGCGCCACACCGCGGCCCGGCGACCCCGGGGCCCGCCCGACCGAGGGAGACCGAGTTGACCACCACGACCCGCTGGAGCGTCGGCGCGCCGGAGCGCGCCGACTACCCCGCCTGGCGCGAACTCTTCCGTGGCTACTGCGCGTTCTACCGGGTGCCGATGCCGGAGGAGAAGGCCGAACTGGTCTGGTCCTGGCTCCACGACCCGGACCACGAACTGGAGGGCCTGCTGGTCCGCGACGGCGACGGCACGCCGGTCGGGCTCGCCCACTACCGCCCCTTCGCCCGCCCCCTGCACGGCGCCGTCGGCGGCTTCCTCGACGACCTGTTCGTCGCGCCCGAGGTGCGCGGCGGCGGAGCGGTGGACCAGCTGCTGGCCCGGCTGCGGGCGATCGCCGCCGAGCGCGGCTGGAACACCGTCCGCTGGATCACCGCCGACGACAACCACCGCGCCCGCAGCAAGTACGACCAGGTCGCCACCCGGACCATGTTCGTCACCTACGACATGGCCCCGGACGCCCCGTGACCCGTGTCCGGGCGGCCTGAGGTCGTGCCCTGGGAGCGGGCCCCGGGTGCGGTCGCGGCCGGGCCCGTGATCCTGCCGCCGGACATTCGTTCGGACTTTCTGTTATCGGCGCGCCGCCGGGCGGTCTCCCAGGTGTCGGCACCCGACCCGCCGACCCGGACAGAAAGCGTGGGCACGTGAACAGCGACGACAGGACGACCATCCTCCCGGCGATCGGTGCCGAGAGCGGTGCACGGAGCGGAGCCTCCGGCCGACCCGGCGGCCGCGCCGCGCGTCGGGCCGCCCAGCGGCACACGGAACGCCCCGGAGGTCGGGGCCGCCGGGCCCGACGGCGCGGTCCGGTCGGTCCGGTCGCCGCCGTCGCCGCCGCCGTGGCCGGCACCGGACTGCTTGCCGCCCTGGTCGGCGCCGGCTACGCGGCCTACGGCGGCAAGCAGGCCGACCGGGACACCACCGGCCAGGCGATGGCGGCGGACGCCGCCCTGATAGCCGCCGAGGCCGGCACCCACGACGGCATCCAGGTCCCCGGCGCCGGGGGAGCGGGCCCCGACGTCGCCGCGCCGCCGGCCACCCCGGCCACCTCGGCCGCCACCGACCCGGCGTCGGCTCCGGCCAGTGCCGCCGCGACCACCCCCGCCGCCCCGGCGTCCCCGACAGCCCCGGCGACCGCGAGGGCGACGCCGACCCCGACGGCCACCGGGAAGCCGGGCCCGAGCACGCCCGTGACCGCTCCCGTTCCCGCCAAGCCCACCGGCACCCCGGCCGCCGCGCAGCGCACCGGGGCCCCTACGAGCGCCTCGGTGCCCACCCCGGTCGGCGGCGGCGCCGCGCCCTCCTCCGCCCAGCAGGTCGTCGACCTGGTCAACGTCGAACGCGCCAAGGCCGGCTGCGGCCCGGTCAGCGCCGAGCCCCGGCTGGCCAGCGCCGCCCAGTCGCACAGCGACGACATGGCGGACCGCAACTACTTCGACCACGCCAGCCCCGACGGAGACCACGCCGACCACCGCATCGAGGCGACCGGCTACCGCTGGAGCACCTGGGGCGAGAACATCGCCCGCGGCCAGAAGGACCCGGCCGCGGTGATGGAGTCCTGGATGAACAGCCCCGGTCACCGTGCGAACATCCTGAACTGCGCGTTCAAGCAGCTCGGGGTCGGTGTGCGGACCGGTTCCGGCGGCCCCTGGTGGACCCAGGTCTTCGCCGCCCCGGCCTGACCGGCCCTCCGGCAGGGCCCGTTTTCCGATTCCGCGCAAATTGTTGTTATCTGATCACTCACCACAGGTCTCCGAGGAGGCAGCGGCGGACGGAACACGGCAAGACGGAGTGCGGACCATGAACGCTGACGTGCAGAACAGGACCGGGACCACCCTGGTACGCGCGGCCCAGGCGGGCGACCGGCAGGCCCAGGAGGCGCTGGTCGCCGCCTGGCTGCCGCTCGTCTACAACGTCGCCGGGCGCGCCCTGGACGGTCACGCCGACGTCGACGACGTCGCCCAGGAGACCATGATCCGCGCCCTGGACGGCCTGGACGGGCTGCGCGAGCCGGAGTCCTTCCGCTCCTGGCTGGTCGCCATCACCATGAACCAGATCCGTCGCCGCCACGCCGCCGGCCAGCAGCAGCCCACCGTCGGCGGCCTCGACGAGACCTGGGAACTCGCCGACCCCAGGGCCGACTTCACCGACCTCACCGTCCTGCGCCTCGGCCTCTCCGGCCAGCGCCGGGAAGTCGCCGAGGCCACCCGCTGGCTCGACCCCGACGACCGCGAACTCCTCGCCCTCTGGTGGCTGGAGGCCAGCGGCGAACTCACCCGCGCCGAACTGGCCGAAGCCCTCGACCTGACCCCGCAGCACACCGCCGTCCGCGTGCAGCGGATGAAGAAGCAGCTCGAAGCCGGCCGGATCGTCGTCCGCGCCCTCGGCGCCTACCCCCGCTGCCCCGAACTCGCCGACGTCACCACCGGTTTCGACGGCACCCCCAACTCCGTGTGGCGCAAGCGCATCGCCCGCCACATCCGCGGCTGCGCCACCTGCGACCGCCTCGGCCGCGACCTCTTCCCCGCCGAAGGGCTGCTGGCCGGCCTCGCCCTGGTGCCGATCCCGCTCGGATCGCCCGCGCTGCTGCACTTCCAGCACACCGCGGCCACCGTCGCCACCGCCGCCCCGACCGCCGCGAGCACCCATGGCGGCTGGGCCGGGACCGCCGCGCGCAAGGCCGTCCTGGCGAGCGGTGCGGTGGCGGTGGTGACCGTCACCACCCTCGCCCTGGTCTGGTCGCACCCCGCCGAAACCCCGCTGGAGGCGGCCCCCGAACCCACCACCCCGGCCGCCGCTCCCGCCGCCCCGGTGCCCACCGCGACCCCGGCCTCCGCCCCGGTCACCCTGGCGGCCACGCCCACGCCGACCCCCAGCGAGACGGCGACGGCCACGCCGTCACCCACCGCCACCCGGTCGGTGGCCCCGCCGCCGCCAAGCCCGGAGCGCCAACTCGTCGACCTCGTCAACGCCGAACGCGGCAAGGTGGGCTGCGCCCCCCTGCGGATCGACCCCCGACTGCACACGGCCGCCCAGAAGCACGCCGACGACATGGTCGCCCGCGGCTTCTTCGACCACGTCAACCCGGACGGTGTCCGCACCGACGCCCGGCTGACCGCCGTCGGCTACCGCTGGTCCCAGTGGGGCGAGAACCTCGACCGGGGCCCGACGTCCCCCGCCACGGTGGTCGCCCACTGGATGGACGGCGGCATCCACCAGACCAACATGCTGGACTGCGGCTTCAAGGACGTCGGCATCGGTCTGGCCACCGGCCCCGCCGGCGTCTACTGGACCCAGGACCTCGGCGCCCAGCTGCCCTGACGCCGTACCGCCGCGCTGCTGCGAGCTATGCGGGGGTGACACCGACCAGTCCGTCGGCCGAGCCCGTCACGTACCCGGTCGCCTCCCCGACCACGCCGCCCGCGTCCCCGACCTGCCCCGGCAACGCGTCCGGCGCACTGGTCAGCGACCCGGACATTCCGTCCTGCCCCCCGACGGCACTGGCGTGCGCACTCGGTGCGGTGAGCGAGGCCACGAAACCCACGGCGAGCGAGGCGACGGCGAGCATGCTGCGCTTCTTCATGGCGGGTCCAACGACGATCCGCCGGGCGGGTTACGAGGGCGGCGGCGGATTCCCTCGTCCGTGGCCGTGCGGCCGGGGCCGTGGCACAGCCGCAGCCCGGTGACGGCCGGTCGGCCGAACGGCGGCACCGCGGGCGCCGGACGGGCTGCCGGGCCCCGGGCCTTTTCCGGTGGCGGGAGGCGTGGGAGGGCGGTGGGATGGGGAGGGGTCGGGAATGATTCCGGCAAATCGGTTGAATCACCACACTTTCGGTCTCATCGACGTCGGTCTCATCGACCAGGACCCCCCACCGCGACACGAAGGGCACCCGATGCACGCAGCCGAGCTAACGCCAGCCGTCCTCGCCGAGCTGCGCCGCCCCCGGCGCTACCCGGCCGTCTCCGTTCTGCTGCCCACCCACCGCAGCGAGCCCGACAACACCCAGGACCCGGTCCGCCTGCGCAACCTCGTCGCCGAGGCGAAGAACCGGCTGCACGCCGACGAGGCGGTCAGCCGGGCCGACCGGCTGGACGTCGTCGAGCAGCTGGACCGCGCGCTCACCGAGGTCGACCTCGTGCACGCCGAGGACGGCCTGGTGATCTACGCCGCCCCCGGCGAGCACCAGGTGTGGTCCCTGCCGCGCCCGGTGCCCGCCCGGGTCGTGCTGTCCGAGACCTTCCTGACCCGCAACCTGGTCTCCGCCTACACCGCCGGTGCGCCCTACTGGGTGCTGACCGTCGCCGCCGACCGGGTCGCCCTCTTCAGCGGCAGCGGGGCGCACCTGGCCGAGCACACGAGTGCCGCCTTCCCGCTCGACCAGGTCCCGCCGGACTGGGACGTCGAGCGCAAGGAGCGGATCGGGGACGTACCGAGCACCTTCCGAGACGAGGAGACCCGCCGCTTCCTGCGTTCGGCCGACACCGCGCTGGCCGCCGTGCTGGAGGCCGACAACCGCCCGCTGTACGTGCTCGGCGAGGCCGCCGCGATCTCCCTGCTCGACGAGGTCGGCACCGCCGCCAAGCGGGCCACCGCCCAGGTCTCGCGCGGCGGCCTCGGCCATGCCGCCGCCGCCGCGGTGGCCGAGGCCGTCCGGTCCACGGTCGCCGAGCAGGGCAGCAAGGCCGTCACCGAGCTGCACGAGCGCCTCGACCAGGCCCAGGGTGTGAAGGGCCTGGCCGCAGGCATCGACGAGGTCTGGCAGACCGTCGCCGAGGGCCGCGCCGCGGTGGTCGCGGTGGAGGAGGACTACTGGCAGCCCGTCCGGGTGACCGACAACCACCTCGTCCCGGCGGCGGCCGGTGAGCCCGACGTCCGCGAGGACATGGTCGACGAGATCGTGGAGCGCGCCCTCGACACCGGAGCCAAGGTGCAGTTCGTCCCCACCGGCGAACTCGACGCCCGCGGCCACATCGCGGCCGTCCTGCGGTACTGAGCCGCCCGGTACTGACCCGCCCGGTGCGGGCCCGGCAACGGCCGCCGGGCCCGCACCGCCGTGTCCCGGTCGCGTCAGGACCGGTGGAACGCCCGCCTGGCAGCACCCGAGGAGACCGACCAGACCCCGGGTATCAGCCCGCCGGTGATCGGCAGGGCGTCCGCACCGTGCAGGGCCGCCACGCCACCTTCGCCGTTCCGCCGCGCCGTCCACCGGTCGCAGCCCCCGGCACCTGCCCGTCGCCGCTCGCCACCCATGAGAGGACCCCCGTTCTCTGATCGTGCTCGGGACGCTAGCAGGAGCCACTGACACTGAACCCGGGGCGGTCCGGACGGCCCGGACGGTCCTCAGCGGGTCGTGGTCGGCGAGGGACTGCTCCCCTCGGCGGCCCGGATCGAGTCCAGCACCTGCTGCACCTGCTGGATCGTCAGGTGCGACGGCACCCGCATGCAGGCCGTCAGCTGGATCAGCACCAGCGTGCCGGTCCGGGCGACGGCCCGGTGGCCGATGAGCTCACGGGTGCCGCCGAGCGTGAGGCATTCCTTGTCGAGCGCGATGTCGGAGGTGACGGCCGATGAGGTGGTGAACTTCCCGACCAGGTCCGGTTGGTCCACCAACCGGAGGGTGAGGAGGGCGCCGCCGACGGGCAACAGCGTGTCGGACGGGCAGGCGATGCCCGCCGTCCGGCAGGGGGACACGGGGCCGATCGGCCCGTTGGCCAGGTAGCCGATGCCGTTCCGGGGGTCGCCGCTGAAGGTGCCCTGGCTGTACCAGCCGCTCGGCAGGTCGAGGGCCAGGTTCGGGTACGACGTGAAGTGGATCTGCGACCTGGCCGTCGGCACCATGGTCGGTGTCGTGCTGGCGCCGGCGCCGGCCGTCGGAGCGGGCGGTTCCCCGCCCGGCACCGTCTCGGCCGGTCCGGCCGCCATGTTCGGCCCCGCCGCCACCCCCCGCTCCGGCGTGGGCGCGATCGCGGGCGCGGCGGCCAGCGCCGCGGCGACCAGCCCGGCGGTCAGTCCGGCCCCGAGCCCGGCGGCCCGCCGTCGGCGTTGGGTGCCGATGGCGCGGGCGCGCACCCGTTCCATCCGGTCCTCGGGCGTGGCGAGCTCCGGTACGGCCTGGTGGAGCAGGATCCGCAGCTCGTCCTCGCCCTCACCGCCGTCCGGCCTCGGGTCGTCCGGGTCCAGCAGGTCAGTACCGATCACGAGGTCCCCCCGCCAGCAGCAGTTCCCGGGCCGGCAGCCGGCCGCGCAGGCCGGCGAGCGCGCGGTGCGTCTGGCTCTTGACCGTGCCGGTGCTGCAGCCCAGGACCTCGGCGGTCTCCTCGACGCTGAGGTCCTCGAAGAAGCGCAGCACCACCACGGCCCGTTGGCGCGGCGGCAGGGCACGGACGGCCTGGGCGACCACCTCTCCGAGCACCACCCCTTCGTACGGGTCCGCGTTCGCCGGCGGCGGCTCCGGCAGTTCGCCGTGCGGCAGTTCGCCGGTCCAGCGGCGGCGCCACCAGGAGACGTTGCAGTTGACCAGCACCTTCCGCAGGTAGGCCTCGGGCCGGTCGATGGAGATCCGGTCCCATTTGGGCCAGACCTTGGCGAGCGCGGTCTGCAGCAGATCCTCGGCCTGGTGCGGGTCGCCGGTCAACAGCCAGGCCACCCGCAGCATCTTCGGGCCGCAGGCGGAGACGAACTCCTCGAAGTCCGGTGTGCCATCCCTCATCCCGCCGTCCCCGCCATGGTGTCCGTGCCGTCCCTGTCAGCCGTGGCGGCCTGCTGGGCCGCGATCGTGGTGTCCTACTCACAGCTGATGAACGTGCTGGACGGTGTTCCGGGTTGTCTTCCGGGCACGGGGATTTTCGGCTGGCCGGCGCGGGGAGGTTGGACGGCCCGCGAGCCGGCCGGGACTCGGCCGGGCGGCGGGCGGGCCGTGGGCACCACGATGGCCCCGTCGGGCCCGTCCGGCCAGAGGCGCTCACGGGGCGTCCGGGCGCACGATGCGGCGCGCCAGGGGCGTACGGGTGGGACGCAGGGGGCGGTGGACCACGGATCGGGCGGACCGCGGATCGGGCCGGCCGGGCGACGGTGGGTCAGAGCGTCCCGGAGCCGTGCGGCGCCTCGGTGGGGACACCACGGGCGGCGGCCGCAGGGTCCGCGGTCACCGGGGTGACCGTCCAGTCGGGGTGGCCGGGCATCGGCGGGGTGCGCAGCCCGTACAGCCAGTCGGTGAGGAAGCCGGAGAGGTCCTGGCCGGAGACCTCGGAGGCGATGCGCAGGTAGTCCCGGGTGCTGGCGGTGCCGTACCGGTGCTCACGCAGGAAGGTGCGCTCGATCCGGTCGAAGGCCTCGGCGCCGACCCGCTCGCGCAGCGCGAACAGCACCAGCGCGCCGCCGGTGTAGCGCTGGCTGTCGAAGAGCTTGGCGGCGCTGGGGGCGGCGACCGGTCCGGAGTCGTGCCGCCACTGGTCGCCGAGGCCGTAGAGGGCCCGCATCCGGTCGACCAGGGTGGTGTGGCCCCAGGCGTCCGGCCAGCCGCGCTCGTAGCGGTAGACCAGGGCGTAGTAGTCGGCGTGCCCCTCGTTGAGCCACAGGTCCGCCCAGCTGGCGGGGGAGACGCTGTCGCCGAACCAGGAGTGCACCAGCTCGTGCATCTGGTGCGAGCCGATCGCGGACTCGGGCTGGCGCAGGAAGTTCGGCTTGTAGAGGGTGAGGGTCTGGGTCTCCAGGCCGGTGAAGCCGAACGCGGCCGGGTCGTCGGTGTCGGCCGGCAGGAGGCCGTAGGTCTCGAAGGGGAACGGCCCGAGGTGCTGCTCGGCCCAGGTCAGCTGGTCGGCGGTGAGAGCCAGGGCGGGTTCGAGTTCGGCGGCCCGGGCGGTCGGGACGACGTCGCGCAGCGGCAGGCCGTGCGGGCCGGTGCGCTCGCGGACGGTGTAGTTCCCGACGGAGACCTGCACCAGTTCGGTGGCCATCGGCTCGCGGGAGGCGTAGCGCCGGGTGGTCCGGCCGTCGCCGAGCCGTTCGGTCTGCGCCAACTCCCCGTTGGCGACGCCCAGCAGGCGGTCGGGCGCGGTGACGGCGATGCTGAACCGGGCCTTGTCGCTGGGGTGGTCGTTGCACGGGAAGACGGTGTGCGCGCTGTCCGGCTGGCCGGCCACCGCGAAGCCGTCCGGGGTCGGGACCCAGCCGGTGTGCGGGAGCCTGGCGCGCGGGTCGGCGGTGTACTCGACGGTCAGCCGCGCGGTGGTGCCGCGGTGCAGGGGCCGGGCCGGGGTGATGGTCAGCTTCTCGTCGTGGGCGGCGAACCCCGCCGGGCGCCCGTCGACCCGGACGGCGCGCACGGTCAGGCCCAGCGCGTCCAGCTCCAGGCGCGCCAGGGTGCGGGACGGCCGGGCGGTGATCACCGCGGTCGCGTCGACGGTGCGGGTAGCGGCCCGGTAGTCGAAGGACAGGTCGTAGGCGAGGGCGTCGTACCCGCTGTTGCCGAGCGAGGGGAAGACCGGGTCGCCGAGGCCGTCCGCGGCGGTGGCGGCCCTGGTGCCGGCGGACAGCAGCGCCGCACTGAGCACGAGTGGGAGGACGAGGCCGAGACGGGGCCTGGACAGGGCGATCACCGCACTTCGGGAGTCGTGGCCCCGGGGGGCCTGGCTTCGGGACTCGTGGCTTCGGGAGCCCCGGTGAGCAGCGGGGCCGGCCGGCGGTACGTGCGCGACGCACCGGGCACGGACCCTAGCGGACCGGGGCACCCGCCCGGCGCCGCCGCCCGGACGGCTGTCGACACGAGGCCATCCCCCGGACGGCCTACAGCGATGGCGGGGCCGCCGCGCGCTGACTAACGTTCGAAGTGCTTCGCCCCCTGACGGACGAGGCCACGGCCGTCGGAGAACCTGGCCAGGTCCGGCGGCCGTCCTTCATGCCCGGGTGCACCCCGTAGGCTGGCGGCCGAGACGACGCCCGCGTACCGGATGCCAGGAGCCGCCGTGACCAGCCCCGATTCGCACGTTCTGGTGATCGGCGAGTGCGTCGCCGACGTCGTCCGCACGGATGGCGCCCCGGACACCGTCCACCCCGGCGGCAGCCCCGCGAACGTCGCGTACGGCCTGGCCCGGTTGGGGCGGCCCGCCACCCTGCTCACCCAGCTCGGGGACGACGCCAACGGCCGGCTGATCCGGGCGCACCTGGAGTCGGCGGGGGTGGTGGTCCGGGCCGCGGGGGTGGCGCGGACCCCCTCGGCCGTGGTGCGCCTCGACGGACAGGGGCGGGCGCGCTACACCTTCGACATCGGGTGGACGTTGCCGCCGACCGAACTCGCCGAAGCGCCGGGCGCGATCCACCTCGGCTCGATCGGGGCGGTCACCGACCCGGGCGCGGCGGTGGTGCTGGCGCTGGTCGAGCGGTGGCGCGGCCGGGCGCAGATCAGTTACGACCCGAACGTGCGCCCCGCGCTGATGGGCGAGCGGGCGCAGGCCGTGCGGCGGGTCGAGCGCTGCGTGGCGCTGAGCGACGTGGTCAAGGCGAGCGACGAGGACCTGGCCTGGCTCTACCCCGGCGAGGACGCGGAGGCGGTCGCGCGCCGCTGGCTCGCCCTCGGCCCGGCCGTGGTCGCGGTGACCCTGGGTGCCGGCGGCGCGTTCGCGCTCACCGCCGAGGGCGGGCACGCGCGGGCCGCAGCCGTTCCGGTGCCGGTCGCCGACACCGTCGGCGCCGGGGACTCCTTCACGGCGGCTTTCCTGCACGCCCGCGCGGCCGGCGCCGACCTCGCCGGCTGCCTCACCCAGGCGGTGACGGCCGCCGCGCTGACCGTCTCCCGCCCCGGCGCCAACCCGCCCTCGACGGCGGAGCTGGCGGCCGCCCTGACGCAGGCGGGTTAAGGGCACGACCTAGCCGGCCAGCTCCTTGCCGTACCAGACCTGGGCGTACGGGCCGCTGCTGTAGGCGGGGATCTCGCGGTAGCCGTGGCGGGTGTAGAGCGCGCGGGCCTCGACCAGGTCGAGGCGGGTGTCGAGGACGATCCGCCGGGCGTCGAGCGAGCGGGCGGCCTCGTCGACGGCGGCGAGCAGCCGGGCGCCGCCGCCGGTGCCGCGCAGGCCGGGGCGGACGAACACCCGGGTCAGCTCGACGGTGTCGGCGTCGCGTCGGCGCAGCCCGGCGCAGGACTGGGCCGCGCCGTCGTAGTGGCCGAGCAGGAAGAGCCCGTCCGGTGCGGCGAGGTCGTCGCTGGGGGAGCCGGCCAGCCCCGACTCCAGTTCCTCGGGGGTGCCTTCGCGGCCGAGGTGCAGGCGGTAGTAGCGGTTGGCCACGTCGTAGTAGTACTCGCGCAGCAGGGCCAGGGCCTCGGGTGCAGTGACGTCCGCCGTGGCGACGGACCAGAGGCGGGCGGTGCGGGGCGCGGTGTCGGTCATGGGCGCATGATCGGTGGTCGCCGGCCCGGGCCGCAATCGGGTTTTCGCGCGGGTGCCCGGTCGACTCGGGTGCCCGGCCGGTTCGGGTGCCCGGCCGGTTCGGCAAAGGAAGGGCAAGGGGCCCGGCGCGTCGTTGCCCCGTACGGGTGACGAGGGGATTGGCGGGGGTGCGCTGCGGGGGAGCAGTGCTGCTATGAACCGATCATCAAATCATCGCATTAATGCGGGTTTGAGGGGAATTCAGGGACGCGGCGCCGGTGTGCGGGCGGGTGTGCGGACCGGTCTGCTGGCCACCGTCTGCCTCTCCGCCGTCGCCGCCGGCTGTGCCGGGCCGGTCGACCCCGCGCGGCCGGCTGTCGTCCCGCCCGCGCCGGGTGCCGTGCCCGTCGTCGAACACGGGGTCGGCCGCCCGCCCGAGGCGCTGCCGGTGCTGCCGGGCCTGGCCCGCAAGGAGGAGGAGGCCGGCACCGAGGCGGTCGCCCGCCAGGAGTCGGAAACCGGGGCGGCCCTGGAGACCGCGCACCGATGGGGCCTGGAGGCCCCGCCGCTGAAGGCGCCGCCACGCCCGGCGACCAGGCCGGTGCTGGCCCAGTCGCAGGGCGTGAAGCTCAAGGAGGGGCGGCCGCCGGTGGTCTACCGGGTGCCGACCGACGAGAAGGTGGTCTTCCTCACCGTCGACGACGGCTCCGAGAAGGACCCGGAGTTCTCCCGGATGGCCGACGAACTCGGCATCCCGCTCAGCACCTACATCTCCGACTACCTGGCCCGCGAGAACTACGGCTACTTCCGCGATCTGCACGCCCAGGGGGTGGAGATCAACAACCACACCATCAACCACCGCAACCTGAAGGTCCTCGACTACGGGGCCCAGCGCGACGAGATCTGCCGTCAGCAGGACCAGCTGGAGAAGCAGATCGGCGTCCGCCCCCGGCTGTTCCGGCCCCCGTACGGCGAGTACAACGACGACACGCTGCGCGCGGCGGCGTCCTGCGGGGTCCAGGCGGTGCCGCTCTGGAACGAGGAGGCCTTCCCGGACCACATGGAGTGGCGCTACGACGACCGGAAGCTCCACCCGGGCGACATCATCCTCACCCACTTCCGGGGCGTCGACCTCTGGAAGGCCTCGATGCCGGACCTGCTCCGCAAGGTCGTCAACGACGTCACCGCGCAGGGCTTCGCCCTCGGCCGACTGGACGACTACCTGTAGGAGTTCGCCCGTCGAGGGCCCCGAGGGCCCCGAGGGTCAGCCGAGCGAGAGTGCGTCGAGGTACACCCAGGCGCCCTCGTGCCGGACGAACCGGCTGTGCTCGGTGAGTACGCCCTGCTCGCGGCCCTCGGTCCAGTGCGCCCGGAAGGCGACCGTGCCCTCCGCGTGGAAGGCGCCGCCCTCGGTGGTGGACACCACCTCCAGGCCGGTCCAGCGCAGCGCCGGGTCGAAGTCCACCTCGGCGGGCCGGGTGTCCGGGTGCCAGGTGCGCAGCAGGTAGGCCTCGTCCTGGGCGGCGAAGGCGCTGTACCGCGAGCGCATCAGGGACTCGGCAGTGGTGGCCGCCGTCTGGCCGCGGTGCAGCCGCCCGCAGCAGTCGCCGTAGGCGGCGGGCAGGCCGCAGGGGCAGGGGGAGGAGGGCAGCAGCCGGGGGGTGGAGGCGGCGGCGCGGGGCGCGGGGCGACGTGGGGACATGCGGTCCATTCTCTCCCCCCGGCCCCGGACGCCCCGACCGGGGCCGGGGGGCGTCCGGGTGCGGGTGCTCAGCAGCGGGCGGAGTCCGGTTCGCCGAACCAGGCGTGCAGCGCGCGCAGCAGCCCGTCCGGATCCTCCTCCCCGGGTGCGGCGGCCCAGGCGACGTAGCCGTCCGGGCGCACCAGCAGCGCGCCGGCGGGCGGTTGCGGGCAGTCGGCCGTGAGCACGTCCACCCGGCCCTTCCAGCCGGCCGCGAGGTCGGCGAGCCGTGGTGAGCCCCCCGCGAGGTCGAGCAGCAGGGCCCGGCCGCCGCGGGCCAGTTCGGCGAGCCGGGTGGGGCCGGCGGCGGTGGTCAGCGGGAGGTCCGGCGCGAAGCCGCCGGCGAGCGGGTGCGGGCAGTCGGTGTCGTACCGGACGTCGCTGCCCGCCATGAGCGCGGCGATCCGCCCGAGGTTGTCCTGGTACGCGAGCAGTTCGCCGAACAGGGCGCGCAGGGCGGTGACGGCCGGGCCCGGGGACATCAGGGCCATCTGGGCCTGCGAGTGCATGAAGACCCGTTCGCCGACGGGGTACCGCTCGCGGTGGTAGCTGTCCAGCAGGCCGGGCGGGGCCCAGCCCTGGAGGTCGGCGGCCAGCTTCCAACCGAGGTTCGCGGCGTCCTGGAGGCCGAGGTTGAGGCCCGGACCGCCGGTGGCGGCGTGCACGTGCGCGGCGTCGCCGACCAGCAGCACCCGGCCCTCGCGGTAGCGCTCGGCGAGCCGGGTGTTGTGCCCGACCTGGCGGCGCGGGGTGTGCGCGCCGGGCGTGCCGGCCGGGGCGAGCGGCAGGTCGGCGCCGGTCACCCGGCGGACGCTGGCGCGCAGTTCGTCCAGCGTGGCCGGCACGGTCTCGTCGACGGGCGGGCCGTCCCACTCCATGGTGGCCATCATGGCGAGTTCCGGGCCCATCGGGGCGAGCACGAACACCCCGTGCGCGGTGCGGGTGTGGGTGAACGGGCGGAACGGCGTCGGGCAGCCGGGCAGCAGGACCTCGCCGGTGTCGAGCACCTGCAGCCCCTCGGGCGGGCGCACGTGGGCGATGCGCGCGACGGGGTCGGGCGAGGTGACCCCGGGGAAGCCGATCCCGGCCAGCTTGCGGACGGTGCTGCGGCCGCCGTCGGCGCCGACCAGGTAGCGGGCGCGCAGCCGCTGCGGCCCGTCCGGTCCGTGGACCTCGACGGTCACCCCCGCCTCGTCCTGGGTCAGGCCGGTGACCTCGCGGCCGTGGTGCACGGTCACGCCGAGTTCGCGGGCCCGCTCCGCCAGGGCCTGCTCGATCCGGTGCTGCGGCACCGGCAGGGCGTACAGCGGGTTTCCGTCGAGCTCCCGGAGGTCCAGCGGGAACGCGCCGAACACGAAGCGGGGCACCGGGGCCGGGGCGCCCGGGCCGCCGAGCCGCTCGTACAGGCCGCGGTGGTCCAGCAGCCGGATCACCTGGCCGACCAGCCCGTTCGCCTTCTGCTCCGACGAGCGTTCGGCCAGCCGGTCCAGCACCACCGGCCGGACTCCGGCCAGCGCCAGTTCGCAGGCCAGCATCAGGCCGTTCGGGCCGGCGCCGGCGATGATGACATCGTGGGTCATGGTAGATCCCCCTGTGCGACGGTGAGTTCACGAGGACGACGGTTCGGGGAGGCCGGCCGCCAGCTGCCGCAGCGCCTCCGCCAGGAGCGGTTGCAGCGGTACCGGCGGGTCGGCGCGCAGCCATACGTCGCTGGCCGCCCTGAGCGCGGCCAGGACGCCGGCGGCGACCAGTCTGGGGTGGAGGCCGCCGGGGTCGGCCCCGGTCCGGGCGGCCACCGCTGCGGCGAGCCCGGCCTCGGCGTCCGCGCCGGCGCGGGCCAGCTCGGCCTGGAGGGCCGGTTCGCGCAGCAGTAGCCGCACCGCGGCGGTCCACTGCGGGTCCGGTTGCTCCGCCGCGCCGTCGAAGGGCGCGAGGGTGGCCCGGGTGAGCGCCTCCCAGAGCGGTTCGGCCAAGGGCCGCTCGCGCAGCGCCTCGCCGACGAGCCGGATGCGGTCGCAGTGCCGGGAGACGATGGCCTCGGCCTTGCTGGAGAAGTAGTTGTTGTAGGTGCGCGGTGACACCCCGGCCGCGGCCGCGATGTCCTCCACCCGGACGTTCTCCAGGCCCCGTTCCACCGCCAGGCGCAGTGCGGCCCAGCTCAGTGCCTCCCGGGTCGCGGCCTTCTTCCGTTCCCGCAGACCGATCTGACTCTTCGTCATGCCAGCCACTCTCCCTGGAAACCTGCGCGCCGCGCAAGAGTGCGCGGCACGCAACTTTTTCGGAGCCGACACTCCGGGGCGGATCCGCCCCGGCGGGGTTGCGAGGAGTCGCGCGGCGGCTCGGCGAGTCGCCCTGCCCGCCCGTGTGGTCACTGATAGTAGTGGCCTGGTTGCGGAGCGGTCTCCCGCGCCGGTTCGGCGGGACGGTTCGACAGGGCGTCCCGACAGCACGCCTCGACAGGACATGAGGAGCGGTCATGGGTGGCAGACAGCGTCCGCCGGGAGCGCGGACCCCTCGGCAGGGCCGGCCCGCCGGGGGCGGCCGGGTGAACGCCCGGGCGGAGATCGCCCGGCTGGAGGGCTATCTCGCCTGGGAGGCCGAGGTGGCGGCGGCCGAACGGGACGCCCGGGCCTTCGCCGGGCAGTTCCCGTGGCTGCCCGCCGCGGAGCGGGAGAGCCTGGAGCAGGCCTACGCCGCCGACCGCCTGCGCTACGCCGAGGAGGTCGTCGACCGTGCCGTCGAGCGCTGCCGCCGACTGGCCGCCCGCTACCGCAGCGAGTGCCGCCGGATCTGCGCCCGCTGGGCCGCGCTCTGCCTCTCCGTCACCCTGGCGGCGGCGCTGTTCGCCGTCGTCCCGGCGGCCCTGCGGGCCTGAGGCCTGAGCCGGGCCGATCCGCCGGCACGCCCGAGGGCCCGCCGCGCCGATGACGGCGCAGCGGGCCCTCGGGTGTGCGCGGGGATCAGTGGTGGCCGTGGCCGCTGCTGATCTCCTGGTGCTCCTCGGCGGTGGGCTTGGCGATCTGGCTGCCCTCGCCGTAGAAGCCGCGGGACAGCTTGGCCCTCGCCCGGGCGAACAGCCCGGCCTTGCGGACCACCCCGTTCTCGTCCACCTCCGGCGGCAGGTCCTCCGGCTGCGGCTGCTCGTGCGCGGTGAGGGTGAACATCCGGCCCGGCGGGAGCGGGGCGTGCACCTCGACGAACTCGCCGTGCTGGAGCCGGTTGATGACGCCGGTCTCCCGGCCGTGCAGGACCTTCTCCTTGTCGCGCCGCTGCAGGCCCAGGCACCACCGCTTGGTGACCACGAAGACGACCACCGGCACGACGAAGAAGCCGGTGCGCACCGCGTAGGTGATCGCGTTGATCGACAGCTGGAAGTGGGTGGCGAGCAGGTCGTTGCCGCCGCCGGCCAGCAGGATCAGGTAGAGGCCGATCCAGGCCGCGCCGAAGGCCGTGCGCACCGGTGCGTTGCGCGGCCGGTCGGCGATGTGGTGCTCGCCGCGGTCCCCGGTGACCCAGGCCTCCAGGAACGGGTAGCACCAGATGATCAGCAGCACGGTCGGGAAGACCATCAGCGGGACGAACACCCCGAGGTTCAGGGTGTGGCCGCCCCAGACGCTGATCTCCCAGCCGGGCATCACGCGCACCAGGCCCTCGGAGAAGCCCATGTACCAGTCCGGCTGGGCGTCGGTGGACACCTGGTCGGGCCGGTAGGGGCCGTAGGCCCAGATCGGGTTGACGGTGGCGATCGCCGACATGAACGCGACCACGCCGAAGACCAGGAAGAAGAAGCCGCCGGCCTTGGCCATGTAGACCGGCATCAGCGGCATGCCGACCACGTTGTCGTTGGTCCGGCCGGGCCCGGCGAACTGGGTGTGCTTGTGGTAGAAGACCAGGATCAGGTGCGCCGCGAGCAGGCCCACCATGACCCCCGGGATCAGCAGCACGTGCACGGTGAACAGCCGCGGCACGATGTCCTGGCCGGGGAACTCGCCGCCGAACATGAAGAACTGCAGGTACGAGCCGACGATCGGCACGGCCAGGACGGCGCCCTCCATGAACCGGATGCCGGTGCCGGAGAGCAGGTCGTCCGGCAGCGAGTAGCCCATGAAGCCGTCGAACATGCCGAGGAACAGCAGTAGCGCGCCGAAGACCCAGTTGATCTCGCGGGGCTTGCGGAACGCGCCGGTGAAGAAGACGCGCATCATGTGCGTCAGCATCGAGGCGACGAACACGATCGCCGCCCAGTGGTGGACCTGGCGCATCAGCAGGCCGCCGCGCACCTCGAAGCTGATGTCGATGGTCGAGGCGTAGGCCTCCGACATCTGGATGCCCTTGAGCGGGACGTACGAGCCGTCGTAGATGACCTCGCCCATGCTCGGCTTGAAGAAGAGGGTCAGCCAGACGCCGGTGATGATGATGATGACGAAGGTGTAGAGCGCGATCTCGCCCAGCATGAAGGACCAGTGGTCCGGGAAGATCTTGCGCAGATTGGCCTTGGCCAGGGAGTAGATGCCGACCCGGCCGTCGGTCCAGTCGGCCAGGGCCTCGGCCTTGTTCGCGGGGTTGGCGCGCGTGCTGGTCACCGGTCCCGGCTGCGACTGCTGGTCGGTTCTCACGACGGGCTCCCCGGCGTCCTCGGCGTGCCGGGCTGGAGGCCCGCCGGCAAAGACGCCGGCCGGCGAAGTGTTGTGATCATGGGACCTCTCGATACGGGCCCGCCGGCTGAACCGGCACGCGGAGCGGGTGACCCACTGGCCCGTTGCTCAGGGTGATGGAGCGCTTACTCTGTCATGCTGTCGGCAGGGGGCCGACTGTGCACGTCCATCGGTCCGTACGGCCGCTCGTGTCGGTCCGTACGGGGGGTCCTGGCGCCTGATCGGCCGCCGGACGGGTGGCGGTGCTGCGCCCGGGTGCCGCTGAACCGTTTCGGCGCGCGCCGCGTCCGGAGGTCGCGCGATCCCGGGCCTACGCTGCGCCAATGGTGGATCACCCTGAACTCTTCGAGGACGTCACCGCGGCCCTCGCCCGCGCCGGGATCGACGCCGGGCCGGGCCCGTCCCTGCTGCGGATCGGCCATCGGTCGCCGGGGGTGGCGGTCGGCTGGTCGCCGGGGGAGGGGCCGGACGGGCCGCCCTCCCGGGGAGCGCGCGAGGCGGTCAGCGGTGCGGCCGCCGTCGTGCTGCGCGAGTGCGGCTACCTGGTCGCCGAGACGGGCGGCGGCGAGCTGCTGGTGACGCCCGCCGCCGCGCCGGTGGCGGTGCCGGCGGAGCCGGAGACGGTGCCGGAGCAGTGGTGGGGCTGAGCCGGGCCGGCTCGGCAGCCCTCATACCGAACCCTTACCTGAACGGGGGGTGCTGTTGACCACGACGGCTCTAAGGTTTGCCTAAGCTAAGTCGAAGCGCCCCGGACCCTCGTGTCCGGGGCGTTCGGCTGTGCCGCGCCGCCGCCACCCGCGGCGGGCCGCCGAGTTCAGGTACGACCCGGGGTGACCGGGGGAGGAGCCCGCTGCATGTGGGATGAGGCGTTTCCCAGCTTTCTGATCGGGCTGCGCGAAGGTCTGGAAGCCGGACTGATCGTGTCGATCCTGGTCGCCACGCTCGTCCGGTTCGGGCACAAGGCCCGGTTGCCGCAGGTGTGGACCGGCGTCGCGGCGGCGATCGCGCTCAGCCTCAGCTTCGGCGCGGTGCTCACCTTCACCGCCGCCAACCTCTCCGGCCACGCCCAGGAGGCGTTCGGCGGGGTGCTGAGCCTGATCGCGGTCGGCTTCGTCACCGCGATGGTGTTCTGGATGCGCCGCTCGGCGCGCACCCTCTCCGCCGAGCTGAAGGAGAAGGTCCAGGCCTCGCTGGCGATGGGCGCCGGCGCGCTGGTGCTCACCAGCTTCCTGGCCGTCGGCCGCGAAGGCCTGGAGACCTCGCTCTTCCTGTGGACCAACGTGCGCACCGCCGGGGAGTCCACCGGGCCGCTGCTCGGCGCGGCCGTCGGCCTGGTGCTCTCGGCCGGCCTCTGCTGGGGCCTGTACCGGCGGGCGCTGAAGATGAACCTCACCCGGTTCTTCACCATCACCGGCGCCGGCCTGATCGTGGTCGCGGCGGGCGTGCTCGGCTACGGCCTGCGCGACCTGCAGGAGTCCGGGCTGGTCGGCGGCGGCAGCTCGTACGCGTTCGACCTGAGCGGCCACCTGGACGCCTCCTCCTGGTACGCCACGCTGGTGCAGGGCACCCTCAACCTGACCGTCACCATGACGGTCCTCCAGGTCGTCGGCTACCTCGCCTACCTGTGCATCGTGATGACGCTGTTCGTCGAGGGCGTCCGCGGTGGCAAGACCGCTCCGGCCCCCGGGAAGGCGGCGCAGGGAGAGAAGGCCGGGGCGGCCGCGGCCGCGCCCGAGGCCGCCGGGCCGGTGCGGTCCGGACGGCCGCGCTGGGCCGTGCCGACCGCGCTGGTCGCGGTGCCGGTGGTGATCGCCGGGGCCGTGATCGCGGTCAGCGACGGCAAGCAGAGCAGCTCCGCAACCGTGTCCGTCTCCGAGCAGGAGTGCGGCAAGGGCTTCAGCACCCCGCTGCCCGGCCAGCAGGTGTTCCAGATGCACAACACCGGCGACAAGGTCTCCGAGGTCTACCTGGTCAACCCGGCCAGCGGCGCCGTCTACGGCGAGATCGAGGGCCTGGCCCCCGGCACCACCCGCGCGCTGACCGCGACCATCGGCTCCGGCGACTACGCCTGGCGCTGCGTACCCACCGGCGGCACCTCCGTCACCTCGGCCGCCGTGCACGTCACCGGCGGCGGCCAGGTCAAGGCCGTCAAGCCGGTCGCCGAGGACGACCTCAAGGGCCCGCTCGACGCCTACAAGGACTACGTCGACAAGGGCCTCGCGACCCTGCTGACGCAGACCCAGAAGCTCCAGGCCGACGTCCACGGCGGCGACCTCGCCACCGCCAAGGCCGACTGGCTCACCGCCCACCTCCAGTACGCCTCGCTCGGCGCCGCCTACGGCACCTTCGCCGACCTCGACGGCAAGATCGACGGCCGGCCCGACGGGCTCGCCGACAAGGCCCAGGACAAGGACTTCACCGGCTTCCTGCGCCTGGAGTACGGCCTCTGGCACGGCCAGTCCGCCGCCGACCTGACGCCCGTCGCCGACCAACTGGCCGCCGACGTCGCCAAGCTCGGGCAGGACTTCCCCGGCCAGGACTTCGACCCCGGAGACCTCCCGCTGCGCGCCCACGAGATCCTGGAGAACACCCTCCAGTTCGAGCTCACCGGCGACACCGACCAGGGCAGCGGCACCAACCTGGCCACCACCCAGGCCAACCTGGCCGGCACCCGGGAACTGCTGACCGTCCTGCAGCCGCTGCTCGACGAGCGCGACCCGCAGCTGCTCACCCGCGTCGACGCGGGGATGAAGCGGGTCGGCGACCTGGTCGCCGCCGCCCACAAGCCCGAGGGCTGGACCGCGCTGGAGCAGCTCCCCGCCGACGCCCGCCGCCAGCTCAACGGCGCCACCGGCGAGCTGCTCGAAGACCTCGCCCCCATCCCCGCCCTGCTCGAGATCCGGAAGGCCGCCTGATGACCGACCACACCGCTGCCACCGGAGGCTCCTGCCCGTTCCCGCACGCCGCCGCGCCCGCCCCGGCCGTCGCCGAGGGCGGCTGCCCGGCCGGCCCGGCCCGCCGCAGCTTCGTCCGGACCGCCCTCGGCGCCTCCGCCGGGGCGGCCGTCCTGGCGGGCGGGGCGTTCACCCTGGCCGCCGGCCCGGCCTCCGCCGGGGACAGCCGCCAGGCGAAGAGCGGGGCCGTCCCGTTCCACGGCGACCACCAGGCCGGCGTCACCACCCCGGCCCCCGGCTACGCGGCCTTCCTGTCCTGCCAGGTGATAGCCCAGGACCGCAAGGGCCTAGAGGACCTCCTCAAGACCCTGACCGAGCGGATCCGCTTCCTCACCGCCGGCGGCACCCCGCCCGACCTCGGCGTCGGCGCGCCGCCCGCCGACAGCGGCATCCTCGGCCCCACCGTGCCCACCGACAACCTGACCGTCACGGTCGGCGTCGGCGCCTCGCTGTTCGACGACCGGTACGGGCTGGCCAAGGCCAAGCCGACCAAGCTGGCCCCGATGAAGACCTTCCCCAACGACAATCTGCAGGCCGCCGAACTCCACGGCGACCTCTCGCTGCAGATCTGCGCCGACCGCCAGGACACCGTGCTGCACGCGCTGCGCGACATCACCCGGCACACCCGCGGCGCGATGCAGATCCTCTGGCGGATCGACGGCTTCCAGAACGAGTCCCGCCCGGACGGCGCCCAGCGCAACCTGCTCGGCTTCAAGGACGGCATAGTCAACCCCGACACCACCTCCGCCCGCGAGATGGACCGGCTGATCTGGGTCACCGACGGACTGGGCGAGCCCGCCTGGGCGACCGGCGGCAGCTACCAGGTGATCCGGATCATCCGGATGCTGATCGAGTTCTGGGACCGCGTCACCCTCGCCGAGCAGGAGAAGATGTTCGGCCGCCGCCGCGACACCGGCGCGCCGTTGGACGGCCGCCAGGAGACCGACGCGCCGGACTACGGCAAGGACCCGGAGGGCAAGGCGATCCCGCTCAAGGCGCACATCCGGCTCGCCAACCCGCGCACCGCCGACACCGACACCTCGCGCATCCTGCGCCGCGGCTTCAACTACGACCGGGGCGTCGACAAGGCCGGCAACCTGGACATGGGCCTGGTGTTCTGCTGCTACCAGCAGGACGTGGTGCGGCAGTTCGAGGCCACCCAGACCCGGCTCATCGACGAGCCGCTGGTCGACTACATCTCGCCGACCGGCGGCGGGTACTTCTTCGTCCTGCCGGGCGTGAAGGACAACGCCGACTGGCTCGGACGCGGGCTGCTCGCGGCGGTTTGACGGCGGTCTCACGGCGGCGTTGCGCGGACGGCGGTTTCGAGGACACGCCCTACGGGCCGAGGGTGAAGCCGATCACGGCGCCGCCGCCGTCCCGGTTGGCGGCGAAGGCCTCGCCGCCGTGCGAGCCGGCCACCTCGTGCACGATGGCCAGGCCCAGCCCCGAACCGGGCAGGCTGCGCGCGGCGGTGGCCCGGTAGAAGCGGTCGAAGACCCGGGAGAGGTCGGCCTCGTCGATCCCCGGCCCGCCGTCGCGCACCTCGACCCGGCGGCCGCGCACCACCACCTCGATCGGGGCCGTCCCGGCCGGGTCGAACTTGGCGGCGTTGTCCAGCAGGTTGCCCACCGCCCGGGCCAGCGCGTCCGGGCGGGCCGTGACCACCGTGTCGTCGGCGTCCACGGTGATCTCCCGGCCGCTGCGCCGCCGGGCCTGTGCGGCGGCCTCGCGCACCAGCTCGGCCAGCACCAGCTCGGTCGGTTCCTCGTCGGCCTTCCGGTCCGCGGCGAGCGCCACCAGCTCCTCCACCAGCAGCGTCAACTCCCGTGCCTCCTCGGCCAGATCGGCCATCAGTGCGGCCTGTTCGGCGGGCGGCAGGCGGTCCAGGCTGGGCAGGACCGAGAGGTTGGTGCGCAGGCTGGTCAGCGGGGTGCGTAGCTCGTGCCCGGCGTCCTGGACGAGCCGGCGCTGGTTCTCCTTCGCCGTGGCGAGCCGGCCCAGCATCCGGTCGAAGGCCCGGCCGAGCCGGCCGACCTCGTCCGTCCCGGCGGCCGGCACCGGAACGTCCAACCGTCCGCTGGCGGCAACCAGTTCGGCCGCGTCGGTGAGCCGGACCAGTCGGCCGGTGATCCGCCGGGCGAGCAGCCAGCCGGCCCCGCCCGCGAGCACCGCGACCACCGCCACCGACACCCCGGTACGGATCCGCAGCGTCGCCAGCAGGTGCTCGGTGGGGCTCAGTTGCTGGGCGATCTGGACCGCGCCGCGGCCGCCGCCGAGCGAGACCACGGCCACCCGGTAGGTGTCGCCGTGCACGGGCCGAAGTCCGGACGAGGCCTGGCCGGGGGCGTCGGAGCGGGCGAGGGAGCGGTCCTCCGGGGTCGGCCGGAGGTCGATCCGGGCGGTGCCGGGCAGCACCTCCCCGTCGGGGCCGAGGGACTGCGAGGTGACCCGGATCGGGCGCAGCAGATCCTCGCTCAGGCCGCTCGTGCCGTTGAAGTCACCGGGGAACAGCATCTCCCGGCCGACCTGCTGGTGCACCGCCTGGACGGCCGCGGTGAAGTCGGCGGCCTCATCGTCCCGGATCAGCCGGGCGGCGGAGCGGTAGCCGAGCGCGCCGATCAGCACCGCGACCAGGGCGGCCATCGCGGCGAAGGCGAGCGAGACGGTGGTGCGCAGCCCCGGGCGCGGCCACAGCAGCCGCGGCCGCGGCCGGCCACGGCCGGTCACGACTCGCGCAGCGTGTAGCCGACGCCGCGGATGGTGTGGATCAGCGGTGTCAGGCCGGGCCGGTCCAGCTTGCGGCGCAGGTAGCCGATGAACACCGCGAGGTTCTTCGAGCCGGGGCCGAAGTCGTAGCCCCAGATCTGCTCGTACACCGTGGCCTGGTCGAGCACCGAGCCCGCGTGCCGGGTCAGCAGCTCCAGCAGGTCGAACTCGGTCCGGGAGAGCTCCAGCTCCTGCCCGGCCCGCCAGGCCCGCCGGGCGTGCGGCTCGACCCGCAGGTCGGCCACCGCGAGGACGCCGCCGCCGGCGGGTTCGGGCGGGCTGCGGCGCAGCAGGGCGCGCAGGCGGGCGAACAGCTCGTCCACGTCGAAGGGCTTGACCAGGTAGTCGTCGGCCCCGGCGTCGAGCCCGGCGATCCGGTCCGGGACCTCGACCCGGGCGGTGAGCATCAGGACCGGGGTGCGGTCGCCGTCGGCGCGCAGGCGGCGGCAGACCTCCAGGCCGTCCGGGCCGGGCATCATCACGTCCAGCACCAGCAGGTCCGGGCGCTGCTCCGTGAGGGCGGCCAGGGTCTGCGCGCCGTCCGCGGCGGTGCTCACCCGGTAGCCCTCCAGCTGGAGGGCGCGGGTGAGGGAGTCGCGGATGGCCCGGTCGTCCTCGGCGATCAGCACGGTGTGGGTCATGGCCCCGATTCTCCCCGGCGCGCCCGCGGCGGCGTCCGGCGGGTCCGGGCGACGGCCTCCGTCGGGTCCCTGGGTCCGCGGGTCCGGGCCCGGCCGGTGGCCGTACCGGCTGCGGCTTTCGCAGCGCCGGGGACGGGCGTACGGTGGCCACACGGTGGCGTGTCCGCCGGGGGTGCCACCGGGTCCTTGTCGGCACACCCCGCCGGAGGCCGCGATGGCAGACCGGATGGCCTTCCTCACCACCCCGCGCGCCGAGCGCGAGCGGCGGGACGCACAGCAGCGGCTGGGGGACTCCCGGGAGGTGTACCGGCCGCGGGCGCCACTGCCGGTGGTGGGCGGGCAGGCGGGCCGCTGCATGGACTGCGGGCTGCCGTTCTGCCACCACGCCTGCCCGCTGGGAAACCTGGTGCCGGAGTGGAACCGGCTGGTGGCGGACGCGGACTGGCGGGCCGCCGCCGCCCGGCTGCTGGCGACCAACAACTTCCCCGAGTTCACCGGACGGCTCTGCCCGGCGCCCTGCGAGAGCGCGTGCGTGCTGGCCATCGACGGCGCGGCGGTGACGATCAAGAACGTCGAGCTGGCGATCACCGACCGGGCCTGGGAAGAGGGCTGGGACCTGCCGCAGCCGCCCGAGCGGAGCGCCGGGCGGCGGGTGGCCGTGGTCGGGTCGGGCCCGGCCGGCCTGGCCGCCGCGCAACAGCTGACCCGGGCCGGGTACGCCACCACGGTGTACGAGCGGGCCGACCGCCTAGGCGGGCTGCTGCGCTACGGGATCCCGCCGTTCCGGCTGGAGAAGCACCGGCTGGACCGGCGGCTCGACCAGATGCGGGCCGAGGGCACGGACTTCCGCACCGGGGTGTTCGTCGGCCGGGACCTCGCGGCCGGGGAACTGCGGGCCGGGTGCGACGCGCTGGTGGTGGCGGTCGGCGCGACCGCCTGCCGGGAGCTGGCGGTGCCGGGGTGCGGCCTGCCCGGCGTGCACCAGGCGATCGACTACCTGACCTGGGCGAACCGGGTCGACGAGGGCGACCGCG
Source organism: Kitasatospora sp. NPDC058492 (assembly GCF_042720685.1). NCBI lineage: Bacteria > Bacillati > Actinomycetota > Actinomycetes > Kitasatosporales > Streptomycetaceae > Kitasatospora > Kitasatospora sp. NPDC058492. Next base: position 71,685 of record NZ_JBHXMU010000012.1, read on the forward strand.
CGGCCCCGCCGGTGTCCGCCGAGGGCCGGCACGTGGTGATCGTCGGCGGCGGGGACACCGCAGCCGACTGCCTGGGGACGGCGCTGCGCCAGGGCGCGGCCTCCGTCACCCAGCTCGACATCAACCCGTGCCCGCCGGTGTGCCGGGCGCCGGGGCAGCCCTGGCCCGTCCACCCGAAGGTGTACCGGGAGACCACCTCGCACGAGGAGTCGGGGGCCACGGCGGCCGGGCCCCGGGTGTTCGCGGCGACCACGCTCGGCTTCGAGGCCGGACCGGACGGCCGGCTGGCCGCCGTCCGCTTCGCCGAGGCCGAACCGGCCGACCGCAGCCCCCGGGCCGGCACCGAGCGGAGCGTCCCGGCCGAGCTGGTGCTGCTCGCGCTGGGCTTCAGCGGCCCGGAGCCGGACCAGGGGCTGATCACCCAACTCGGCCTCGCCACCGGCCCGGACGGCGCCCTGGCCCGGGACGACGACTTCGCCACCGGCGCGCCGGGCGTCTTCGTCGCCGGGGACGCCGGGCGCGGGCAGTCACTGATCGTGTGGGCGATCGCCGAGGGGCGGGCGGCGGCCGCGGCGGTGGACCGCCATCTGCGCGGCGGCACCGAACTCCCGGCGCCGATCCGGGCGTCGGCGCGGGCGCTCACGCTCTGAGGGGCGTACGGGCGTTCACGCTCTGAGGGGCGTACGGGCGTTCACGCTCTGAGGGGCGTGCGGGCGCTCATGCTCTGGGCGTCGGCGCGGGCGCTCACGCTCTGAGGGGCGTGCGGGCGGGCCCGGCAGCCCTGCCGCACTTCCTCGCAACCCGCCGTGCGCCGCGAGCCGTTCGGGCGCGGCGCGTCCCCCGGGCGGCGCCGGGTAGGGCTCGGGGCAGCAGACGGACGGAGGGGACCGCCATGCCCGACCACTTCCCGGACACACCCGCACCGCCGACGCCGCCGACCCCGCCCACACCACCGTGGCCGGACGGCCAGCCGCCGGTGCTCGGCCACGCGGCCCGCAGCATCCCGAAGGCCACCCTCGTCCCGCTCCGGGTGGACGGCCCGCAGCGCGGCCCGGCCTTCGCCGGGCACGCCTACCTGCGCGGACTCGACCTGCGCCCCGGCGAAGTGGCCGCCGTCCGCGAGCAGGTGACGGCGGACCTGCCCTGGGAACTGCTCGCCGCCGGCGCCGCCGCCCCGGCCGATCGCACGCTGCGGGCCGCCGCCCTCGCCGCCCTCGCCGCCGTCGACGGCGCCGCGCTGCGCGCCCTCGGCGACGCGCTGGAGCGGGTGCGCCGGGCCGCGGGCACCGAGGAGGGCCTGGCGCTGGCCGCCCGGGCCGCCGCCGCGAACGCCGCCTACGACCACAACGCGGCCGTCACCCCGATCGGCATGATGAACCTGGAACGCCTGGAGATGGCCCCGGCCGGCATCGAGCGGGGCGAACTCGTCGCCACCATCCCGCTCGCGCCGCTGGAGGAGACGGCCGTCTCCCAGAAGGAGTGGTCCGTCACCTCCAAGGAGTTCAGCTCGATCGTCACCGACACGCTGGAGAACGTCAGCGAGACCGGCGTCACCGACAACACCGAACTCTCCCAGTCCACCACCAACCAGTTGCAGCACAGCAACCAGTTCAACGTCACCGGCACCGTCTCCGGCGGCATCCCGCTCATCTCCGGCTCCGTCACCTCAGGCATGACCAGCCAGAACTCCGACTCCCAGTCCGCCACCGACAGCCGCAAGCACGCGACCACGCTCACCCAGAAGGCCTCCTCCCGCACCAAGCAGGAGCACAAGGTCACCATCACGACGACCACCGTCACCGGCTCCTCGGAGACCACCACCCGCACGCTGAAGAACGCCAGCCCCACCGACCCGATCCGGATCGACTACTTCAGCATGATGCGCAAGTGGCGGGTCCGGCTCTACCGCTCCGGGCTGCGCCTCACCTACGACCTGGCGATCCCCGAACCGGCCGGCGCGCTGCGCGAGGCCTACGCGGAACTCGCCGCGCTGGAATCGAAGGTGGGGCCGTTCCAGTTCGACGTGCCGCACTCGGACATCACCGAGGAGGTCCGCCCCGGCGAGAGCCAGCCGCACTACCTGGTGCTCGCCGAGCGGTACGGCGCCGTGGTGCAGCTCGCCCCCGGCCCGCACCCGGACGTCCACGTCAACGCCACCGCGCCGAACAACGACGGCGCCGGCATCTACGACGCGCCGCCGCTCACCGTCCCGGACGGCTACTGGATCAAGAACCTCTGGTTCCAGTTCGCCTCCGAGAGCCGCACCGGCGACTACAACTACAACCTCAAGGTGCTCGGCAGCACCATCCCCGAGTGGAACGAGCCGTTCGGCTCCCACGGCCCGGTCGACCTCGCCGACCCGGCCAACGGCGCGCTGCTGCGGCACGCGGGCGGGCCGTCCGTGGTGAGCTTCCACCTGGTCAACAACCGGCAGACCTGGCTCAGCCTCACGGCCGTCGTCGAACCCACCGACGAGGCCCGGCGGCAGTGGCAGAACGGCGTCTGGTCGGCCCTGTTCAACGCCGCCCAGACCAAGTACTACGCCGAACAGCAGGACCTCGCCGCCCGCGCCGCCGCCCTGCGGGACCGGCTGAACGGCGTGGACACCCTCACGCTCCGGCGCGAGGAGAGCGACGAGGTCATGAAGGGCGTGCTGCGCTTCCTGCTCGGCGTGGACTACCACGTGATGCCGCAGGAGGTGGTCGACGCGTTCAAGGCCTCCGTCGGCAACGACCCCGACCGGCTGCGCCACGGCGCCGGCTTCCCCGGCGACGACACCGGCGGGATCGGGGTGAGCGCCGCGGCCTGGGCGGCCGTGCTCGGGCACGAGGCGGAGGTGGCCTTCATCAACCAGGCCATCGAGTGGGAGAACGTCGTCACCTTCCTCTACTCGTACTTCTGGGACGCGCCCGCCGCCTGGGGCTTCGTCAGCAGGATCACCCACCCCGACGCCAACCGGCAGGCCTTCCTGCGCGCGGGCAGCGCCCGGGTGGTGCTCACCGTGCGCAAGGGCTGGGAGGAGGCCTGGGTGCGCTTCGCCGAAGGCGGCTTCCACGGCGCCCCGCTGCCCGCCGACCACCCGTACCTCACCATCGCCCGGGAGATCGCCGCCTACGACGACCGGAACTACCCCGGCATCCCGCCGGCCAACCCCGGCAGCAGCGCGCTGCTGCTGGAGGACGAGGTGGTGACCACCTGCGCCGCCGCGGTCGAACCGGCCGCCGGGGGAGCGCCCGTCCTGGTGCCGGTGGCGTCCAGCGCGGGCTTCGAGGCGGACGCCGTCGTGCTCGTCGACGAGTACGACGACCGCCGGATCCAGGAGACCGCCCGGGTGGTGCGGGTCCCGGACGACGGGCGGCACCTGCTGCTGGCCGGCCTCACCCACCGCCACGACGGCACCCTGACACCGTTCCCGGTCCGCCGCCCGGGCCGGCGCGGCACCCTGATCGCCGAGTGGAACGAGTACACGCCGACCTCCGGCACCGACATCGCCGTCAGCAGCCCGCTCAAGGACATGTCGTGAGCTTCCTGCGCGACGAGGACGCCTGCCAACTGCTGGGCCCGCCACGCGCGGAGCCGCCCACGGTCTTCGAGTACCTGGCCGCCGAACTGTGGATCCGCCACCACTTCGGGACGGACTTCGAGGCCCGCCCCGGCGCGACCTGGGTGACCTTCCAGCTCGACCGGATCGGCGAGTGGTGGGGCACGCCCGGCCGGGGCAGGCTCGACCAGCAGGACGCGCTGCCCTACGCCAGGCTCACCCAGCAGCCGCCGGACCCGGTACTGCGGATGGTGCTCCAGGTGCTCTCCGAGGACCTGCGCAACGTCTTCCCGGCGGCGAAGGTCGAGGCGATCACCCGGATGCTCAAGGACCGGAGCACCCCGGCGGTCAAACTGGTCAAGGCGATCCGCGAGCTCACCCCCGGCGGGGCGCTCAAACCGGACATGCTCGGCATCCAGAACCACGTGCCGGAGCTGAGGCTGGAAGCCCTGGAGGTCGGCACCGAGGGCGGCGCCCTCGACACCTACCGCGAACTCCAGGGCAAGATCTCGGTGTTGCGGGACCCGTGCGGCCGGATGATCGGGAACCGGCTGGCCGTCATGCAGCAGACCGCCGTCAAGCAGCTGCCCGACACGGTGGTCGGCGCGGGCACCGACTGGCGGCTCGGCGCGGGGCTGATGGTGCTGCCGATGCCGCTCAACGTCACCGAGGCGAACGGGGAGACCTCCGTCGACTGGATCTGCTACTGGCCCACCAACCGGGCGGAGTTCAAGGACCACCCGCGGCCCGCGAACGGGCGCCCCGGCTACGACGGGCTGGTGCTCTACCACATCCACCGGGTGCCGCTGCGGTCGGTGCAACTGCCCGACAAGATCCGCGAGGCGATGCTCAGGCTGATCGCCGCCCGCCAGCGCGCCCGCACGCTGGGGCCGACGCTGCTCCCCGAACTGGCCACCGCGGTGCAGCGCGACCAGCGGCTGTTCACCCGTGAGGGCGAGCTGTTCCTGGCCGGGCTGGGCGCGGGTGCGCTGCTCGCGCTGGGCATCTGGGCGGCGGCCGGGGCGGGGCTGGTCGCCGGGCTGGCGACGGTGGCCAAGGGCGGGCTGGTGGCCGCGGCGGGCGCGCCCGAGGTGTTCGTCGGCGCGGTGGCGGGCGCGGCCCGGCTGGCGGACGAACTGTGGCCTGCGGTATCGCAGTTGGGGTACCTGCTGCCGGCGCGTTGAGCACGGCCGGGTCCGGCCCGGCCTGGCCCGGCCTGGCCCGGCCCGGCCCGGCCCGGACGGACCAGGACGGGCCGGGTTCGGCCGGCTCCGGGTCAGAGCAGCGGCAGTCGGCGGAGGAAGACGTCAGGGGCCTGGTTGGTGTCGCCCGGGACGAGGGTGCCGTCCTCGGAGGTGAACAGCACCGTGGTGCCGAGGGCGTCGACGAACGGCCGCTCCGAGGCGCCGGCGGTCTGCGAGCCGTCCGTCGCCACGCTGACCCGCTCGGTGCGGCCGGTCCACAGGTCGCGCCGGAAGACGTCCCCGGCGTTGTTGGTGTCCCCGGGCACCAGGTTCGCCGCGTCGGAATCGAAGTAGACCCAGCGGGCGTCGGCGGTGATCTGCGCGTGGTAGGAGTCGCCGGAGGTCTTCGTCCCCGGGAGCCCGGCGCTGACCAGGGTCTCGGTGCCCTCCTCCAAGTCGCGGACGTACACCTCGAAGTGGTGCCCCCAGGGGCCGTTGCCGTCCTGGAGCAGCGCCGAGTAGACGGCGTACCGGCCGTCCTGGCTGAGCGCCGGCGAGGCCGCCCCGCGGTAGCCGCCCGCCCCGTCGGTGCTCGCCAGGACGCTCTGCTCGGCGCGGAGGTCGCGGACGTAGAGGGGGTAGAAGCGGGGCTTGAGGATCGTCGGCTGGTCGTCGTGCCGGAAGGAGTCGCGGACGAACTCCTCGTCGGAAACGGCGTCGAGCTCGGCGGCGGCCTTCGCGGCGAGGGCGCCGGGCTTGTCCTGGCCGATGATGTTGGTGGCCTTGGAGATGAAGCCGACCGAGCCGCCGTCCCCGCTGATCACCGGCTCGGCGGAGGAGGCGTTCGCCTCGGTGCCGTCCGCGCCGACGCTGACCAGGCGGGTCCCGCCCGTCCGGCGGTCGGTGACGTAGATGTTGCCGCCTGTCCAGGTGACCGTGCCGGGGGCCAGGTCGGAGCGGTTGGACTGGTAGGCGACGTACCGGCCGTCCCAGCTGATCGACGGGTGGCCGGACTGCCGGCCGGCCTGCGGCTTGGCCGGGTCGTGGCCGGTGGACACCAGCTCGGTGGTCCCCGTCCAGCGGTCGTGGACGTAGACGTCCTCGAAGCCGAGGTTCCCGCCGGGGGCGAGGTTGGTGGCGTAGGAACTGAACGCCACGTAGCGGCCGTCGCCGCTGATCGTGGCGTCGAAGGAGTCGTCGGCCGCCTGGGCGCCGTCCGCGCCGGTGTTGGCCCGCTCGGTCCGGCCGGTCCACAGGTCCCGGACGAAGACGTCCGACTTGCCGTTGGTGTCGCCGGGCACCAGGTTGGCGGCCTTCGAGGTGAAGACGGCGAAGCGGCCGTCGGCGCTCAGACCGGCGGCGTACGAGGCGCCGTCGGGCTGCGCCTGGCCGAGCCCGACGGACACCCGTTCGGTGCGGCCGTGCGGCGCGTCCGCCTGGGCGGGCGTCGCCACCGTGACGGCGGCCAGCGCGGCCGCCGCCAGCGCGCCGGCCGCGCGCAGCAGGTGTGGTGCGGAACGTGTGCGGGTCATCTGGTCCCTCCCCTGGGTACGGCCGGCCGCGCCGAACTCCCCGGCGGCCGGCTCGTGGTGAGCCAACCGCCGGGTGCGGCGGGAGGTCAACGATGCCCGCCCGGGAGCGGCGGAATCGCGTCACCGCGAAGGGAGGGAGAGGGTGATGGATCGGGTGCACACGGCCTTTGCTAGCATCCGGCGGCAGAGGCGTCGGGCGGAGGGTACGGAGGGGTTGCGGGTGGAGGGTGCGGAGGGGGCGCGGGCGGAGGGCGGCAAGCAGGTGGAGGAGTCGGTCGAGGTCCGCTACACGCCGACGACCGCGGACTTCCGGGCGGCCTTCGCGGCCCGGGCCCGGGGCACGGCGGCGGGTCGACGGGCCCGGCGGTCGAGGTACCTGATCGCCTCCTGCGCCGCGGCCGGCGCGGTGCTGACCTCGGTCGCCGACCGGACGGTGGGACCGCCGGCCCTGGTGATGCTCGCGGTCGCGCTGCTGCTGGTGGTCGGACTGCCCTGGCTGCAACTGCGTCAGGTGCGGCGGATGGCGGCGGACAAGGGCGAGTTCCGGATCGTCCTCGGCGAGGCCGGGGTGACCGTCACCAACGCGGTGTCCAGCACCGAACTCGCCTGGCGGGAGCTTCCGTACTACCTGGAGACGCCCGAACTCTTCGTCCTGCTGGGCGGGGACGAGCAGACGCACGTGCTGACCCTGCTGCCCAAGCGCGGCACCGGCGACCCGGGCCGGCTCGGCGCGTTGATCGCCCGGCACGCCACGGTGCCCGCCCGGGGTTGAGGGACGGCGCCCCGGTTCGCCGCTGTCGGGGTGGGCGGTCATGGCGTGGGTTGTCGGTCGGGTCGGGCGGGCTGATGGTGTCGGTCGGGCTGGGCAGACTGGTCGAGGTGGCTTAGCTGGTCGCGCTGGTCGTAGCGCCAGAGCGCGGGCAGCGCGGCCGACAGGGCGGCGGTGCCGGCCAGGCAGAGCAGGCCGCCGGTGCGCAGCGCGACGCGGATGCCCTGCCGGGCGGCGAGACCGCCGGCCCGCAGGTCTCCGAGGGCGGGGCCGGCGGAGCCGATCAGCATCTCCAGACCGGCGGCACGGCCCCGAAGTTCGTCCGGAATGGACTGGTTCCAGATCGCGCTGCGGAAGGTGTCGCCGATCTGGTTGGCGCCGCCCGCGACGAGCAGGCAGAGCAGGACGGCCCACAGGCCGGGGGCGAACGAGGCCGCGGCCGTCGCCGCGCCGACGAGGGCGGCGCAGAGCAGCACCAGTCGGCCGTGCCGGTGCACCTGCTCGGTCCAGCCGCCGGTGGCGGCCGCGAGCAGGCCGCCCGCCGCAGCGGCCGAGTAGAGCAGGCCGAGCGCCCACACCGCGTCCAACTCCTGGGCGAGGAAGGGGAACAGTGCGGTCGGCAGGGCGCAGACGGTGGCCGCGAGATCCGCCAGGTAGGTGCCCAGCAGGTCGGGGCGGCGGGCCGCGTACCGGGCGCCGTCGACGAACTCCCGCAGCCGCGGTGCCTCGGCGTCCCGCTGTGAGGGGACGGGCCGGACCCGGGTGAGCAGGGCGATCGAGACCAGGAAGGTGCCGAGGTCGACCAGGTAGGCGGCCGGGACGCCGGCCGTGGCGATCAGCACTCCGGCGGTGGCCGGGCCGGCCAGCCCGGCGATGCTCCAGCGCAGCGAGAGCAGGTTGCCCGCCGCCACCAGCTGGTCGGGCGGCACCAGCCGGGGGATCATCGCCTCCGCCGAGGGCTGCTGGAGGCCCTGCAGTGCCGCTGCCAGTCCGGCGGCCGCGTACAGCGGCCAGAGCGCGGGGGTGCCGAGCAGCGCGTTGGCGAGCAGCAGGGCGCTCAGTGCGGCGAGTGCGAGTTCGGTGACCAGGGCGACGGTTCGGCGGTCGGCACGGTCGGCGAGGACGCCCCCGTAGAGGCCGAACACGATGGTCGGCAGGAGTTCGACGGCGCCGACCGCGCCCACGGCCAGCGGTGAACCGGTGAGGTCGGCGATCTGGAGCGGGATCGCCGTCATGGTGAGGACGGAGCCGAGCAGGGTGACGGTGCCGGCCGTCCAGGTGAGGCGGAAGTCGCGGGAGGACCGCCAGGGCGCGGTGTTCGGCAGCAGTCGGGACCGGGGGCGGTCCGTTCCGGAGGTCATGGGGTGGTGGTCCCTTCGGGCCGTCGACCATGACGGCTCTCCTTATCGCTGATAAATTCCAGCTCGGGAACTTAGCGGCGATAAGGTGGAGTGGGCAAGCGAATGACGGAGAGGCGGCCGGCGGTGGCACTGCAACGCGACGAGGTGGTGCGCACCGCGCTGCGCGTACTCGACGAGGAAGGCATCGACGGCCTGACCACCCGGCGGCTGGCCCGCGAACTCGGCGTCCAGTCACCCGCGTTGTACTGGCACTTCAAGAACAAGCGGGAACTGCTCGACCTGATGGCCGAGGCGATGCTCGCCGAGGCCCTCCCGGCCGACCGCAGCCCGGATCCGGAGCACTGGCCGGACTGGCTCGCCGCCGACGCCCGCGCCAAGCGCCACGCCCTGCTCGCCTACCGCGACGGCGCCCGGGTGCACGCCGGAACGCTGCCCACCGAAGACGAACTGCCCGCCGTTGAAGCCCAGTTGGACGCCCTCCGGCAGGCCGGCCTGCGGCCCCGCACCGCGCTGCGACTGCTGCTCACCATCGACCGCTACATCATGGGCTGGGTCACCGAGGAGCAGGCCTGGCGACAGGACGCCGCCGACCGCGCCCGGCCGCCCTTCCCGGACGAAGCCCTGCGCGACCTCCCGCTGCTGCGCGAGGCGGCCGACGTGCTGCGCATGACCGACCACGACGCCGACTTCGAGTACGGGCTGCGCGTCCTGATCGAGGGCTTCCGGGCCGAGATCGCGCGCGAGGCACTCGGGGCGGATGGGCTCGCGTGACCGTCATGACCACCCTGGGCCTGCTCAGGCTGCGGCGGGCCGGTGCCCACCGCTGGCGGACCTGGACCTCGCCCCGGTAGTCGAACTCCGCCACGGCGGGCAGCCGGATGGCCGCCCGGTCGTGGATACGCGGTCCTTTTGCGCCGGCACCGTACGGGATCCGCTGCCAGGCGTCGGCCGGGGATCTTCGCCGCGCGGCAGCGGTCCCGATACTCCGTCCAGGACCTGGGCAGGTGGAGCTCGCGGTCGACAAGGGCCCGCAGACGGAAAGCCCCCGCTACCCGCCTCCCGTGCGCGCGGTGACCAGGCCGGACTCGTAGGCCGCGATGACCGCCTGGGCGCGGTCCCGGACGTCGAGCTTGCCGAAGATGCTGGTGATGTAGTTCTTCACCGTCGACAGGCTGATGTCCAGGGCCCGGGCGATCTCGGTGTTGTCGTGGCCGGTGGCCATCAGCCGCCACACCTCGACCTCCCGGGGCGTCAGCCCGCCCGTGTCGGTGACCGGCGGCGGGGCGCCGACCGGGGCCCGGACGTAGGTGGAGATCAGCCGGGTGAGCAGGCGCGGGGCGACCACCGCCTCGCCGGCGTGGACGGTGCGGATCGCCGCGCCCAGTTCCTCCGGTGAGACGTCCTTGGGCAGGAACCCGTGGGCGCCGGCGCGCAGCGCGGCCACCACGTACTCGTCCATGTCGAAGGTGCTGAGGGCGAGGACTCGGCAGGAGGGGAGGGTGCGGGCCAGCTCCCGGGTCGCGCCGACCCCGTCGAGCACGGGCATCCGGATGTCCATCACCACGACGTCGGGGCGCAGCAGGCGGGCGGCGGTGACGGCCTGCTCCCCGTTCTCGGCCTCGCCCACCACCTCGAAGGACGGGTCGGGGGAGAGGATCAGGGACAGGCCGCGCCGCACCAGCGGCTGGTCGTCCGCGATGAGGACCCGGATACCCGGTGCCACCGCGCCCACCGGGCCGTCGTCGTTCGACCTCACCGGGTCGTCGTCGTGCGCGCCCACCGGGCCGCCGTCGTGCGCGCTCACCGGGCCGTCGCCGTTCCGTGCTGGACGGCCGCGTCGGCCGTCTCCTCCGGGGCCAGTGGCAGGTCGGCCAGGACGGCGAAGCCGCCCTCCGGACGTGGTCCGGTCCGCAGGGTGCCGCCGTGCAGGGCGACGCGCTCGCGCATGCCGATCAGGCCGTACCCGCTCCTGCCGCCGGCCGGCACCGCCTCCTGCGGTGCGGCGCCGCCCGTGCCCGCCGTGCTCCCGTCGTCGCGCACCTCGACGGTGACCCGGTCCGGACCGTACGTCAGGGTGACGGTCGCGCGGGCGGGCCCGGCGTGCTTGCGGGCGTTGGTGAGGCCCTCCTGGACGATCCGGAACACGGTCAGGCCGACGGTGGGCGGCAGCGGGCGGCGGGGCCCGTGGACGCCGAAGTCGGTCGGCAGGCCGGCCACCCGGGACTCGTCCACCAGCCGGCCGAGGTCCTCGGCCCCGGGCTGGGGCGAGGGCGGGGCGGTGTCCGGTTCGTCGCCGGCCCGCAGGACGTCCAGGAGCTGGCGCATCTCCCGCAGGGCCAGTCGCCCGGAGGACTCCAGGGTGACCAGGGCGTCCCGGACCACCTCCGGGTGGGCGAGGTTGGCCCGGGCGCCGCCGGCCATCAGCTGCATGGTGGTGATGTGGTGCGCCACGATGTCGTGCAACTCCCGTGCGATGCGGCGGCGTTCGTCGGCCACCGCGCGTTCGGCCAGCAGTTTGCGGTTGGCCGCGACCTCCCGCTGCCAGCGCGCCACGGCGAGGCCGGCGCCGGCCACGAGCAGGGTGGAGCAGGAGGTGCCGGCGAGCGCCTGCCAGGAGGGGACGCGCAGGTGGCTTTGGCTCAGCGTGGTCAGCACCGTCGTCGCCGCCGCGGCGGCCGCCGTCACCGGGGCGGGGCGGACCCGGGCGACCGAGTACAGGCCGACCATCAGGACGGCGCCGAAGTGGGTGCTCGCCGGTGTGGACAGGTCGATCGCGGCCTCGACGGCCAGGACCACGGCGAGCGCCGGCACCGGGTGGCGGCGCCGGACGAGCAGCGGCAGGGCCGACAGCGCGACGAGGAGCAGGCCCGGCGGGGTCACCCGGCGTACCCCGTCCATCTCGCTGAAGAGCAGGTAGTTGAGCAGGTCGAGCGTGCAGACGCAGGCGGCCACCAGCGCGTCGGCGTGGGTCCACGGCGCGCCGTCGGTCTCCGGCGGCGCGTCCGCCACCCCGCCGGGCCCCGGGCTCCCGCTCGCCCGGTGTGCCGGGTGTGCCGGGTCCGCCCCGAGTGCCGTGTCCATCGCGGGGCGCTGATGACCGCCCATGTCCGTTCCCCCTCCGTGCCCGGCCCGCGCCGCGCCTCACCGATGAGCCCTGACGCGCCACGAGCCACGAGCCACGAGCCACGAGCCCCGATGAGCCCTGACGAGCCCCGATGAGCCCGATCAGGCCCCGATCAGAGCCTGTTTCAGGCCCTGAACAGGCTCTGAACAGGCCCGATGACCCCATTCTGGCATCGGCCCACCCCGCCCCGGCATGGTCCCCACGGCCGATCACGGGGGCCGGACCAGGACCACGGTCCCGGGTCCGGGCCCGGCCGAGGAGTAGGGGCCCCGGTGCGGATCGTCCGTCGCAGGGACGTCCGCGGCCCACCCCGGGTGATGGTCTGGAACCCGGCCGGGAACCCCCGGAGCCGAGACCGACCTTGCGGACGCTCGCGTCCACCGCCGGAGGAAATCGTGATCCGCGCACTGACCGGATACTCCACCAGGAACCCGTGGAAGGTGATCACCCTCTGGGTGGTGCTGGGACTCTCCCTGGCCCTGCTGAGCCCGATGCTGCTCGCCCGCGTCACCCAGTCCCAGACCGGGGACTTCCTGCCCAAGAGCTACGACTCGGCCGCCGCGCTGCGGATCGCCGAGGAGAACTTCGGGATGAAGCCCGACGCCACCACGGTCACGGTGCTGGTCGCCAGGACCGACGGCCAGGCGCTCACCGCCGCCGACCAGCAGCGGGTCGAGGCCGAGGCGGCGAAGCTCGCCCAGCGCCGGGTCGTCATGCCCAGGAAGGACGACGAGCCGGCCTTCCTCGTCCCCGACCGGTCCCAGACCCCCCGGGTCGCCCCGGCCATGGTGGCGCCCGACCGCGGCTTCGAACTGCTCTCCGTCGAACTGACCGGCAACGCCGCGGCCGAGGGCGTCCAGGGCGTCTACCGGGCGTTCCGGGACGCCACCCGGGCCCAGTTCGCCGACGCCGGGATGCGCACCGGGTTCACCGGGGGACTGGCCGACGCCGTGGACACCGCCGACTCCCACCGCACCGCCGCGACGGTCGGCAGCGCGCTCGTCATGGGGCTGATCGTCCTGCTCAACGTGCTGGTGTTCCGCAGCGTGGCGGCGGCCCTGCTGCCGCTGCTCGCCGTCGCCATGATCGGCAGCGCGGCCGGCGGAGCCGTGGCCGTCGCCGCGACGCTGACCGGCCTCAAGCTCGACGCCGGCACCCCCGGGCTGGTCTCCGTGGTCCTGCTCGGCATCGGCGTCGACTACCTGCTCTTCCTGCTCTTCCGCTTCCGCGAGCACCTGCGGGCCCGGCCCGAGCAGCCCGCCCGCGAAGCCGCCGCCCAGGTGACCGCCCGGGTGGGCACCGCGATCACCTCGGCCGCGCTGACCATCGTCGCCGCCTTCGCCACCCTCGGCGTGGCCAGCTTCGGCCAGTTCCGCTCGCTCGGCCCGGCCATCGCCGTCGCCGTCCTGGTCATGCTGCTGGGCAGCCTCACCATGATGCCCGCCCTGCTCGCCGCCTGCGGCCGCGGCATGTTCTGGCCCTCCCGCAGCCTGCGCCGCCAGCCGGACGAGGGCTTCGCCGCCCGCTTCGGCACGCTCGTCGCCCGGCGGCCGCTGCCGATGCTGCTCGCCGCCCTCGCCCTGCTCGGCGCGCTGGCCGCCGGGATGACCGGGATCCGGATGGACTACGGCCTCGGCGGCGCCGGCGATCGGACCCCGGCCGCCGCCACCGCCGCCGAGATCTCCCGCACCCTGCCGGCCGGCGTCTCCGACCCGACGAGCGTCTACGTCGTCACCACGGACGGCACCACCCTCACCCCCGGCCGGCTCGACGGCCTCTCCCACGCCCTCACCCAGGTCGAGGGCGTCGGCAAGACGGGCGGCACCGTCCTCAACGGGGACCGGCGCGCCGCCCGGATCGACCTCTACCTGACCGCAGACCCGCAGAGCCGGCGCGCCCGCGACCTGGCCTCCGGCCCGGTCCGCGCCGCGGTCGCCGCCCACACACCCGCCGGGACCAGCGCCCACGTGGGCGGCACGGCGGCGATCTTCGCCGACATCTCCACCGCCGTCGACCACGACCTGGCGATCGTCTTCCCGGTCGCGGCCGCCCTGATCGCCCTGATCCTGCTGCTGCTCCTGCGCAGCCTGCTCGCCCCGCTGGTCCTGATGCTCTCGGTCGGGCTCGGCTTCGCCGCCACCCTCGGCGCCGCGACCCTGCTGTTCCAGCACGGGCTGGGCGAACCGGGCGTCAGCTTCACCCTCCCGCTGGTGCTGTTCCTGTTCGTCGTGGCGCTGGGCACCGACTACAACATCCTCATCACCGACCGGATCCGCGAGGAGATGCAGCGCCCCGGCCCGCCCCGCGCCGCCGTCGCCCGCGCCGTACGGCACACCACGCCCGCCATCGCCACGGCCGGCCTGGTCCTGGCCGGTTCCTTCGCGACCCTCGCCGCCACCCCGGGCAGCGAACAGGTCGCCTTCGCGCTGACGCTCGGCATCCTGCTCTCCGCCGTCGTCCTGTCCCTGGTCCTGGTGCCCGCCGTCGCCGCCCTGCTCGGCCGCGCCCTCTGGTGGCCGCTCCGCCCGGCCCGCCACCACCACCGGGCCGAGCCGGCCCCGGAGCCGTACCGCGTCCCGGTGCCCTGACCGGCGAGCCGTCAGTACTCCGGCAGGAAAAACATCGAAGTCCTGCTGGAGTACTAGCGGCGGTGGGCGCGCAGTGCCTCGCGCAGCCGCCCGCCGGAGGCGGCGAGCTGCCGGGCGGCGGTCGGCGCGTCCACGTCCGCGAGCAGGACCAGGATCGCGTCCTTGGCCCGGCCCCCGGTGGCGGCGAGCGCGCGGCGGACCGCCGCCTCGTCGGCGCCGGTGGCCTCCGTGACGATCCGGTGGGCCCGTGCGCGGAGCTTGGCGTTGGTGGCCCGGACGTCGACCATCAGATTGCCGTACGTCCGGCCGAGCCGGACCATGACGGCCGTCGACAGCATGTTGAGCACCAGCTTCTGCGCCGTGCCCGCCTTCAGCCTGGTTGACCCTGCCAGCACCTCCGGGCCGACCTCCACCTCGATCCCCAGCTCGGCCGCCGCCACCAGCGCCGAGCCCCGGTTGCAGGTCAGTCCGACCGTCAGTGCCCCGGCCGCCCGTGCGGTCCGGACGGCCGCCAGCGCGTACGGCGTGCGGCCGGAGGCGGAGACGCCCACCACGGTGTCGGCCGGGGTGAGCCGGAGCGCGGCCAGGTCGGCCGCCGCCAGCTCCGGGCGGTCCTCGGCGCCCTCGACGGCCTCGGTCACGGCGGTCCCGCCCCCCGCGATCAGGCCCACCACCAGGCCCGGATCGGTGCCGAAGGTCGGCGGGCACTCGGCGGCGTCCAGCACTCCGAGCCGCCCGGCGGACCCCGCCCCGGCGTAGACCAGCCGCCCACCGGCCGCCATCCGTGCCGCCGTGGCGTCCACCGCGGCGGCGATCCGGACCAACTCCCCGGCCACCGCGGCGGGGACGGTGCGGTCCTCGGCGTTCATCAGGCGGAGCAGGTCGGTGGTCGGCAGCTGGTCGATCCCGGCCCAATCGGGGCGGATCGTCTCGGTCGGCGGTACGGCGTCCTGGTGCATGCGGCCAGCGTCCCCGGACGCGGCGGTCGCCAATCGGTGCGGGGCCGCGCGTGGTCTCCGGGGCCTCGGTCGGGGTGGCGCCGTGGCGGGCGCCGGGCCGTCAGGGGTGTCCGTCCTGCCCCCACGTACGGAGTGAGTGCTCAGCCCGTTCAGCCCGTCAACGGACGTCGCCGTCGCCGTCGCCGTCGCCGAGGTGACGGGCGATGCGGGCGATGGCGGGGGCGTTGTCCTCGAACAGATGGGCCTGCATGCCCACCGCCCGGGCGGCCTGGACGTTGGGCGCGTGGTCGTCGATGAAGAGGCAGTCGACCGGGCTGACGCCCAACTCGGCGCAGGTGATCTCGTAGGCGCGCGGGTCGGGCTTGCCGGTCCCGATCTCGTGCGAGTAGACGATGTGCTCCACCAGCTCGTCGAACCGGTAGAGCGGGACCTCGCGTTCGCGGGCGCCGACGAAACTGTTGCTGAGGATGCCGAGCCGGGCCCGCCCGCGCAGCCCGCGCACGTGGGCGATGAGCTCCTCGTTCGGCGTGCCCAGGTACTCCTCCCAGAGGTCGGCCATGAAGGCCTCGACCTGGGCCGGACCGAGGTGCAACCGGGCGGCCACCTGCTCACGCACCTCCGGCTCGGTGATGCCACCGATCGCGCCGGCCTGCCAGACGTCCCGCAGCCGCTCGTCGATCGCGTGCGGCGGCAGCTCCAACAGGCGCTCCCAGCGCTCCGGCCAGCCCGTCCTCGGCGTGTATTCCAGGACGCCGCCGATGTCGAGGATGAGACAGGGTGCGTTCACGGGTGGTCCCCTCTCCGCTGCGGCCGCCGTGGCGCGGCCCGCCCCTGCCACTCTCGGGGGTGCGGGCGGGGCCGGGTCAAGGGGGCGGTGAGTCCTCGGCAGCTCCGGAGACCGCGTTCGGCGGCCGCGTTCGGTTGCCGCGTTCGGTGGTCGGGCGTGCTGTCGGTCCGTCAGGCCATCCAGAAGAAGACGGCCGTCATCCGACGTTCCGGCAGCTCGGCGCCGTAGTAGGAGGTCGCGCTGTGCATGAGGTTGGCGTGGTAGAGGAGCAGCTGGTTGTAGCGGTTGGGGACGCGGACGTCCTCGGTGAAGTGGTCGGCGGGCACGTGGCGGGTGCCGAGCGCCTCGACCAGGTTGTTGTGCGGCGCGTTGACGAGGTTCCCGCCGAGGCGTCCGCCGGGGAACTGCTGGCGGTAGAAGCTGGTGCCGGCGTCCTTCGGCGCGCCTGGGCTGAGGTAGAGCACGGCGGCGTAGCGGCAGAGCGCGCGGGAGTCGGTGTGCGGGCGGGACTCCGACTCCCCGGCGCCGACGACCTGGACGCAGTTGTGGTTGAGCGTGCCGCCGCCCGGGGTGCTCTGCACCCAGAGCCGGGGAGCGCCGGTGGCCTTGCGGACCAGGGCCTCCACCCGGGCCAGCTCGTCGGGCTCCAGGCCGGGCATGGTGCGCAGGCCGGGCCAGGTCTCGGGGCGGTGCGGGTAGCCTTCGGTCCAGTCGCCGCGGGCCAGACAGCGCTCGCGGACGGCGTCCGGGTCGGGGAGGACGTTGTCCAGGACCCAGTAGTCCCGGCCTCGGGTGGGCTTGCGGTAGGGCAGGACCGGCAGGGTGGTGGGCCTGATGGGCTGTGAGGGCATGGGCCGACGATAGGGGCGGCGGTCGTCAACCTTCTGCCGTGAGCAGGTCAACCTTTCGTCAAGGGCTCTCCACGGGTGGGCGTCTCGCGCCGCAGGTCAGGAGCCCGGTCGGACGGCGAAGGTGCCCAGGGCGCCCTCCAGTCGGTCGAAGGCCCGGACGGCCGAGGGGCGCACCGCCGCCGTGATGGCGGCGGCCTCGTCGCCGGCCAGCAGCCTGCGGAACACTTCGGTGAACACCGTGCGGTCGACGGCGGCGAGCAGCCCGGCGGCCACCCGGCTCTCGAAGTCGACCGGCGGGCCGGCCGGTGTGCTGCCCGGCGCGCCGGGCGGAGTGCCGGTTGTCGTGGGGCGGGTGGCCTCGGCCAGGGTCTCGGCCAGGGCGGTCTCGCTCTGTTCGTGCAGCTCGCGGATCCGGGCGACCAGGGCGGGGCTGTCGGCGACGGTGTGGGCGAACGCCGGGCCGGAGAAGCCGAGCCGTGGGTCGTGCCGGTCGAGGCCGGCCAGGCAGTCGCGGCGCAGCGCGGCGAGGGCGGACTCGCCGGGCGCACGCTCGGCGACCGCCCGGGCGAGCCGACCGACGATCTCCTCGTGCAGGTCGAGGAGGAGGTCCTCCTTGCGCGGGAAGTGGTTGGTGACGGTCATCTTGGCGACTCCGGCGGCCGTCGCGACCTCGGCGATGGTGGTGCGGTCGAAGCCCTGCTCGATGAAGAGCCTGGTCGCGGCGTGCGAGATCGCCTCGCGGGTGCGGCGCTTGTTGAGCTCGCGCAGGGTCGGGGCGGCCCCGGTTCCCGTCAGGGTTTCCGTCGCGGTTTCCGTTGTGGGTTCCGTCATGGGGGCAGCGTAGCGCAGTTCGCTGGGTCGGACCCAGAAATTAGGCTTGACCTAATCACTGGGTCCGTCCTAAGTTTCTTCCGGGCGGTCGGAGCGGCCGCCGGACGGACGACCCGGGGAGGGCGCATGACCACATCGGCCACGTACGGAGGCGCCGTGTTCACCCAGCACGCCGGGCGGCTCCGCCTGCTCAGCGTCCACGCCCACCCCGACGACGAGTCCAGCAAGGGCGCTGCCACCCTCGCGCGGTACGCCGCCGAGGGGGTGGACGTCCTGGTCGCCACCTGTACCGGCGGTGAGCGCGGCTCGGTGCTCAACCCGGCCATGGACCGCCCCGAGGTCCGGGCGGACCTCGCCCGGATCCGGAGCGAGGAGATGGCAGCCGCCCGGGGCATCCTCGGGGTGCGCCAGCAGTTCCTCGGCTTCGTGGACTCCGGCATGCCGGGCCCGGGCGAACCGCTGCCGGCGGGCTGCTTCGCCGCCCAGCCCGTGGCGGCCGCCGCGGCGCCGCTGGTCGCCCTGATCCGGGAGTTCCGTCCGCACGTGGTGGTCACCTACGACGAGACCGGGGGGTATCCGCACCCCGACCACGTGATGACCCACCAGGTCACGGTCGAGGCCTTCGAGGCCGCCGCCGACCCGGGCCGCCACCCCGGGACGGGGGAACCCTGGCAGGCGGCGAAGCTCTACTACCACCTGGCGCTCTCCAGAGCCTGGTTCCAGACCCTGCACGACGCGATGACGGAGCGGGGCGTCCCCTCGGGCATGGGCGCACTGCTCGCGGACTGGCCGGACACCCCGCCCGCCCTCGCCACCACCACCCGGATCGCGTGCGCCGAGCAGTTCGCCGTACGGGACGCGGCACTGCTGGCGCACGCCACCCAGATCGAGCCCGGGGTCGCGTTCATGGCCCACCCACGGGACATCGAGCGCGAGGTCTGGCCGACGGAGGACTACCACCTCGCCCGGAGCCTGGTGCCGGTCGAGGGCGAGGGGTCCGAGACCGACCTGTTCGCCGGGCTGCGCTCAGGAGAGGCGGGGCTGCGCCCGGGAGAGGGGGACGGATGAGCCGGAGGTCGGGTTTCGCCCGCTCAGCACTGGCCGTCGGCGAGCACGAAGTAGCCCGGGCCGGTCTGCTTCAGGGTGTGCGTCACGAAGGTGTTCCAGAGGCCCATGCTCTGGCCCGAGCCGAGTGCGTAGGTCAGGCCGCCGCTCTGGGTGGCCCGCCCGGCCCGGACCTGGTTGTAGTTGCTGTCGGTGAAGCACTGCGCGGCGCCGCCGCCGGTGGTCGCCGTCACCGCCGCCGATCGGGTGCCCACCGCGCCCGACGGGTCGACCGCCGCCACGGTGTAGCCGTACGACGTGCCGGGGGCGAGCCCGGTGTCGGTGAAGGACGGGCCGGTGGCACTGCCCGCCATCGTGCCGTCCCGGTAGACCTGGTAGGAGGCGGCCCCGCTGACGGCCTGCCAGGCGAGGGCGATCGAGCTCTGGCCCGCCGGGGTCGCGGTCAGCCCGGTCGGGGCGGGCAGGCCGGGGTTGGTGGGCCCCGTGCCGCCGTCCAGGCCCCAGAACTGCGCGGTGTAGTAGCTGGAGCAGATCGTGTTGAGGAAGTAGCTGCCGGTGGCCCCGCACTGGTCGGCTGCGGCGCCGGGGTTGACGGCCAGCCCGTGGCCCATCCCGGCGATGGTGAACAGCGCCACGGCGGGCCGCCCGCCCGCGTCGGCGTAGACCTCCTCGGTGGTGCCGCCCGGCAGGCTCCGGGTGCTGGTCGGGCTCTGGCCGACACCCTGGACGTTGGTCCACTGGTCGCGCAGCTCCGTCGCGTTCACCGGCCTGACCACGGTGTCCGCGCTGCCCTGCCAGATCGCCACCCGGGGCCAGGGCCCGGCGTAGCCCGGGTACGCGGCCCGGACCTTGTCGCCCCACTGGGCCGGGGTGAGCCCCTGGTCGGAGTTCTGGCAGCCGGAGGCGGCGCCCTGGGTGGTCGCGCACTGGGCCGGGAGGCCGGAGTCGATCGCCCCGCCGGCGAACACGTCCGGGTAGTCGGCCAGCAGGTCGGAGGCCATCCCGCCGCCGGCCGACAGCCCGGTGACGAACACCCGCCGGCCGTCCGAGCCGTACAGGGCCTTGGCCTTGGTGACCATCTCGATCACCGACTCAGCCTCGCCGGCGCCCCGGGCGTCCTTGGTCGCGTCGAACCAGCTGAAGCAGGAGAGGCTGTTGTTGGCACTGCTGGTCTGCGGGAAGACGACCGCGAAGCCGTACCGGTCGGCGAAGGTCGTCCAACCGGAGTTGCGGTAGTAGTCGTTGGCGGTCTGCAGGCAGCCGTGCAGCGCGACCACCAGCGGCGCGCCACTCGGCAGTCCGGCCGGGGTGTAGGAGTACATCGCGAGGTTTCCCGGATTGGCGCCGAATCCGGTGACCTGCTGGAAGGTTCCGCTCACGGTGTCGGCCGCAGCCGGGGCGGGTGCGGTGGTGCCGATCGCGAGTGCGGCGGCCGTCAGCAACGCGGCGGCGGCAGGACGGAGAGGCATGGGGGCTCCTGGGTGGGGGAGGAGTGGGGGCGGATGCCGTGCAGCGTGGCGCGCCCCGCGCCCCGGTGCCATGTGACGGCCACCCGAGGTCCACCGCCCCGCCATGGCGTGGACCGCCATGGTCCGATGTCCGGGGGCCGCGCGCCGGCCGTACCCCGGAAGGCACTTGAGGGGCGTGCGCGAACAAGGCAGGTTGATCCCATGACGACGAATGAGGCAGACCCCGGCGGCGCGACGTCCCCGGAGGGCCAGGAGCTCCTTGAAGGCCGGCAGGCCCTGGAGGGCCAGGTGCCCCGGACCAGGACCCACACCTGGACGGCCGGCCCGCCGATCTCCGCCTTCCCGCGCCTGAGCGGAGAGGAGATCCTGCACGAGATCCTCGCGGGCCGGATTCAGGAGCCGGCGATCTGCAGCACCCTCGGATTCCATCTGACCGAGGTGAAGCCGGGCACGGCGGTGTTCGAGGGCGAACTCGGCGATCACCTCTACAACCCGATGAACACCGTGCACGGCGGCTACCTCGCCACCCTGCTGGACTCGGCGCTCGGTTGCGCCGTGCTGAGCCGGCTGCCCGCCGGGATCGGCTACACCACCAC
Source organism: Kitasatospora sp. NPDC058492 (assembly GCF_042720685.1). Lineage (NCBI taxonomy): Bacteria > Bacillati > Actinomycetota > Actinomycetes > Kitasatosporales > Streptomycetaceae > Kitasatospora > Kitasatospora sp. NPDC058492. The sequence goes on from NZ_JBHXMU010000012.1 coordinate 92,342, forward strand.
GCAGTTGAACGTCCACATGCTGCGCCCGCTGTTCGCCGACTCGGGGCTGCTGCGCTGCGAGGGCCTGGTGCTGCATTTGGGCCGGACGATGGCGACGGCCGAGGCGAGGGTGGTCGGGGTGGAGAACGGCAAGCTCTACGCGCACGCCACCACCACCTGCGCCATCCTGGCGCCCCGCCCGGCGGCCTGACAGGTGGTCCGACCGGTGGCATGACCGGAGGCCTGGGCAGAGGTTCGGAGGACCGGAGGGAGACCTGACGGAGGTTCGGCTGAAGGTAAGGCCGGGCCCCGGTCGCTTCGGCGGCCGGGGCCCGGGGTCGGCTGCGGTTCAGAGGACCGCGAGCAGCCCACAGAGCGCGAGGAGGCCGCAGATCCCGAAGTTGATCAGCTTGTGCGAGAGGAACACGGCGGCGAACTCGCGGATCGTCGCGCTCGGCCAGTAGTACGCGGCGGTCGGCGAGCCGAACACCTGCCCGTTGACGCCGGTCCTGCGGGCGGTGAGCGCCGCCCGGAAGGCGTGGAAGTTGTTGGTGACCACGACACAGCGGTAGTCGGGCTTGGCCTGCTCCATGATGGCCTTGCTGAAGAGCAGGTTCTCCTCGGTGGTGCGGGAGCGGTCCTCGCGCTCGATGTGTTCGGCCGGGAAGCCGCGCCCGGTCAGGTAGTCGGCCATCGCGTGGGACTCCGGCAGTTTCTCGTCCGGGCCCTGGCCGCCGGAGGTGATCAGCACCGGCGGGTTGCCGCGCGCGGCCTGCTTGTCGTACACCTCCCGGCCCCGGTCGAGCCGGCTGGCCAGCAGCGGCGGGACGCGCTCGCCGCCGATCAGGCCGGAGCCGAGGACGACCACGAAGTCCACGTTCCGGCGCGGCCGGTGGCGGCCGTAGAGGAATGCGTAGCCGACGAAGCAGACGAACAGGAAGGAGATGTAGCCGACCACCAGGACGGCGGTGCCCGCCAGTACGCCCAGCCGGGGCGAGCGGGTGGCCAGAGCAGCGAGCAGCAGCGCGATGACGGCGAGGATGCCCAGCCCGACGAGGAGGGACAGCAGGTTGGCGGGCCGTCTGCCCTCCTTGCGGGTCATGGTCAGGCCGTTGGCGATCAGGAACCAGACCAGGGCCGCCGTGCCGAGGGCCGGCAGCAGGATGATCGCCACCGCCGCCAGTTCCATCACCAGTGTGGGCGCCTTGCGCAGCTCGGTGAGCAGGGCGAGGGCGAGCAGGGAGACGGCGATGCCGAGCAGGACGGCATTGCTGAACTGGCGGCGGTCGCGTAGTACCCCGATTCCGAACAACAGGAAGAACAGGGCGGCTGGGACATAGGCGATCATGCTTCGTATCGTAGGCGGAGGCCGTTCGCGTGAACCGCCCGTCCGCCCGTGGACGAACCGGCCGGGCGGACTGGACAGGCGGACTGGGTAAACGGACCGGACAAGGGGACCGGACGAGCGGGCAGGTCAGGCGAACCGCTCGATCGCCGCGAGGACCGCCTCCGTCATCGCCGGACTCCCGGTGTGCCCGGACTCGTCGATGACGGTCAGTCGGGCCTCCGGCCAGGCCCGGGTCAGCCGCCACGCGGTGTCGAGCGGCGAGCCGAGGTCCAGTCGGCCGTGGATCAGTTCGCCCGGGATACCGGCCAGCCGTCCGGCGTTGTGCAGCAGTTGGCCGTCGGCCAGGAACGCGTGGTGCGCGAAGTAGTGCGCGGTAATCCGGGTGAACGCCATCAGCGCGTCGGTGGGGCGGTCGCTGTAGGCGTTCGGCTTGCCCAGCGCCTCGTGCGCGATGACGGCGTCCTCCCAGGTGGCCCAGGCGTTCGCGGCGGCCCGCCGGACGGTCTCGTCCTGGCTGTTGAGCAGCCGACTGTAGGCGGCCACCAGGTCACCGTCGCGGTCGGCGGCCGGCAGGAAGTTCCGGAACTCCTCCCACGGGCCGGGCAGGAAGCGGGCGACGCCCCGGTAGAGCCAGTCGGTCTCCTCGGGGCGGGTCGTGGTGACGCCGCAGAGCACGATCTCGGAGACCCGCTCGGGGTGGGCCTGGGCGTAGGCGAGGATCAGCGTCGAGCCCCAGGAGCCGCCGTACAGCAGCCATTTCTCGATGCCGAGGTGGTCGCGCAGCCGCTCCATGTCCGCGATCAGCCGCTCGGTGGTGTTGTGCTCCAGCCCGGTCGCCGGGTCGGCGGCGTGCGGCAGGCTCTGTCCGCAGCCGCGCTGGTCGAACTGGACCACGTGGTACCGCTCGGGGTCGAAGTACCGCCGGGCGCCCGGCCGGTGGCCGGACCCGGGCCCGCCGTGCACGATCGCGGCGGGTTTGCCCGCCGGGTTGCCGGAGGCGTTCCAGTGCATCCGCTGCCCGTCTCCGACGTCCAGCAGGCCTTGTGCGTAGGGCTCGTAGTGGGGGTGCAGCTCGGGCATCGCGGAACTCCTCCGTGGATGTGCGGCCGGGGTGCCCGGACAGACCCTAGCGGGCGCTCGCAGGCCGGGCCGCGGATTTTCGGCGGGCCCGGGGCGGGGCCCGGCCGGCCGGGCCCGCCGTGGTGGGGTCAGCGCTGTTCGGCGGGCAGCAGGGTCGCGAGCCCGTCGAGGACGCGTTGCACGCAGAACTCGAAGCGGGTGTCCATGTCGGGTTCGGTGAGTTCGTCGGCCAGGGCGACGAGGTTGGGGAAGGTGTCGGAGGGCAGGGCGCGGAAGCGGTCGCCGGCGGCGTCGGCGATGTCCCGGCGGCTGGTGCCGAGGACTTCGGCGGCCGAGATCGGGGACTGTTCCTGGAGGACGAACCCCTGGACGAAGGCGCCCAGCAGGTAGGTGGCCATGGCGGCGTCGGCGTCGGAGAAGCCGGCCGCGCGGAGCCGGTCGAGCTGGTCCTCCATCAGGCCGAGCAGGTGGGGCCCGGGGGAGAGGCGGCCCGAGACGACCTTGGCGGCGTCGCGCTTGTCGAGCAGCAGCCGGCGGTAGCGCCAGCAGTAGGCGTGGAACTGCTCGCGCCACCCGCCCTCGCGCGGCGGGGGTTCGGCCGAGGCCATCACCGCGTCGGTGAGCAGGTCGAGCAGTTCCTGCTTGTTGCGGACGTGCCAGTACAGCGAGGCCGCCTTGACGCCGACCTCGGCGGCGACCTTGCGCATCGACAGCCCGTCGAGGCCGTCCCGTTCCAGTACCCGCAGCGCGGCCTGGGTCAGCGCGTCCCTGGTCAGTGGCGGTGTCGTGTCGTCGTTCTCCGGCATGGCTGTGCGGACGCCTCCAGCGGTCTCATCCGGTCTTCTCCGGTCGCGAGTCTCGCGGCGACTGTCCGTGGCGAGCGCCCGTGCGCGAGATCCCGCTTGCAATCTAACACCGTTAGGGGCACTCTGTGCGTGCCGCACCACTCCCTAACGCTGTTAGGGGCTAGGAATCGGGAGGGTTCCCATGCAGGAGTCGAGCGCCCGGCGCAAACGGCTCGCGCTACTGACGCTCTGCGTCACCATGTTCATGTCGATGCTGGACAACGTCATCGTCAACAACGCCCTGCCCCGCATCGGCCAGGACCTGGATGCCGGGATCAGCGGCCTGCAATGGGTCGTCGAGGGATACAGCCTCGTCTACGCCGGGTTCGTGCTGACCGGCGGCGCGCTCGGCGACCGGTACGGCCGTACCCGGATGTTCCGGCTCGGCCTCGCGCTGTTCACGGTCGGCTCCGCGCTCGCCGCGCTCGCCGGAACGATCGGCCTGCTGGTCGGCGCCCGGATGCTGCAAGGCGTCGGGGCCGCGCTGCTCACCCCGGGCAGCCTCGCCCTGCTGCGCCACGTCTTCACCGACGAGCGCGAGCGCGCCAAGGCCATCGGCCTCTGGTCCGGGGTCTCCGCGCTGGGCCTGTCGATCGGCCCTGTGGTCGGCGGGCCGATGGTCGAGCACCTCGGGTGGGCCAGCGTGTTCTGGATCAACGTGCCGATCGGCGTGGCCGCACTGGTGCTCGCCGCCCGCGTGCTCCCGGACATCCCCCCGCGTGCCCGGCGGATCGACCTCGGCGGCCTCGTCCTCTCCGCCGCGGGCCTCGGCCTGCTGGTCTACGCGCTGATCGAGGGGCCGACCCGCGGCTGGACGGACACCCGGGTGCTCCTCTGCGGAGCCGCGGCGCTCGTGCTGCTGGCCGCCTTCCTGGTGCTCGAACTGCGGCTCGCCGAACCGATGCTGGAGCTGCGGCTGTTCCGCGACGGCGCCCTCGGCGGTGCGCTGCTCAGCGGCTTCATGGTCAGCTTCGGGATCTTCGGCGCGCTCTTCTTCCTGCCGCTGCTGATGCAGGGCCCGCTCGGCTGGTCCCCGTCCGACGCCGGCTACGCCGGGCTGCCGATGACCGCGATGATCGTCGTCGCAGCCCCCCTCTCCGGCGGGCTGACCTCGCGGTACGGGCCCCGACTGCCGCTGGTGCTCGGTCTCGCGCTGTGCGCGGCGGGCCTCGGCGGGCTGTCCCTCTACGGCGAGCACGCCCACTACGTCGAGTACCTGTGGACCCTGTTCGCGATGGGCCTCGGGATGGGGATGACCTTCACCCCGGTGTCGATCGCGGTGCTCCAACGGGTCGCCCCGGCGCAGACCGGGATGGCCTCGGCGAGCATCAACACCCTGCGCGAGCTGGGCGGCGTCCTCGGGATCGCGGTGCTCGGCGCCGTGCTGACCAACCGGATGACCGGCAGCCTGACCGCCGCCCTGCACCGGCTCGGCGTGCCGCCGGACGCCGTCGGCCCGATCGCGGACGCGCCCGCCGGGGCGGGGCGCGGCGGTGGCGGCGCGGCCGCCGTGCTGCCCGGCCCGGTCCAGGACGCGGTGGACGGCGCCTTCATCGAGGGCCTCCACCTCGCGGCGCGCTGCGGTGCGGCCGCGCTCGCCGTCACCGCCGTCCTGGTCGCCGTCCTGCTGGGCCGGGCCCGCCCGCTCGCCCCGGGCGGCACCGGCCTCCCGGAATCGGCCCCCGACTCCGCGTCGGACCCGGGCTCCGACCCCGGCCCGAGCCCCGGCCCCGACCCCGACCTCGACCCGAGCCCCGGTCCGGAGCCGCTGGCCGAGGCCCGGCCGGTCTGACCGGTCAGACCGACCTGACCGACCTGACCGGTCCGCGTGCCGACGCCACGTCAGCGGATGCCCTCGACCGCCGCCTGCGCCGTGCGGGCCAGCTCCCGGCGCGCCCCCGCCCGGGTGGCCTGCGGCGCGGGCGGCGGAATCGGCGGCAGGAACGTCACGTCGGCGACCAGCCCGCGCACCGCGACCACCCGGGCGAGCGAGGTGAGCAGTCCGTCGTCGCCGATGAAGGCGGGCACGCTGGTCGGCCGTCCGTCCGCCAGCCGGTAGCGGATCGTCACCGGCTGGACGAAGGCGCCCGCCTCCACCGCCGCCTGGAACAGTGCGGGCCGGAAGCGGCCGCTCTCCCGCCCGCACCAGGTGGACCCCTCCGGGAAGACGATCACCGGCTGGCCGGCGCGCAGCACCTCGGCCACCGCCGCCACGGTGTCGGGCAGCGCGCGCAGCCGGTCGCGGTCCAGGAACACCGTGCCGCCCCAGGCGATCAGCGGCCCGAGCACCGGCCACCGGCGGACCTCGGTCTTGGCCAGTGAGCGGCCCGGGCGGCCCGCCGCGATCAGCGGGATGTCCAGCCAGGACACGTGGTTGGCCACCACGAGCGTCCCGCCGCCGAGCGTGCCGCCCGGCGTCCCGAGGTGGACGGTGACCCCGAGGGTGTGCAACAGGACGCGCGCCCAGAGCCGGATCAGCCGCTCCCGGGTCCCGTACGGGAGGAGGCGCAGGGGCAGGCTGAGCAGCACGCCCGCCAGCACCGCCGCCAGGCAGGCCGCCAGCCGCAGCGCCCGCCGGGGGTGCGAGACGGCGGGCGCCGGGTCGGCCAGGCAGGTCTCGGGCCGGCAGGGGGCCGTCGGCAGCCAGACGCTCATGATGAGGCGCCGAGGGGCCGGGCGGGCAGTCCGGACAGGAAGTGCCGCAGGTAGCGCGGGTCGGTGCGCTCCAGGGACAGCAGCACGTACAGGTCGACGCAGTCGAAGTCCGGGTCGTACGCGGGCTCGCCGCAGACCCAGGCGCCGAGCCGCAGGTAGCCGCGGAGCAGGGCGGGCAGTGCGCCGCGCTCGGCGCGCGGCACGCCGGTGGCGTCCCAGCGGCGGCGCGGGGTGACCCGGTACTGCTCGGGGGCCAGGTACTTGGCGCTGACGGTGTCCCAGACCCGGGCCGCGGTGGCGCCGCCGTCGTCCAGGGGGATCGAGCAGCAGCCGCCGACCCAGGTGTTGCCGGTGTCGGAGAGGTACCGGGCGATGCCGCCCCACATCAGGTTGATGACGGCGCCGTTGCCCCGGTGGTCGGGGTGGATGCAGGAGCGGCCGAGTTCCACCAGGCCCGGGCGGACCGGCGCCAGGGCGGAGAGCTCGAACTCGCCGTCGGAGTAGAGCCGTCCGGCCCGCCGGGCGGCCTCGGGGCGCAGCAGCCGGTAGGTGCCGACGACGGCGCCGTGCTCGCCCTCGCGGACCAGGAGGTGGTCGCAGTACTCGTCGAAGGGGTCGACGTCCAGGCCGGCGACCGGGCTGTGCAGGACGGCGCCGAGCTCGGCGGCGAACACCTGGTGGCGCAGCCGCTGGGCGGCGCGCACGTCGTCGGCGTCGCGGGCGAGGGAGACGGTGTAGGCGGCCGGGGCCTGCGGCCGGCGGGGGGCGGGGACGGCGGGGGCGTCCTGGGTGGGGGCTACTGCGGTCGGAGTGTACGTGGGGACGGTGGTCATGGCGGACCCTCCAGGGCAGCACGATCGGCGGCGCCCTGGATCGCCAGGGCACCGGCCCGGCCCGCAGGCGTTGGGCCTGCACGCGAACCGGTCCCCGTATATCTCTCCGAGCCGGTTGGCATCCATGTTGCGGCGCGGCGGAGCGCAGATGTGCAACTGCTGAATGGGACCACCCGTCGCCTCCCGGTCATCTGCCGGGCACCGGGCGCTCGCCCGCCGGGGGTGGACAGCCCGGGCGCCTGTGCGCCCGGGCCGGCCACTCTCTCCGGGGATTCCCCCGGAACTCCCGCGGACGGGTGCGATGTTGTGCGCGACCGGCGTGCCCCGAGCAGGGCGCGCCCCCGGCAGGTCCTAGAAGGCCTGCCAGCCCTTCGGGTCGACGTCGCCCGGGATGACGGGCGCGGGGCCGTAGGGTTCGCGGGTGAGGATGAAGGAGCCGAGGTCCAGGTGGCTGACCGTGCCGTCGGCCGCCCGGACCACCCGCAGGGTCTCGCCCGTGTAGTAGTCGTCCAGTCCCGTCCAGGTGCCGTCCGGCTCGGCGCGGAAGCGGGAGCTGCGGGCTCCGCCGGTGAGCGAGGTCAGTTCGAGGCCGCGGTCGGCCCGCAGCCGCAGGGCCTGCGCCGAAGTGCCCCAGTACCAGGGGCCGGTGAGGGCCAGCAGCTCTTCGTCGACCTCGGGCAGCGGGCGCCAGGGCTCGGGCAGCCGGGGCTCGTGTTCGGCGGTGAGCGTGATCAACTGGGTGGCCACCAGGGTGGTGCCGGCGCCGGTGGTGGCGTTGGACAGGGCGATCGCGGCCAGGCCGTCCTCGTCGCTGACCCACAGTGCGGCGGTGAAGCCGGGCATCGAGCCGGTGTGGCCGTACAGCACCCGGCCTTCGTGGCGGCGCAGTTGCAGGCCGAGGCCGTATCCGGTGGTCCAGGTCGTGTTGTCGGGGCCGGTGGCGGGCCGGCGCATCTCGGCGAGCGAGTCGGCGGCGAGCACCTTGTCGTCCCCGGCGGCGAGGAAGGCCGCCCAGCGGGCCAGGTCGGCGACGGTGGACCAGAGTTGGCCGGCCGGGCCCATCAGGCCGGTGTCGGTGAGCGGTTCCGGCAGCATGACGTCGGCCCACGGGTGGACGGCGAAGCCTCCGGCGTGCGGGTGCTCGGGCAGCAGGGTGGTGCGGTCCATGCCGAGCGGCGCCAGCACCTCGCGTCGCAGCACCTCGCCCCAGGGCTCGCCGCGCAGCCGCTCGACCAGCGCGCCGAGCAGCGCGTAGCCGGGGTTGGAGTAGTGGTGGAGGCGCCCGGCCGGGTGCTTGATCGCGGCGCCGGGCTCCAGCAGGTCGTCCAGTCCGGGCCGCAGGGAGCCGTCGGTCCGCTCCCACCAGGGCCCGGGCGTCTCGGCGGCGAGTCCGGCGGTGTGGGCGAGCAGTTGCGCGATGGTCGCGCCGTCGGCCGGGGTGCCGGGCAGGTGGCGGGCGAGTGGGTCGGCGAGGTCGAGCAGGCCCTCGTCGCGCAGCCGCAGCACCAGCACGGCGACGAAGGTCTTGGTGAGCGAGCCGATCCGGTACTGGACGTCGGGGGTCGGCGCGTGTCCGTCGATCATGCTGCGGGCGCCGCTCCAGACCAGCCGGCCGTCCCGGACCACTCCGGCGGCCAGGGAGGGCGTGCGCCCTTCGGCCTGGGCGACGGCGATCCGGTGCAGTAGGGCGCGGCGGGTGGTCGGCAGCAGTTCGTCGGACTGATCGGTCATCTGATCCTCTGAATCCTTCGGCGCGGTCCGGCGGGGGAGGCCCGTCGGCGTGGTCTGCCACGAGGTCCGCCGGCGAGACCGTCGGCGAGGTCCGCAGGCGGGGGCCGCCGGTCGACACGGACGGGCGACAGACGAACAACCTAGCCAGGCCGCTCCGAAGGATCCACCCGTTATCTCCGCAAACGCCCCGCGATCGCGCCGCGAATGCCCCGTGAACGCCCCGCGATGTCGCCGCCGGTCCGGTCAGCCCGGCAGCGGCGGGAGTTCGGGCCGCTGCAGCCAGTCCTCGAAGACCGGGGCCAGCGGGGCGGTCGTGTACCGGGAGGCGTGCGCGAGCAGGTCGGCGGTGCCGACGACGCCGTGCCGGTGGACGCTCGTCCAGTCCCGCAGCATCGCGAAGAAGGCGTCCTCGCCCAGCGCCCGCCGCAGCGCGTGCACGGCCAGGCCGCCGCGCTGGTACAGCCGGTCGTCGAACATCAGCCTGCGGCCCGGGTCGGCGAGCCTGAGGTCCTGCGGGAGCCCGGCCAGCAGGCCGTGCGCGGCGGCGGCGTGGGTGGCCGCGGCCGGGCCGCCGGCGTGCTCGGACCACAACCACTCGGCGTACTTGGCGAAGCCCTCGTTGAGCCAGATGTGCCGCCAGTCGGCGATCGTCACGCTGTTGCCGAACCACTGGTGCGCCAGCTCGTGGGCGATCAGCCGCTCGCGCTGCCAGCCGCCGCCGAGGTGGTTCGTCCCGAAGGTGGCGACGCCCTGCGCCTCCACCGGGACGTCCAGTTCCTCGTCCGCGACGACCACCGCGTATTCGCCGAACGGGTACGGCCCGAACACCTCGCCGAAGTACGCCATCATCTCCGGCTGCCGGCCGAAGTCCCGGGTGAACGCGGGGACCAGCCGCTCCGGCACGTAGCCGGTCTGCGGCACGGCCGGGCGGGCCGCCAACGGCACTGGCCGGTAGTGGCCGATCGACACCGTCACCAGGTACGGCGAGGTCGGCGCGCTCTGCTCGTACACCCAGGTGGTGCTGGACGCCCGGGTGGTGCGGGTCAGCAGCCGGCCGCTCGCCAGCACGGTGAACGGGGACGGCGTGGTGATCGCGATCTGGTAGGTCGCCTTGTCGGCGGGCCGGTCGTTGCACGGGAACCAGGACGGCGCGCCGATCGGCTGGCTGGCGACCAGCGAGCCGTCGGTCAGCTCCTCCCAGCCCAGGCCGCCCCACGGGCTGCGCACCGGGCGGGGGTTGCCGGTGTAGTGCACCTCGACGGTGAACGCCGCCCCCGCCGCCAGCGCCCTGGCCGGGCGGATCCGCAGCTTGCCGGCGCGGTGGGTGTAGCGGGCGGCCTTGCCGTCGACCAGCACCCGCCCGATCCGGAACTCGGCCAGGTCCAGCGCGAACTCGGCCAGCGCCGCGTCCGCCACGGCGCTCAGCCGGGCCGAGGCCGCCAGCCGGTTCGGCCCGGGCCGGTAGTCCAGCGCGAGCTCGTAGCGGTGGACCCGGTAGCGGTGGTCGCCGCTGGCCGGGAAGTACGGGTCGGGGGCGCCGGCGGCCGCCGGGACGTGCTTGGGGTTCACGGGGGCGGGCACTTCCTGCGGGCCGGGACGGGTGGTCATGACGTGGGCTGCCACGCCTCGATGGGGTTGCCCAGCCACCGCGTGTCGGCGGGGACGGACTCGGCGCGCATCACCAGCGAGGCCGGGCCCAGCGTGCTGCGCGCGCCCACCGTGCTGCCGGGCAGCACGATGCCGCCCGGGCCCAGGGTGGCGCCCTCGCGGAGGACCACAGTATCCATCCGCATGATCCGGTCGTGGAAGAGGTGCGTCTGCACCACGCAGCCCCGGTTGACGGTGACGCCGTCCCCGAGGGTGACCAGGTCCGCCTCCGGCAGCCAGTAGCTCTCGCACCAGACGCCGCGGCCGACCCGCGCGCCGAGCGCCCGCAGCCAGAGGTTCAGCACCGGCGTGCCCGGCACCGCGCCGACCAGCCACGGCACCGCCAGCACCTCGACGAAGGTGTCCGCGAGCTCGTTGCGCCACACGAAGCTGCTCCACAGCGGGTGCTCCACCGCCCGGAACCGGCCGACCAGCAGCCACTTCGCCGCCACCGCGACCAGGCAGGCCACCGTGCCGGCGCCCAGCAGCACCAGGCCCGAGAGCAGCGCGGCCACGCCCGCCGGCCAGGAGACGGACAGCCGGGACAGCACCGCGACGGTCAGCATGCCGAGCGCCCCCGAGGCGAGCACCGGCAGCAGCCGGGCCAGCTCGACCAGCCCGCGCGCCCAGAGCAGCCGGGCCGGTGGCTCGTAGGTCAGGCTCTGGTCGGCCTCGTCCACCGCGCGCGGCAGCCGCATCGGTGGCATGCCCAGGTACGAGCCGCCCTTCTTGGCCTTCTCCGGCGTCGCCGACAGCACGCCGACCAGGCCCCGCTTGGGCACCGCCCGCCCCGGCGCGGTCATTCCCGAGTTCCCGAGGAACGCCCGCTCGCCGACCTTCGCCTCGCCGAGCCGCACCCAGCCGCCGCCCAGCTCGTACGGCGCGATCAGGGTGTCGTCCGCCAAGAACGCGCCGTCGCCGACAGTGGTCAGGCTGGGCAGCGCCAGCACCGTGGACACCTCCGCGCCCCGGCCGACCCTCATCCCGAGCGCCCGCAGCCACAGCGGCGTGACCAGCCCCGCGTACAGCGGGAACAGCACCTCCCGGGCCCGGTCCATCAGCTGGGTGACGGTCCACGCCTGCCAGCCGACCCGGCCGTGCAGCGGGTGCACCCCGGGGACCAGACCGCGGCTCAGCAACCGGACGGCGGCCACCAACTGCGCCGCGTACACCGCGCCGTACGCCAGGGTGGCGGGCAGCAGGCCGAGCAGCGCGCCGCCGAACGCCGCGCCGAGGTCGTCGCCCTGGTGGACGAAACCGGCGAGGACCGCGAGCGCGGCCAGCGCGGGCGCCACCGGGAGCAGGCCGAGCGCCGTGCCGCTGGCGCCGTAGAGCGCGGCCCAGAACGCCCGGTGCGGCGGGCGCTCCTTGGGCCACGCCCGCTCGACGCGGCCCAGCTTGACGGCGGGCGCGCCGCCCCAGCGCTGGCCGGTCGGCACCTGCCCGGTGACGCTGGAGCCGGGCAGCACCTGAGCGCGCTTGCCGACCCGGGCACCGGGCAGCAGGGTCGAGCGGGTGCCGACCACAGCACCGGAGCCGACCTTGACCTGGCCGACCTCCAGCCGGTCGCCGTCCAGCCAGTAGCCGCACAGGTCCACCTCGGCCTCGACGGCGCAGCCCCGGCCCAGCTTCAGCATCCCGGTGACCGGCGGCAGCGAGTGCAGGTCCACCTCGGGCCCGACCTTGGCACCCAGCGCCCGCGCGTAGCGGACCAGCCAGGCACCGGACAGCGCGGTGGCGCCGCTGAGCTCGGCGAGCCGCTCGGCGGTCCAGAGCCGCAGGTGGATGGCGCCGCCGCGCGGATGGCTGCCCGGGCGCAGGCCGCGCAGCAGCAGCCGGGCGCCGCCGGCCGCGATCGCCAGCCGGCCCGCCGGGGTGTACAGCGCCAGGGCGCCCGCGCCGACCGCCCACCACGAGGCGGTGGGCGCCCACGGGTAGTCGCCGAGGTGGGAGAGCAGGTTGCCGGCGGCCAGCAGGGCGACCGTCCAGCGCAGGCCGACCACGGTGAACAGCGGGATCAGCAGGAGCAGTTGGAGCAGCTTGGCCCTGGTCGGCACCAGGGCGACGGTGCGGGCCTGGCCGCCCTGGGCGGCGGTGCGCTCCAGGTGCCGGGCGAGCTTGCGCAGCGTCGGGTGCTGGTAGACGTCCAGCACGGCGGCGTTCGGGTAGCGGGTGCGCAGCAGCGTGGTGAGCCGGGCGGCGGCCAGGCTGCCGCCGCCGATGCCGAAGAAGTCGTCGCGCGGGCCGCTCACCGCCACACCGAGGATCTCGGACCACTGCTCGGCCAGCCAGGCCTCGGTGCCGTACAGCTGCTCGCTCGGCCCGGCGTTCTCCAGCTCGGGCAGCGGCCAGGGCAGCGCGGCCCGGTCGACCTTGCCGGAGGTGCGGGTGGGCAGGGTGTCGACCGGCGCGAGCAGCGGCACCAGGGCGGCCGGCAACTCGGCGCGCAGCCGCTCGACGGACTGCTCGCGGTCGAAGCCGTCCTGGACGACCAGGTAGCCGACCAGCAGCTGGTTGCCGCCGCGCGCGGTGCGGACGGCGGCGGCCGCGCCCGCCACGCCGGGCAGGGCCTGGAGCGCCGCGTCGACCTCGCCGAGTTCGATCCGGCGGCCGCCGAGCTTGATCTGCTCGTCGGTGCGGCCGAGGAACAGCAGGCCGGCCGGGTCGGCCTGGACCAGGTCGCCGCTGCGGTACGCGCGCTCCCAGCCGAGCGAGGCCAGCGGCGCGTACTTCTCGGCGTCCTTCTCCGGGTCCAGGTAGCGGGCCAGGCCGACCCCGCCGATCACCAGCTGGCCGGTGCCGCCGGCCGCGACCGGATCGCCGGCCTCGTCGACCACGGCGAGGTCCCAGCCGTCCAGCGGCAGGCCGATCCGGACCGGGTCGTCGCCGGTCAGCAGCGCGGCGCAGGCGACCACGGTGGCCTCGGTGGGGCCGTAGGTGTTCCAGACCTCGCGGCCCTCGGTGACCAGCCGCTGCACCAGCTCCGGCGGGCAGGCCTCGCCGCCGAAGATCAGCAGCCGCACCTCGTTGAGCGCCTCGGCCGGCCAGAGCGCGGCCAGCGTCGGGACGGTGGAGACCACGGTGATCTCCTGCTCCGCCAGCCAGGGGCCGAGGTCGGCGCCGCTGCGCACCTGGGAGCGGGGGACGGGCACCAGGCAGGCGCCGTGGCGCCAGGCCAGCCACATCTCCTCGCAGGAGGCGTCGAAGGCCACCGACAGGCCGGCCATCACCCGGTCGCCGGGGCCGATCGGCTCGTCCTGGAGGAAGAGCGCCGCCTCGGCGTCGACGAAGGCGGCGGCGTTGCGGTGGGTGACGGCCACGCCCTTGGGGCGGCCGGTGGAGCCGGAGGTGAAGATGATCCAGGCGTCGTCGGTCGGGGTGGGGCGGGGGTCCGCGGCCGCCTCGCCGGGGTGGGGCACCGGGCGTTCGCGGTGGACGGTCAGCGCGCGGTCGGCGCCGAGCACCGCGGCGACGCCGGCCTCCCCGAAGACCAGCTGGGCACGCTCGTCCGGGTCCTCGGCGTCGACCGGCACGTAGGCGGCGCCGGCGGCGAGCACGGCGAGGATCGAGACGTACAGGTCGTTGGTGCCCGAGGGCACCCGCACGCCCACCCGGTCGCCCGGGCCGATCCCGGCGGCGGCCAGCCGGCGGCGCAGCTGCTCGACCTCGGCGGCCAGGGCGCGGTAGCCGAGCACGGTGCGCCCGTCGTCCAGGGCCGGTTCGTCGGGATGGGCGCGGACGGTGGCGTCCAGGACGTCGACCAGGGTGCGCGGTGCGGCGGCCGGACGGCCCGGGAAGAGGGCCTGCGGCGGTGCGGCATGGGGTGGCGTGGCTTGGGGTGGTGTGGCTTGGGGCGACGTGGGGGACTGCTCCGTGCTCGGTTCAGCTGTCATGGCAGCCCGTACGCTCCTCGTCCTCGCCCCGTTCCGACTGATGCCCGGCCCTTCGGGGCGGTGGGAGCACTCGCCTGACGGGGTGACCCCACTCCGGGGCCGGAGCGGACAACCCGACTGATGGTAGCCCCGGGTGCGAGGCGCCGTACGGCCCGACACCTGGCCCAACTAGGCCGGAAATGGCCTGAGCTGACGTTGTGTCAGTCAACAACTGGATAGGCGTGGAAGTCATGTGACTGGATGTCAGTCGAATTGACGGATCGTCAGGACGAATTCTCGATCGTGATCCACGCCACAGGGAATGCTGCTCCCTTCGGGTGGCGGGCCCGGCTTCCCGGCCCGGTTCCGGCCTGGCAGCCGGGCCCGCCATGGTGTCGGAGCGCTGTCGGAGCGGTGTCCGAGAGGCGCCCGAATGACGCCCGGGTGGTGCCCGAGTGGCGCCCGACCGGTCAGCGGAAGCAGTGCAGGTGCTCCTGGAGGAACGCCTCCAGGGTGCGCGGGGCGCGCCCGGTGAGGTGGGTGAGGGTGTCGTCGGGCGCCTCCCGGCGGACCACCGCGAGCTGCTGGATCTCCACCACGTGGGAGGCCAGCCAGGGCGGCATCCCGGCCCGCTCGACCAGATGGGCGTGCAGCCCGGCCGGGGGCAGGTCGAGGTAGCGGACCGGGCGGCCGAGCAGCTCGCCGAGCAGCCCGGTGAGCTCCGGGTAGCTGTACGCCCGGCCGCCGGTGAGCGGATACGTTCCGCCGGCGAGCTCCGGGCGGGTGAGCACCTTGGCCGCGGCGTCGCCGATGTCCCGGGCGTCGACGTAGTTGCAGCGGGCCTGGCCCATGGCGCCGTGCACCACCCCGGCGGCGGCGATGCCGGGTGCCAGCAGCAGCAGCTTCTGCATGAACGCGTACGGCCGCAGCACCGTCGCGGTGACGCCGGACGCGCGCAGGCGCTCCTCGATCAGATGGTGGCCGCGCGAGACGGCCACGGGGGAGTCCGGTTCGGCTGCGGGTGCGGAGATCTTGACGATGTGCTCCACGCCGCTCTCGACCGCCGCGTCGATCGCGGCCAGCTCGTGCTCGACCTGGTGCGGGCCGTTGGCCATGGTGAGGAAGAGCTGGTGCGCGCCGCGGAAGGCAGCGCGCAGCGAGTCCGGGTCGGCGGCGTCGGCCGGGAGCGTCTCGGTCAGTGCGAGGGTCCGGTCGTCGAGTCCGGCCGCGAGGCGGGCGGGGTCGCGGCTGAGTGAGCGGCTCGGTGCACCGAGGGCGGCGAGGCTGCGCAGGGTGGCACCGCCGGTGGCGCCTCCGGCGCCCATGACGACGATCATGAGGTCTGTCCTTCCGGTCGGGTGGAGAGTCGGTGCTGCGGGGATCGGGGCCGGCGGCTGCCGCGCCAGCGCCAGGTGATCACGGTGGCCGCGATCGCCGACGAGACCGGCAGGTCGATCGGAAGGCGGCCGGGCCAGGGGCTGGTGGCGAGCCCGTGGATCTGCGGCAGCCAGTGCGCGGCCGCGAGGCCGACGGTGAGTGCGACGGCCGCGGCGGCCAGGCCGAGTGCGGGGGCCAGCAGTGCGCGCGGTGCCCGGCCGTCCGGGGAGCGGTTGGACCGGCGTCGCAGGGCGGAGCCGACCAGGGTGGCGACGACGGCCGAGGTGCCGCCGATCGTGGTGGCCGCGGCGATCATCAGCTGCGGCTGGTGCGTGACGGCCCCGCCGATGCCGGCCATCACGGCGGGCATCGCGTAGGCGACGAGGACCTCCCGCCACAGGGTGAAGGGGGGTGGTGCGCCGGGTGCTTTCTTGCTCATGGGCCTCTCCTGCGGAGGTGCTTGGGTGAAAGTGATTAGGTGGCTAACTATTTGTGCTTAGGTGCCTAACTATTGGGTCGTGAAGTCGGCGGGCCGCCTGCGCGGCCCGCCGTTCTCGACCGGGTCAGTCCGCGGTCAGCGCGTCGGCGCCCTCGACCACCCTGGCCAGGAGGTCGAGGAAGGTGGCGCGCTCCTCGACCGAGAGCCCGCCGACCAGCGCCTGCATTCGGGCGAAGTGCTCGGGCGCCAGATCGCGCAGCCGCTGCGCGCCGCGTGCGGTGAGGACCACCACGTTGGCGCGGCCGTCCTCGACGGACGGGCGGCGGACCACGAGGCCCTCCCGCTCCAGGCCGTCCACCAGGCCGGTCACGGTCGCCCGCGAGACGCCGAGGCCGGCCGCGAGCTGGGAGGGTGACTTCTCGCCGCCGTGGTCCTCCAGATCGGCCAGCAGTCGGTAGCGGCCGGTGGAGAGCCCGAACCGGGCGAAGTGCACCTCCCCGGCCTGGCCGATCCGGGCGCCCGCCGCCATCAGCCGGGCCGCGACCAGGATCGCCTGCGGGTCGGCCGTGAGGCCGTAGCGGGCGATCTGGCGGCGTGCCTGGTCGAGGGTGGGGGCGCCGCTGTCGGCGTCGGGGCGTTGCGTCATGAAAGTAATATGGCGCCTCATCAGTTTCCCAGTCAAGTCGACCGTCCGGCGTTCGGTGGCGGCCGCGCTGCGCGGGGCGGCCGGGCGCCGGCGGCGGGCGGGTGTGTGGGCGGGTGCTCCGCCGGCTGTCGAGCGGCGCTCCGGGGGTCCGGGGGTCCGGGGGTCCGGGGGTCCGGGGGCCCGGGGGTCCGGGGGTCCGGGGGTCCGGGTTCCATGGTGACGAATCATCAGGTCAACCAACCGTCAAGTTGGTTCATTCACAGAATAATCCGGTCGCAAAATGGAAGCCATCGAAACATTTACGCTGCTTCCAGGTCTTCACATGGAGATCTCAGACTGACAGGCTGGGGCCGCCCTTTCAGTACTGAGGAGGTTCCTTGTCCCGTATATCCACGCTGGCCGGAGCGGTCACCTGCGCCCTCGCCCTCGTCACCGGTAGTGCTGTCGCGGCGTCGGCGGCGCCGATAGACCTGGCGCCGGGTGCGGCGGCCGAGGCGAAGGTCGCCGCTGTCAACTGGACCCCGTGTAACCCCGACCCGAACAAGCCGGACCCAGGCATCTACGACTGTGCCGTGTACCCGGTGCCGCTGGACTATGACAACCCGTCGGGTGAGAAGATCGGCATCGCCATGATGCGCCGGCGGGCGAGCGACCCGTCCAAGCGGATCGGCTCGCTGTTCCTCAACCCGGGCGGCCCGGGTGGTAGCGGCTACCTGTGGGCGACCACCACCCGATTCGGTACCGAGGTGCAGTCGCGCTTCGACCTGGTCGGCTTCGACCCCCGCGGCGTGGCCCGGAGCAACCCGCTCAAGTGCTTCAAGACCCAGGAGGACGCCGACGCGGTCAACGGCCGCATGGTCGGCGTGCCGGTCACCAAGGCCGAGATCAACGAGACGCTGGACGCGGACCAGGACTACACCGACGCGTGCAGCAAGAACGCCGGCCCGCTGATCGAGCACATGTCGACCATCAACGTGGTCCGTGACCTCGACCGGATGCGCCGCGCCGTCGGCGACTCCCAGCTCAACTTCGCCGGGTTCTCCTACGGCACCCTGATCGGCGCGACCTACGCCGGGATGTACCCGAACAAGGTGCGCACGATCATCGTCGACGGCAACGTCGACCCGAACCTGCGCCTGCACGACGGCCTGGAGTACGACCGTCAGCGGGCGGGCGGCTTCGAGCTGGCCCTGGACGAGTTCCTGAAGCGCTGCCAGGCCGCCGGCGCCCCTCGCTGCGCCTTCGGCGAGGGCGACACCCGGGCCAAGTTCGACCAGCTCCGCGACCACCTGCGGACCAGCCCGGTCACCCTGCCGAACGGCTCCCAGGTGACGCTGAGCACCTTCACCAGCGAGGTGGCCAGCGCGCTGTACTCGCAGGCCAAGCTGGCGCCGCTGGCCAAGTCGCTGCAGGCGACGTACCAGCTGGTCCAGAAGCCGGCCGCGAACACCCTGATGGCGCCGAAGGCGACCGTCTCGGACGACGACGCCAACATCCTCGCGGTGAACGCCCCGCGGGCGCTGCGCGAGGCCCCGGTCGACTCCGAGTACACCGCCGACGACTCCTACATGGGCGTCAACTGCCAGGACAAGCCGTACCCGTCGAACGACCGGGTCTTCCCGAACGTCGCCAAGGCCTGGGAGAAGGAGTCGCCGACCTTCGGCCGCTACCAGGCCTTCGACGCGCCCGCCTGCGCGAGCTGGCCGGCCCCGGCCCGGGACGCCGAGCGCTTCAGCGGCCCGTGGAACAAGAAGACCTCGAACACCGTCATGGTGATCGGCAACCTCTACGACCCGGCCACCCAGTACAAGTTCGCCCAGCGGATGCAGCAGCAGCTGGGCAACGCCGTGCTGGTCAGCGTGGACTCGATCGAGCACTGCGCCGTCGGCCGCAGCCAGGCGCTGAACGCGCTGGTCACCCGCTACCTGGTGGACGGCACCGCGCCGAAGCCGGGCCAACTGCTGAAGCCGGACGCGGCGATCTTCCCGGCGGCCTGACGAGGCTGAGCAGCCGGCCGGTGCCGGCCCGCAAGGCCTGCACGTCCCGCCGGGCCCGCCCGGCAGGACTGGCCGGGCGGCCCCAGGGGGCCTGAGGTACACGTGAACGGATGTGGTGGTCGGCGGCGCCGGCCACCACATCCGTGCTTTCCGGCCGAGTCTCCGGAGGACGGCGTGAACACGGATGGCCGTGCGAACGCGGACGACGGCGTGAGCGCGGATGACGGCGTGAACGGGAAATGCGGCGTGAATGCGACGGTGGATCGCCATCCGGCCCTCCTCGGAAACGATTTCTTCTCGGATTCTTCTCGGATGTCGGGGACCGTAGCCGATACCACTGACAATCGGCCGCCGGGCCCGCACCGGTCCGGGACCTGCGCTGATTCGCCGAAAATGACGTACTGTCACACTAGTTCGTTAAAGGATTCCCACCCTCGAATACCTGTGTTAGCGTGCCGCCGCCAGCTTCTCTCATCGCCGAGAAAGTGAGGTCGGGCCATGGAGGGCGCATTCTCCCGACGGGGATTCCTGGGCACCGCCGGTGCGGCGGCGGCCGGGGTGTCCGCCGGCTCGACGGGTACGGCGGCCGCGGCCGGTGCGCGCCGGGAGCCGCCGGAGGGGCGGTCGGTCCGGCCGGGCGATCCCCGCTACCGGACGCTCGGCCAGGGCTTCAACCAGCGCTGGCGCAGCAGCCCCGCCTACATCCGCCTGGTGGTCGACGAGGCGGACGCCGTGGGCGAGTTGAACCGGGCGCTGGACCACGGGCTGCGGCCGACCGTCCGCGGCGGCGGGCACTGCTACGAGGGCTTCGTCGACAACGACGGGGGCGTCATCCTCGACCTCGGCATGATGCGGGGTGTCGCCGCCGCCAGGGACAAGTTCGGCCACCCGACGTACTGCGTGGAGGGCGGGGCCACCAACTGGGACGTCTACACCACGCTCTTCCGCGCGTACGCGGTGACGCTGCCGGCCGGATCCTGCTACTCGGTCGGCGCGGGCGGGCACATCTGCGGCGGCGGGTTCGGCCTGCTCTCGCGGCGGCACGGGCTCACCGTGGACCACCTGGTCCAGGTCGACGTGGTCACCGTGCGGGGCGGTACCGCCGTGGTGACCAGGGCGCACCGCGACGACGGCGAGGGCTCCCCGGAGGCGGACCTCTTCTGGGCCCACACCGGGGGCGGCGGCGGGAACTTCGGGGTGGTGCTGCGCTACCACTTCGCGGTCGGCGTGCCGAAGCCGCCGCCCCGGGTCTGGCTCAGCAGCGTCGCCTGGCCCTGGGGCGAACTGGTGAAGCGGCCCGGCGACTTCGAGACCCTGGTGCGCAACTTCGGTGCCTTCATGGCCGAGCACAGCGGCCCGCAGGAGCCGACCTACCAGGGCCTGTTCGCGATCCTCAAGCTCACCCACCGTTCCAACGGGAACGTCGTCCTGGTGAGCCAGTGGGACGGTGACGACCCGGCGCCGCTCGACGCGTTCCTGGCGGCCGTCGAGCGCGGGATGGCGACGCGTTCGGTGGTCCAGACCCACAGCGCCGGCGGGCTGTTCCTGTCCTACCCGGAGAAGCGTCGCCAACTGCCCTGGTTCCAGGCCACCATGACGCTCAACCCGTCGGGTGACAACCAGCGCGGCAAGTACAAGTCGGCCTACCACCGCGAGCCGTTCAGTCGGGCGCAGATCGCCACCTTCTGGGACTGGCTGGTCCGGGACGTCGAGGGCGTGGACCTCACGAAGACGCTGGTGCAGATCGACTCCTACGGCTGCCGGATCAACACCCGCGGGCCCGGGGAGACCGCCGTCCCCCAGCGCGACTCGATCATGAAGCTCCAGTACCAGACGTACTGGACCGACGAGGCCCAGGACGCCGACCACCTGGCGTACCTCGCCGGGCTCTACCGGGACGTCTACCGGGAGACCGGTGGTGTCCCGGAGATCGACACCGCGACGGACGGCGCCTACGTCAACTACCCGGACGTCGACCTGGGCACGGCCGACCAGCCGGACCCGGCCTACCAGCGGCTCTACTACAAGGGGAACTACCCGCGGTTGCAGCGCACCAAGGCGTACTGGGACGGCGCGGGGGTGTTCCACCACGCTCAGTCGATCACCCTCCCCGGGGCCTGACCGGGAGGGGGCCCGCCACCGGATGCGCGAGCCGCCGCAGGGGCGCAGGGTCGAGGTATGAGCGGAGTGGTCGTGCTGGTCGAGCTGGAGTCGTCCACGGAGGTGCTGGACGCGGGCGAGGTCGACGTGGGCGCGCGGATTCGCTGGGTGCACGCGGCGCCGCCGGATCCGGATGTGCCGGAGGATCCGGGGCCGGTGACCTTCTGCGGCCTCGACACGGCGGACCTCGAACGGGAGCCCTACCGCCCGGCCGGGCCCGGCGAGCCCTGGTACCCGCCGTCCCAGCGCACCCGGCGGTGCCGAGCCTGCGAGGCGGTGCTCAAGGCGCCCTGAACGGGCTCGCGGAGCGCGTCCGGGTTCATCACCGGCCGCGCCCGACCGGACGGCCCGCCCGACCGGACAGGACAGGCCGGACAGGCCGGTCCACCCCGGGCCACCCTTACGCGGCCGGCTTCGCCGCCTCCTCGACGATCCGCCCGTCACGCAGCTCGATCACCCGGTCGGCGAGCTCCATCAGCGTCGGGTCGTGGGTGGCGACCACCACGGTGACGCCCTCGCTGCGGACGACGGCGCGCAGCAGCTGCATGATCGAGCGGCCGGTCTCCGAGTCCAGCTGGCCGGTCGGCTCGTCGGCGATGATCAGGCCGGGCTCGTTGGCCAGCGCGCGGGCGATGGCGACGCGCTGCTGCTGGCCGCCGGAGAGCTCGCCGGGCCGCTGGTTGGCCTGGTCGGCGAGGCCGACCAGGGCCAGCAGGGTGTGCGCGCGCTCCTCGCGTTCGGCGGCCGAGACCTTGCGCAGCCGCATCGGCACGCCGACGTTCTCGGCGGCGGTGAGCATCGGGATCAGCCCGAAGGACTGGAAGACGAAGCCGATCCGCTCCCGCCGCAGGGCGAGCCGGCCGTCCTCGTTCAGCTCGGCGAGGTCGGTGCCGTCCAGGGCGATGCTGCCGGCGGTCGGGGCGTCCAGGCCGCCGACCAGGTTGAGCAGGGTGGTCTTGCCGGAGCCGGACCGGCCCTTGAGCGCGGCGAGTTCGCCGCGGCCGACGGTGAAGGAGACGCCGCGCAGCGCGTGCACGGTCCGCTCGCCGGTGCCGAAGCTGCGCCGGAGGTCGGTCACGGCCACCATCGGGGTGTTGGTGGTGGCGGTGGCCTGAGGCTGCGTCATTGAGGCTTCCCCCTGTGTGTGTCTACCCAGTGTCTACGGACGGGCGGCGCCACGGGTTCACGGTTTCGGGCGGCGATTTCCGGGGTGCGGGTCGGCGTTCCCAAAGGCGTGCTGTGGAGCCTGAGTTATGAAATGTTCATGGCATTCTGGCGGGCGCCCGAAGTGGGGGAGCTGCCAATGCAAGGAATTTGCTCATTACTTACTTGTTAGCGCAAGTCCCTTCCGTTCCTGGATCGAATCTGACAGAGTCGTCCGCTATCCGGTGATCAAATGCCGGTGATCATTGCGTCGATGTGCCCTAAGTGTGTCTATTCGTAGCCGAGTTGTGACCAAATCGGATCGATGGACCGGGCTGGGACGCAACCTGGGGACGTAAAGACCGGGGAGGAACTTGATGCTCGGCTTCGTCGTGCGCCGACTGCGTGGGCGACTGCCGCTGGCTGCCGCCGTGCTGCTCGCAGTGCTGATCACCACGGCCGTGCTGACCGCGCTGGTGGCGTTCAACCGCAGTGTCGGCGAGGCCGGTCTGCGGCAGGCGCTCCAGGGGACAGGCCACGCCCGGACCACGGTCGTGGTGACCGCCGAACACGGGCTCGACCAGCGTGCGAAGGACGAGGCGGAGCTCGCCGCCTACCGCGGCAGGCTCTTCGGAGACCTGTCCGTGCGCACCGACAGCCTGCTGCGCAGCCGCTCCTACGGCTTGCCGGACGGCGCCGGCGCTACCGGCACTACCAGGACCAGCGGCACTACCGGCGCCAGCGGCACTACCGGGACCAGCGGCGCCCCCGGGTCCGCAGTCCCCGGAGCCGGAGCCCAGCCCGACCTGACGGTCCTCGCCGACCTCGACCGAGACCGGACCCACCTGCTCGCCGGCGCGTGGCCCGCCGCGGCCTCCGGCCCGGTCCAGACCGCCGCCCCGCAGGTCGCCGTCCCGCAGACCATGCTGGCCCGGCTCGGCCTCACCGACCAGGCCCTGCCCGCCGATGTGCAGCTGGCGGACCGCCTCGACGGCAAGCCGCTGACCGTCCGCGTCACCGGCGTCTACCGGGCCGTCGACCCGGCCGACGCGTACTGGCGCATCGACCCGGTCCGTGGTCACGAGGTGGAGGTCAGCGGCTTCACCACCTACGGCCCGATGCTGGTCGACCAGAGCGCCTTCACCACCGCCGGATTGGTGCAGAGCAGCCGCAGCTGGCTGCTCGACGCCGACTTCACGGGCATCGGCCAGTCCTCGGCGGAGGCCATGGGCGACCGCGCCCAGGGCCTCGCCGATGACCTGCAGTCCCGCGCCAGCATCGGCTCAAGGACCGAACTGCCCGACATCCTGCGCGAGTTGTCCTCCAGCATGATGGTCGCCCGGACCACCCTGCTGATCGGCGCCCTCCAGCTGGCCGTGCTCGCCGTCGCAGCGCTGCTGCTGGTCGTCAACCTGATCGCGACCCGGCAGACGGCCGAGAACGAGCTGCTCGCCGCCCGCGGCGCCTCCGGCGCCCGGCTCGGCTTCTTCACCGCGACGGAGTCGCTGCTGCTCGCCCTGCCCGCCGCGCTGCTGGCCCCCCTGCTGACTCCGTTCCTGGTCCGCGCCCTGGCCGGCTTCGGGAGCGACCACCAGGTGCCCCTGGACACCGGCATCAGCTGGTCGCTCTGGCCGATCGCCGTGCTCTGCGCCTTCGCCTGCGTCCTGCTGGCCAGCCTGCCCAGCCTTCTGCGCGGCGCCGGAGCCGCCCTGCGCAGTCGCTCCGGCCGCCGCCAGGCCCTGGTCTCCGGCGTCGCGCGCAACGGCGGCGACCTCGTCGTGCTCGCCCTGGCCGTGCTCGCCTACCAGCAGCTCAGCCAGTACGGCGGTGGGCTGTCCACCGACTCCTCCGGCCGGCTCGGCGTGGACCTGCTGCTGGTGGCCACCCCGACCCTGGCGCTCTGCGCCGGCACCCTGGTGGTGCTGCGCCTGCTGCCGCTCGCCGCCCGGCTCGGCGCCCGGGTGGCCGCCCGCGGCCGCGGCCTCGGCCCGGCCCTGGTGGGCTGGCAGCTGGCCCGTCGGCCCGCCCGCGCCACCGGCCCCGTGCTGCTGCTCGTGATGGCCGTGGCCACCGGCGTGCTGGCGCTCGGCCAGCACGCCACCTGGACCGCCTCCCAGCGTGACCAGGCCGCCTTCAACACGCTCGGCGGCCTGCGGATCTCCGCCTCGCACAACGCCCTGATGGGCCAGGGCGGCCGCTACGGCGCGCTGCCCGGCGGTGACCGGATCGTCCCGGTGGTGCGCGAGGACCAGTCCCTGCCCAACGGCAAGGGCCAACTGCTCGCCGTGGACACCTCCGCCTTCGCCGAGCGCGTCCCGGTCCGCGCCGACCTGCTCGGCGGGCGCACCCGCGAGGACCTGTTCGGGTCGCTCGCCCAACCCGCCCCCACCGGGCCGCCGGCCGGCCTGGAACTGCCCGGCCACCCGCTGCGGATCGACGCGGAGGTCACCGTCCAGCAGCCGGAGCAGCAGGCCGGGACGCCCGGCGGCAGTACCCGTCCGTCGCTTCACCCGGAGGCCAGGTTGCTGCTGCGCGACCGCTTCGGCATGATCCACAAGGTCTCGCTGGGCACGCTCCCGCTGACCGGCGACGCCAAGGTCTCGGCCTCGCTGACCACGCTGGTCGACGCCCCGCTCGGCTCGGCCGCCGCGCCGTTGACCGTGGTCGGCGTGATCGTCGCCTTCGGCGACCGGTCCAACGGCGAGCTGACCGTCCACCGGCTGTCCGTCTCCGACAGCGCCGACGGCCCCGCGACCGCCGTCCAGGTGCCGGCCGGCTTCGGCTGGACGGCGACGGCGCCCCCCGTCCGGGCCGTCGGCGACGTGGTGCCCGGGCCGGCCGCCGTCCTCGGATCCGAACCGACCGGCGCCGACCGCCTGTTCACCATCCGCTACCGCTTCGCCAACGGCCTCGGCGACATGGTCCGCGCCGTGCTCCAGCCGACCGGGACGAGCGTGCCGGACACCGTGTCCGGCATCGCCACCCGCGACTACCTGAAGGTCGTCGGCGGCTCCGTCGGCGACACCATCAAGGTGCCGTTCTCCGGGATCGTCCTGCCGGTCAAGATCACCGCCGTGGTCGACGCCCTGCCGGCGGCCGACCCCAACGCGCTCCTGGTCGACCTCTCCACCACGGCCCGGCTGCTGGCCGCACAGGGCGGCGAACTGCCCAACCGCGCCGAGTGGTGGCTGCCCGCCACCGGCCCCGGCGACCGGACCCCCGCGGAGGCCGCCGCCGCCCTGCGCGCCGCCCCCGGCACCCAGGACGTCCAGCTCTACGAGGAGGCCGCCGAGGCCCTCCTCGGCGACCCGGTCGGCGCCGCCCCGCAGAGCGCGCTCATGGTCATCGCGGTCGTCACCGGGGTGCTCGCCGCGATCGGCTTCGGCGCCGCCGTGGCCGCCTCCGCCCGCGAACG
Organism: Kitasatospora sp. NPDC058492; assembly: GCF_042720685.1. Lineage (NCBI taxonomy): Bacteria > Bacillati > Actinomycetota > Actinomycetes > Kitasatosporales > Streptomycetaceae > Kitasatospora > Kitasatospora sp. NPDC058492. The sequence goes on from NZ_JBHXMU010000012.1 coordinate 117,509, forward strand.
CTCCCGGGACTCCGCCCTGCTGCTCGCCCTGGGCGCCCGCCGCAAGCAGGTGACCCGCACCATGGCCGCCGAACAGGCCCTCCTGGTCGCCCTCGGCGGGGCCGTCGGGCTGGGCCTCGGAACGCTGCTCGTCCACCTGATCGTGCCGTTCGTCGTGCTGACGCCGGCCGCCCGCCGCCCGACGCCCGGGGCGCTGATCGAGCTGCCGTTCGGTCAGGCCCTGCTGCTCACGGCCGCGATCGCCGTCGTTCCCCTGCTCTCGGCCTTCCTGATCGGACGCCGCCGTCGAGACGTGGCCGCCCGGCTGCGCCACGTGGAGGAGATGTGACCACCAAGGCCGGCACCACCGTGCCCACCCCGTCGCCCGAGCCCGCGCCCGCCCACGGCCCCGCGCCCTGGGTCCGCACCCGGCTGCGCGCGACGCCGCTGGCCACCCTGCTCATGGCGGCGCTCGCCTTCGTCACCGTGTTCATGGCGGCGGCCTTCCCCCGCGTCGTCGACCGGGGCGCGGACAGCGCCCTGCGGGACTTCGTGCACCAGAAGGGCGTCAACGCGACCAGCCTGCAGGCCACCTCCGAGCCGAACCTGAGCGACCCGGCCTCCGCCCTCGACGACGTGCAGCAGAAGCTGACCGCGGAGATCGGCCGGAACCTGCCGCTCACCGAGACCAGCCAGCTCTACGGCAGCCGGGCCAAGTCCCCGCGCAAGATGTTCAACGAGGGCTACGCCCGTGTCTCCGACCATCCGCCGGTGCTCGGCCTGCTGTACCTGCACGGGCTCAAGGAGCTCGTGACCCTCACCGACGGCGTCTGGCCGGGCCCCGCGGCCGAGGGCGCACCCCTGCCGATGATCATCAGCCAGAAGGCCGCCGAGACCATCGGCGTCAAGCTCGGTGACGTCGTCGACAACGGCAGCGACCTGACCGGCCGGACCCGGTCCACCGTGGTCGGCTTCTACCGCGTCAACAACCCCACCGACCCGACCTGGGACGACGTGGGCTGTCCCGCCCGCGCCTGCCTGGAGGGCCAGGGCGCGGAGCTCCACTGGGCGACCACCGGTTTCGTCACCGACAGCGGCCTGCACCAGCTGATCCTCTGGGGCAACGGCGGCGTGAACTTCTGGCGGCTGCCCGTCGACTCCGCCGCCCTGCGCGCCGACCAGCTGGCCGAGACCCGCGCCACCGTCGGCTCCTTCCTGGTCGGGCGCGGCGCCACCACCCTCGCCGACGTGACCAAGCGCCCGGACCTGCACGTCACCTCGCTCCTGCCCGACATCTTCACCCGGGCCACCGCCCGCTACGACGCCGCGGCCCCGCTGGCCGCGATCGGACCGGCCGGAGTGGCCGGGGTGGCCGTCGTGGTGCTGTGCCTCGCCGCGGCCCTCACCGCCGACCGGCGCACCGCCGAACTCCGGCTGCTCCAGGCCCGCGGCGGCTCGCGCGGCGGCATCCTGCTGCGCCTGCTCGGCGAGGGCGCGGCGACCGTGCTGCCCTCCGCCCTGCTCGGAACGGCCCTCGCCCTGGTGCTGCTGCCCACCCCCCGGTGGGGCAACGCCCTGCTCACCGCCCTGGCCGTCGCCCTGATCGCCGTGCTGGCCTTCCCGGCGCGCGCCGCCGTACTGCTGTCCCCGCCGAAGGCCGTGGCCGGCTGGCGCCGACTCGTCGGCGAACTCGCCGTCCTGGCCGTCACCGCCGCGGCCGTGGCCGAGGTCCGCCGCCGCGGCGTCGCCCCCGGCAACAGCCTGGACCCGCTGCTGGTGGCCGCCCCGCTGATGCTCGCCCTCACCGGCGGCCTGCTGCTGGCCCGGATCCAGCCGCTGGTGGTCGGCTGGCTGGCCGCCCTCGCCGGGCGCGGCCGCGGCCTGATCGGCTTCCTCGGCCTGGCCCGCGCCGCCCGCGACAGCTCGGGCCGCCGCCGGCCCTCCGCGCTGCCGCTGCTCGCCCTGGTGATCGCCGTCACCACGACCGGCTTCGGGGCCACCGTGCTCGACACCGTGGACAGCGTCCGGCTGCGCGCCGCCCGGATCACCACCGGCGGCGACGCCTCCGTCTCCCTCCCGGTCTACGCCACCCTGCCGGAGGCGTTCACCACGGCTGCCGCCGAACTGCCCGGCGTGCGGGCCGCGACCGGGGTCTGGGTCGAGCCCGGGGCCTCCTTCATCGGCACGGGCGGCGACCGCACCGCGGCCATCCTCGTGGTGGCCGAGCCGAAGGCCTACGCCGAGATCGCCCGGACCTTCGGGGTGGGCGAGTTCGACCCGGCAGCGCTCGCCGGGACCCCGGGCGGCCCGGACAGCCCGGTGCCGGCGCTGTTCAGCAGCGGCCTGTCCAAGCAGCTGACCGATGGCCCGGCCCGGCTGCGCACCCCCAACGGGGGCGAACTGCGCGCCACCGTCGCCGGCATCGTCACCGGCACCCCCGCCCTGCCCGACCCGGGCAAGCCGTTCATGGTCGTGCCCGTCGGGCCCGCCTCCGAGCGCCTTCCGGAGCTCAAGCGGACCAACAAGTGGCTCTCCGTCGGCGACGTCGACGCCGGCCAGGTCAGGAACCTGCTGCTGGACCAGGGCCTGACCACCGCCACGGGCCTCGCCAAGCTGATCCGGGACGAGGCCTTGGCCGCCGGCAAGGGCAGCTACGGGCTGCCCCCCGGGTACACGGTCCGCAGCAGCCACGAGGTGGCCGCCACGCTCGCCGCCGACCCGCTGCAGCGCTCCGCGGAACGCCTGTTCTGGTACTCGGGCGCCGCCGGCGCCGGGTTCGCCCTGCTCGCCGTCCTGCTGACCCTGGTGCGGGCCGCCCCCGAGCGCACGGCCCTGCTGGCCCGACTGCGCACCATGGGCCTGCGGCCCCGGCAGGGGCTGGCGCTGATCATCGCCGAGACGCTGCCGCAGACCCTGGTGGCGGCCGTCGGCGGCGGGCTGGTCGCGCTGGCGGCGGTCGGACTGCTCGGGCCGGCCTTCGACCTGTCGGCGCTGGTCGGCGCCAACGTCGGCGACGCGCTGACCCCCGTCCTGCTGCCGGTGCTGCTGCCCACGGCGGGCCTGGCGCTGGTGGTCTGCCTCGGGGTGGTCCTGGAGACGGCCGTCTCCGGCCGGCGCCAGATCGCCACCGAACTGCGGGCGGGGGACCAGCGGTGAGGGAGGGAGGAGCGGTACGGGCCGTGACACCGGCGCCGGCCGCCGGAACAGTGGGGACCGTCAAGGTCGTCGAGATATTCAGGACCGTCAGGACCTTCAGGACCTTCAGGACCGCCAGGACCTCTAGGACAGTCGAGACAGGAGACGAGCGGTGAAGACCACTCCCCAGGAGCAGCCGGTCGCCGAGGCCCCCAGCTTGCAGGAGCTCCGGCAGCGGGCCCTCGCCGCCGCCTCGCCCAAGGCGTACGGCGAGGGCGCGGCCATCGTCTGCGACCGGCTGGTGCGGATCTTCAGCGCCGAGGGCGTCGAGGTCCAGGCGTTGCAGGGTTTGGAGCTGACCATCCAGCAGGGCGACCTGGTCGCCCTGGTCGGTGCCTCCGGCAGCGGCAAGTCCACCCTGCTGACCATCCTGGCCGGGCTCGACGTGCCGACCGCCGGAAGCGCCACCGTCGCCGGCTGCGACCTGCTGGAGATGTCCGCCCGGGAGCGGCTGCGCTACCGGCGGGAGGTGGTGGGCTTCATCTGGCAGCAGACCGCCCGCAACCTGCTGCCCTTCCTCACCGCCGCCGAGAACATCGCCCTGCCGATGCAGCTGCGCGGGCGCCGGGCCGGGGCCGGGCGGGCCAAGCAGCAGGCCGACCGGGTGGCCGAGCTGATGGAGGCGCTGGAGATCGGCGACCTCGCCCACCGCCGCCCCAACGAGCTCTCCGGCGGCCAGCAGCAGCGGGTCGCGATCGCGGTGGCGATGGCCAACAACCCGCCGGTGCTGCTCGCCGACGAGCCCACCGGCGAACTGGACTCCGAGACCGCGGGGGTGATCTTCGAGTCCTTCCGCACCGTCAACCGCGAACTCGGCGCCACCGTCGTCATCGTCACCCACGACCCGATGGTCGCGGGCGAGGTGCGCCGCACGGTCGCCATCCGGGACGGCCGGACCAGCAGCGAGGTGCTGCGCCGCACCGTCACGGACGAGCACGGCGAGGAGTCGGTCAACGAGCGCGAGTACGTGATGCTGGACCGCACCGGGCGGGTGCAGCTGCCGGTCAAGTTCCTGGAGGCGCTCGGGATGGAGCACCGGGTGGCGGTCGACCTCGCGGCCGACCACATCGAGGTCCGTCCGGACGACATCGCCGGGCACTGACGTGGGGGAGGGGCGGCGGCCGGCGGGTCCGTCAGCTGTCGCCGCCCATCCGCTGGAAGAGCCCGCTGCCTTCGGCGTCCGTGCGCAGGTCGGGTGCGTCCTCACCGGCGCGCTCGCCCCGGGCGGTGGCGGTGCAGAGGGCGAAGACGAGCACTGCACTGGCCGCGACGGCGAGGATTCCGAGTGCGGTCAGGACGCGTAGCCAGGTCAAGGAAGTGCCTCCTGGGGACGGTGCGGAGGAACGCCGCCGGGGTTGTATCGGCAGTTCGGTCCGCACGGTCGAGTGTCCACAGGCGGTTCTTCCCGTCGTCCGCCGCGCGAGAGGTCGCCCGCGCGGGCGCTCGAAGCATCGGTAGGGCGCGTCACACTCCCTCGCGCGCCCCTGTAGGGGTGACGGCCCGGCCCTCCGAGGGCGTGGCCAACGCCCGCAGCGCGTCGAGGTCCGGCTTCCCCGCCCCGGTCAGCGGGATACCCGGCAGCACCAGGACGGAGTCCGGCGCGCACCGCGGCCCGACCCGCTCCCGGGCCCAGCGGCGCAGTTCCTCCGCCGTCGCCCGCGATCCCGGCCCGGTGACCACGGCCGCGTGCACCCGTTCCAGCCGGTCCGGACCGGCCGTCGCGAACATCACCGCCTCCCGCACCTCCGGGTGCGCGCGCAGCGGCTCCTCGACGTCCCGGGGGAAGACGTTGTGCCCGTCCACGATCGCCATCGGGCGGCGCCCGGCCACCGTCAGATAGCCGGCCGCGTCCAGGCTGCCCAGATCGCCGGTGTGCAGCCAGCCCTCCCGCAGCACCCGGGCGGTCAGCTCGGGGTCGCGCCAGTAGCCGACCATCGCCGTCGGGGTGCGGACGCAGATCTCCCCGGTCCGGCCCGCCGGCAGCACCGTCCCGTCCTCGTCCACGATCCGCACCTCGGTGTCCGGGAACGGGCGCCCGGCCGTCGCCAGCAGCCGCGGGTCCAGGTGCTCGTCCGGGCCCAGCCTGGTCACCGGCCCGCACTCCGTCAGGCTGTACGTCTGGTGCAGCACCCGGCCCAGCCGCCGCGTCGCCTCCGCCAACCGGCGCGGCGACGGCGGACAGCCGGTGTACGTGACGCGGCGCAGGCTGCCGGTGTCGGCCGCGCGCAGCAGCGGATGGTCCAGCACGCGGTAGAGCAGGTGCGGCGGCAGGTACACCCGGGAGACGCGGAACCGCTCGATCGCCGCCAGCACCGCCTCGGCGGCGAAGGCCTCCTGCAACACCACCGTGCCGCCCGCCGCCAGCGCCAGATCCGCGGTCGTACCGCCGCCGTGGCACAGCTCCGTACAGAGCAGGAACGTCGAACCGGACAGCAGCGCCGGCCGCGGCGGCCGGGCGAACCGGCGCAGCACCCCCTTCGGCCGGCCCGTCGTCCCGCCGGTGAACCGCACCGCCATCACGTCCTGCGGGCGGAACCGCGGGGTCAGCGGCTCCGGCGAGCAGGACGCGGCCGACGCCGGCAGGTCCACCCCGAGCGCCGACGGCCCCAGCGCGAACAGGCCCGCCGAGGGCAGCGCCCGCGCGATCCCCTCGGCGGCGGCCCGGCAGCGGGCCGGATCGAAGACCAGCGCCGACGTCCCGGCGAACCCGGCCAGCGCCACCGACTCCCCGACCGGGCCGTCCGGATGAGGCATCGCGACCCGGCAGCCCAGCAGGTTCGCGGCCAACCGCACCAGCACCGCCTCCGGCCGGTTCCCGGCCAGCACCGTCACCCCGTCCCCGCGCCCGAGCCCGGCACCCGCCAGCGCCCGCGCCGTCCGGTACACCCCGTCCAGACACTCCCGGGCGGTCAGCGCCTCCTCCCCCCAGCGGATCGCCACCCGCCCCGGATCCCGCTCCAGCCCCGCCAACACCAGCCCGGTGTACGTCGGCCCCGACTCCGCCATGCTGCGGCCTCCTGTCTGATGGGACGTCAGCTTAGGGTGGGTGCGGTGATGCAGCGGCGCGGGGGATCCCGGGGGCAGGGGCCGCTGCCGGGGCGTCCTGCCGTGGCCGGACCGGAGTGCCGTACCCGGGGCCGGGAGTTGTTAGGGTTCCCCGTCGGACAGGGACGGGGGACACGTGGGCACCAGCACGGGCACCAGCACCAGCACCAGCACGGGCACGGCCGAGGCGCCGGGCGGGCAGGGGGCCGAGGAGCGCCCGCACGGCGTCCTCGACCTGCGGGGCGTCGCGGGGGCGGCATTCACCGTGGGCTACCCGCCCGACGCCGTCGTGGTCGTGTCGGGCCTGCCGGGCGCGGGCAAGAGCACGCTGCTGCGGCGCTGGTCCGGGGCGGGGGCGGTGCCGACCGTCGACCCGCGCGCCGTGCACGAGGCCTGCGAGGCGGTCATGCCCGCGCGCCTGCCGTACGCGGTCTACCGGCCCTGGGCCCGGCTGGAGCACGTCCGGCTGCTGCGCTCCTCCGTGCGGCGCGGCGGGCCACTGCTGGTGCACGACTGCGGCAGCCGCGCCTGGATGCGCCGCTGGCTCGCCCGCGAGGCCGCCCGGCAGGGCCGGCAACTGCACCTGGTGCTGCTCGACGTCGGTGCCGCCACCGCGCTGGACGGCCAGCGCGCCCGGGGCCGCCACGCCTCCGCCCGGGTCTTCGCCCGCCACCACCGGGGCCTGGACCAGCTGTTCGCCGCCTTCACCCGCCACACGCGCTCCGGCGCGCCGACCCCGGCCCCGGAAGCGGCGTCCGTCCTGCTCCTCGACACCGCCTCCCGCTCCCGCGCCACAGCCGTCCACTTCGGCCCGGTCCGATGAGGCCCCCGGCCCGGTGAGGCCCCCGGCGGAGGCGGTGACCGGGGGCAGTGCCTGAGCCACCGGGAACGGTGAAGTCCCCTGGCCGAAACGGTGGTCAGAGGAGGCCGAGGTGGGGGTCCACGGCGGCGAGTCGGCAGGTGGCGTCCCAGAGGTGGCCGGCGACGGTGCGGTCGGTCAGGTGGGGCTGGGCGGGTTCGAGGCGGGGTGCGCCGCGCAGGCCGAAGACCCGGGGCCCCCAGAGCTGGCCCCCCTGCGCCTGCGGGTCGAGGACGGCCCGGACGATCGGCCACGCGCCGTGGTCCTTGCCCTGGAGGAGGAGCCCGGCCGGCAGGCCGCGCAGTCCTTCGCCGACGGTCCGCGTGTGGACCGGCGGGCGGGGCGGGGTGAGCGAGTCGAGTGCGCCGCCGGGGTGCGCCAGCAGGCTGAGCACGGTGCTGCCGGCGGCGCGGAGGCGTCGGTCGAGTTCGAGGCCGAAGGTCATCTGCGCCAGTTTCGAGCGGCCGTAGGCGTGTTTGGGCCGGTAGTCCACGGCCGACTGGAGGTCGGCGAGGTCCAGTCGCTCCGAGCGGGCCGCGAAGCTGCCGACCGTCACGATGCGGCCCGCCGGTGCGGCCGCGAGCAGGGGGGCCAGCCAGCGGGTGAGCGCGACGTGCCCGAGGTGGTTGGTCGCGAACATCAGCTCGTGCCCGGCCCCGGTCTCCCGGCGTGGCGGATCGTCCAGCGCGACCCCGGCGTTGTGGACGACCGCGTCGAGGTGGTCGAGGGCGAGCCCGTCCACGGCAGCCCGCAGGGAGGGCAGGTCGGCGAGGTCCAGCGGGAGGTGGCGCACCACGGCGCCGGGGACTCGGGAGCGGATCGACGCCATGGCGGCCCCGGCCCGACCGGCGTCCCGGCTGCCGAGCACGACCACGGCGCCCGCCCCGGCGAGCTGCTCGGCGACGAAGTAGCCGATACCGGCGTTGCCCCCGGTGACCAGGACGCTCCTGCCGGCGGCGGACGGCGGCCGGTGAACGTCCCACGGCCGGTTGCGGGTTGTGGACGACATGCTGATGGCCTCCTGGCGTATTCGGGGCTGCCGGGCCACCCGCGATTCGAGACCGTGGCCGCGCCGACAGCCCCACGATCACAGGCCTGACCGGCAGATCGCTGACAGATCGCCGTCACCGCCGTCGGGCCTCAAGATCGTCGAACCGCCGGGTTTCGGACCCGCGCCGGGCGGGGCCCTGCGAGACTGGGCGCAGCAGAGTTCGTCACGGAGAGAGGTCAGCATCCGCATGTCCAGCAGTGCCGCCGTCGACAACCCGTGGTTCCGCCGCTTCAGTCCGTCCGACTCCGCCCCCGCCCGGATCGTGATCTTCCCCCACGCGGGCGGCTCCGCCAGCTACTACATGGAGTACGCCAACGCGCTCGCGCCCTACGCCGACGTGCTCACCGTCCAGTACCCGGGTCGTCAGAACCGCTTCGCCGAACCGGCGATCGACTCGGTGCTGGAGCTCGCCGAGCAGCTCTACCGGGAGCTGCGCGACTGGACGGACCGGCCGCTGACCTTCTTCGGGCACAGCATGGGCGCGGCCGTCGCCTTCGAGACCGCCCGATGCTTCGCCCGCGACGGTCTCCCGGGGCCCGAGCGGCTGTTCGTCTCGGCGGGCCGCGCGCCCTCGCTGCCCCGGGAGACCGCCGTCTACCGGCTGCCGGACGACGGGCTGCTCGACACGATCGTGCGCCTCGGCGGGACGGACGAGCGGATCCTCACCATCCCGGCGCTGCGCGAGCTGATCCTGCCGGCGCTGCGGGCCGACTACACCGCCATCGAGACGTACCGCTGCGCGCCGGAGGCGACCGTGCCGCAGCCGATCACCGCGCTGGTGGGGGAGACCGACCAGAACGCCACCGTCGACCAGGCCGCCCAGTGGGACCGGCACACCACCGGCGGTTTCGACCTGCGGGTCTTCCCCGGCGGGCACTTCTACGTGGCGGACCAGACCGCGGCCGTGGTCGAGGTGCTCACCGCGCACCTGCGCGGCTGAGCCGGCCGCGCCGGGGCGTGGCCGGTGCCGGTGAGGCCCCGGTGACGTGCCCCGGCGGCTCGGCTACTGTGCCTGCGTGACGGGCCGTCAGCCGAGCCGCCGGCGGCACCGTCAGCCGAGACCACCCACCCTGGAGGCCGCCATGCGCCGGATCGCCGTCGTCGGAGCGGGCCAGGCCGGCCTGCAGCTCGCGCTGGGGCTGGTGGCGGCCGGCTACCGGGTGACGCTGGTCGCCGAGCGCACCCCCGAGCAGGTGTGCGGCGGGCGGGTGCTGTCCACCCAGGCGATGTTCGGACCGGCGCTGCGGACCGAGGCGGCGGCCGGGCTGGACCTGTGGGCGGGCGAGGCGCCGGCGGTCCGCGCCGTCCGGTCGGTGCTCGCCGTGCCGCCCGGGGTGCGGGCGCTGGAGTTCACCATGACGCTCGACGAGCCCGCCCAGTCGGTGGACCAGCGGCTGAAACTGGCGCGCTGGCTGGAACTGCTGGAGGAGCGCGGCGGCCGGGTCGAGTACCGCTCGCTGGACCGGGACGGCCTGCGCGAGCTCGCCCGCCGGCACGAGCTGACGGTGGTCGCGGCCGGGCGCGGCGAACTGGCCGGGATCTTCGAACGCGACGCCGCCCGCTCGCCGTTCGACCGGCCGCAGCGGGCGCTGTCCTGCCTGTACGTCCACGGGGTGGGCTCGCCGGATCCGGCCACCGAGCCGCGGGCGCGGATGCACGCGCTGCCCGGTCTGGGCGAGCTGTACCTGCAACCGGCCCTGACCCTCTCCGGCCCGTGCGCGATCCTGCTGTGGGAGGCGCTGCCCGGCGGGCCGCTGGACGCGTTCCGCGACGCCCCGGCGCCCGACGCCCAACTCGCCCGGATGCGCGCCCTGTTGCGCGAGTACCTGCCGTGGGAGGCGGAGCTGTGGGCGGACGCCGAGCCGACGGATGCCGGGGCCGGACTGTCCGGCGCCGTCACCCCGGTGGTGCGGCGGCCGGTGGCGGAGCTGGGCACCGGCGTCGACGCCGTCCACGTGCTCGGCCTCGGCGACGCGGTGGTGGTGAACGACCCGATCGCCGGCCAGGGCGCCAACAGCGCCGCGCGGGCGGCACAGGCGTACCTGCGGGCGATCGTCGAGCACGGCGAGGCCCCCTACACCGCGGACTGGATGTGCCGCACCGCAGAGCGCTTCTGGCGGCAACACGCCCGGCACGCGGTCGAGTTCACCGCCGCGATGCTCACCGTGCCGGACCACGTGCAGGGCGTGTTCGCGGCTGCCGCCGAGCACGAGACGGTCGCCCGCCGGCTCGCCAACACCTACGCGGAGCCGAGCGACCACGCCGCCTGGCTGGCCACCCCCGACCTGACCGCCGCCTACCTCGCCTCGGTCCGCGATTAGGGTCCGGCCCGGGTTGCCTCCGGGTGCCCCGCGGGACGAGGCTGGAGGGGGAAGCGTCAACGGGGGCGGGAGGCGTCGTTCGTGGACGGTCGCGGACCCGCGGGGCGTGCCGGCAGCGGCCACCGGACCGTGCCGCACACGGCGGACCTGCGGGTGGAGGCCTGGGCGCCGACGGTCGAGGGCTGCATCGGCGAGCTGGTGCACGCCGTCGTGGGCGGTTTCGCGGACCTCTCCGGCGCGCGGATCGTCGGCGAGCGCGGCTGCACCGTCCTCGCGGCGAGCGACGCGGACCTGCTCGCGGGCGTCCTGGAGGAGGTCGTCTACCGGATGGACGCCGACGGCGAACTCCCCGCCGGGCTGGCGCTCGGCCCGATCCGCGGTCTGGACGGCGCCCGGACGGTCGAGGTCCGCTTCCGGATGGCGGACGCCGCCACCGCGGCCCTGGTCGGCGCCGTGCCGAAGGCCGTCTCGCTGCACGGCCTGGACCTGCGCGCCGGCCCGGACGGCTGGACCTGCCGGGTGACGGTGGACGTCTGAGCGGGCCGGCGACGCCTGAGCGGGCCGGGGGCGACACCGAGCGGGTCGGGCCCGGACCGGGCGCGGCACGCGGAACGGGCACGGAACGGGGTGAGCGAAGTGGAGATCGCACTGGTCGAGGCGGGCCGCTGCCGCTGGCGGATCGAACCGCGCCCGCCGATGCGCGTGCCGGGCGTGGTCTTCGCCAGCCGCGCGCTGCTGCCGCAGGCCGCCGGGGACAAGGCACTGGAGCAGGTGGCCAACGTGGCGGCCCTGCCCGGCATCGTCCGCGCCTCCTTCGCGATGCCCGACGTGCACTGGGGCTACGGCTTCCCGATCGGCGGGGTGGCCGCGACCGACGTCGACCAGGGCGGGGTGATCTCGCCCGGCGGGGTCGGCTTCGACATCTCCTGCGGGGTCCGGCTGCTGGGCGCGGGCGTCGACCGCGACGAACTCGACCCCGAGCGGATCACCCGCCTGATGGACCTGCTCGACCGCACCGTGCCGCGCGGCCTCGGCCGGGGCGGCCTGTGGCGGCTGTCCGGACCGGAGGAACTGGACGACCTGCTGCTCGGCGGCGCCCGCTACGCCGTCGAGCACGGCCACGGGGTGCCGCGCGACCTGGAGCGCTGCGAGGACGGCGGCGTCCTGGCCGGCGCGGCCCCGGGCGAGGTCAGCACCCGGGCCGTCGAGCGCGGCCTGCAGCAGGTCGGCAGCCTCGGCTCGGCCAACCACTTCCTGGAGGTCCAGGCCGTCGACCGGGTGGACGACCCGGAGACGGCGGCGGCGTTCGGACTTCGGCCCGGCCAGGTGTGCGTCATGATCCACTGCGGCTCGCGCGGCCTCGGCCACCAGATCTGCACCGACCACGTCCACGCCATGGACCGCGACCTGCAGCGCCAGCGGATCGAGCTCCCCGACCGCCAGCTCGCCTGCACCCCGGTCGACTCGCCGCGCGGCCGCGCCTACCTGGGCGCCATGGTCGCCGCGGCGAACTACGGGCGGGCCAACCGGCAGCTGCTCTCCGAGGCGGCCCGCCGCGCCTTCGCCACCGCCCTCGGGGTCGGCCTGGAGCTGGTGTACGACGTGTCGCACAACCTCGCCAAGCTGGAGACCCACGACGTGGACGGCGTGCCGCGGCGGCTGTGCGTCCACCGCAAGGGCGCCACCAGGGCGCTGCCGCCCGGCGACCCCGGCCTGCCCGCCGACCTCCTGCGGGCCGGACAGCCGGTGCTGGTGCCGGGGACGATGGGCACCGCCTCGTACGTCATGGTCGGGCTGCCCGGCAACGAGGCCTTCGGCTCCGCCTGCCACGGGGCCGGGCGGGTGTGGAGCCGCCACCAGGCGCTGCGGACGGTGCGCGGCGAGCAGTTGCGCGGCGAACTGGAGGCGCGCGGCATCGCGGTGCGGCCGGCCTCCTGGCGGGCGCTGGCGGAGGAGACTCCCCGGGCGTACAAGGACGTCGACGCGGTGGCCGCGGCCACCGAGGCCGCCGGGCTGGCCCGGCCGGTCGCCCGCCTGGTGCCGCTGGGCGTGGTCAAGGGCTGACCCGGGCCCACCGGACCCGGGCCCACCGGACCCGGGCCCACCGGACGTGGGCGATGCCGGCGGACGGGGCCGGGACCGGAACCGGGACGGCGACCGGCCGGTGATCGAGCTGCGGTCGCTCACCGAGCGCTACAGCCAGTCGGTGCCCCCGGCTGGGCCGACGGCCGTCGACCGGCACCCGGACGGGCTGTTCGCCCGTTTCTGACCGACCGACCGGTTGGCGATCCGGCTTTCGGGCAGCATGATTGACGAGGTGTCAGGCATGGGCGAAAGGGCAGGATCCACTGTACGAACGGGCCGCTCCGCTTGCCCGTTCGGGCGGATGCCCGGTCCTGGCGGGCCCTAAGGCGTCCGCCGGGCTTCCGGGCGGGTGTCACTCACGTCACTCTCTGTCCCATCAAGGCCGGGTTGGTGTTAGAAACGACTACTGAACCCGCCGGTAATGTCGCACTCCATTGACAGGTGCATGGTGTGAAAGAGAAGTGAGGGAGAGGTGCGGTTTCAGCGCTTGATATCGCTCAACTGCCCACTGACGTTCAGCAGTTCGTGGCACTGGGTGGCCTGCTTCCCCGAGGCGGGTGTACCCGGCTGCTGGCAGACCACGCTCGCCGTCACCGTCTGGTCCTCGGGGACCTCGATGGGAGTCACCCAGTGATAGTCCTGGTTACGGAAGGTCTCCAAGGCGATGGTCGTGATCGTCTGCTCGCCGAACTTGATGGTCAACAGCCCCTGGTCGCCCTGGAAGTTGGCGGCGACGATGTCGGTGATGCGGAAGACCTTGCCGTGGTCCACCCGGTAGGCGCCCACCGCGGAGCCGCCGGTGTTGGTGGTCACGTCGACCGTCGTGGAGAACTGCTGCTCCGTCCCCGGGACCGAGCGGCCGGAGCCGCCGCCCGAACCACCGCCGGATCCGCCGCCCGCAGCGCCGCCCTGCTGCCCCTGACCGCTCGGCGTCGCCCCGGGGGTTGGGGCCGGCGGGGCCGCGACGGGGGCCGGGGTGAACGAGGCGGCCTTCTGCTCGACGGCCTTGTCGGCGGCCTGCTTCGCGGAACTGCGCACCGCCGGCCGGACCAGCGTGAGCCAGGCCAGCACCAGCGCGATCAGCGCCGCGATGAGCGCGAGCAGCCACTTGGGCAGCAGCGCGTGCTGGACGAACTCGCCCTCCAGCACGTGCTGCCGCTCGGCCGGCTGCGGGCCGTCCGGCTTGGCGGCCTCGCCCTCCTGGCCGACGGTGACCTCGAAGGGCCAGGTGGCCGGCTTGCCGAACCAGATCAACTTGCGCGCGCGCACCCGCAGCCGGGTCTCGGCGGACTCGCCCGGTGCGAGTCGCAGCCGCTCCGGGGCGAACCCGAAGCGCACGTCCTCGCCGGGCTGCGCCGGGGCGAACGTCACGACGGCCGCCGTGTTCCCGAGGTTGCGCACCGACGTCCGGTAGCGGGCGCGGAGCCAGCCCCGGCGGCGCCGGGGAGCGAGCGCGGCGCGCAGCTCCCGGAACGGCGTCACGGTGACGGTCGTCTCCGGCACGGTCACCAGCTCGGGGCGCTCGGCGGGCAACACCCGGATGCCGAGCGGGAACTCACCCGCCCGCACCTCGTGCGAGCGGGCCGGGGCGAGCCGAATCGTCACCGTCTCGGACGTCCCCGGGAAGAGCGAGAGACGGGCCGGCTCGACCGTCGTCCACGAAGCGCAGGCCCCGACCACCTCCAGCGAGTACGCCTCAACGATATCGGTGTCGTTGCGTACCGTCAGGGTCGTCGTGGCCACGTCTCCGGGCGACACCGTCAGCGCGGGAAGGCCGAGTTCGGCGGATGCGGTCATGCCGTGACGGTAGGACCGGAGGACACCCCCAGGAGAGAGCCCCGCGGGCAAGCCGCGGGCACACCCCTTGCCCGCGGGAACAACCGGGCCCTGCCCGGGGCCGATGCCCCGCCCCCAGCCAACGCTCCCCACCCCGCCCCCCGGCAACACCCGCGGCCGACGCCATGACATGGCGCCCGGCCGTCCTCACCATGCGTCCGGTGACGCAGACGAAGCAGAACGGAACAGTTGGATGACGATGATCGAAACCACCACCCATGAGGCCGTCGGGGCGACCAGGTCCGTCCAGGCCCGACCGCGTGGATCGGCCGAACCCGCCACGGTGCGCGTGAACGTGAAGCCGGGCCGGGTCCAGGTGGCGGTGTATGCGGAGGACATCATCCTGCACACGGGCGTCGTCCAGCAGCTGAGGCAGCGGCCGGAGGTGGAACTGCTCGCCGAAGGCGACGTCGCGCGCGCCCAGGTCTCCCTGATGGTGGTCGACGGGCTGAACGACGCCGTGACCGACCGGCTGCGCCGGCTCCGCCTCAACACGCAGAGCCGGACCGGGCTGGTCGTGGGCCACTTCGAGGCCGGCGGCCTGCAGACCATCATCGAATGCGGCGTCGGCGCCGTGCTGCGCCGCTCGGACGCCGACCAGGACCGGCTCGTCCACCTCATCACCGCCCTGGCCAACGGCGAGGGCGTCATGCCCGGGGACCTCCTCGGCAAGCTGCTCGACCGGGTCGGCAGCCTCCAGCGCACCATGCTCGACCCGCGCGGCCTGACCCTGTCGACCCTGACCGCGCGCGAGGCGGAGATGCTCCGGCTGGTCGCCGACGGCCTCGACACCAGTGAGATAGCGGCCGAGACCTCGTACTCCGAACGCACGGTCAAGAACGTGCTGCACGAGATCACCACCCGGCTGGGACTGCGCAACCGGGCCCACGCCGTCGGGTACGCGATGCGCCACGGCCTCATCTGAGGACGCCGCCGGAGCGTCGGCGCCGGATTGCCCTCAGGGGCACCGGTCGCTACCCCCGGCTCGGGTGCCAGGGGCCTGTCGCCCGCGCGCCCGGGCCGGGGAGACTGCCGGACGTACCGCCTTCTCGGTCTGTGAGGTTGAGCGTGATCGGCGCCACCGGCACTCCCCGCCCCCTGCGGCGCTCGGCGCGAGCCGCCGTCGCGATGTTGCTGTCCCTGGCCGTGGCCGTGGTGACGCTGGGCACCGCGAACTCCGACGGCGACGGGAGAGGCGCCGCCCCGGTGGCCGCCGGGGCCGCGGAGGAGAGCGGACGGATCGTCTACGCCGGCACCGGCCACCGCAGCCTGGCGCGGCTGACCGGGCCGACGTCGAGCGCGTCGCTGTTCGGGCCCGGCCCCGTCCACTTCGACACCGAACCCTCCGCGCGCGGCGACCAGTTGGTGTTCACCAGCCTGCGGGACGGCCCGCTGCCCCAGGTCTACCTGCGCGAGGCGTCGGGCGCGGTGCGCCGGCTCACCACCGGCATGGACACCGCGGAGCCGACGCTCGCCCCGGACGGCAGGACCGTCGTGTTCGACGCGGTGGAGCCCGGCGGACGCAACGGGCAGACCCAGCGGGACCTCTGGGTGGTCAACACCGACGGCACCGGCCTGCGCAGGCTGACCGACACCGCGGACTCCGAGGCGCACCCGACGGTCTCGCCCGACGGCAAGTGGGTCGCGTACACCTGCGACGTGGACCCGGCGCACACCCAGGTCTACGTCATGCCGCTGGCCGGCGGCGCGGCGCGGCGGATCACCGCGGTGACCGCCGGCAACGCCGTCGAACCGGCGTGGAACCCGGTGGACGCCCCCGACCTCCGCGACCAGATCGTCTACACCTGGGACCAGGCCGGCCAGACCGGGCCGCAGCTGCGGGTGATCTCGCCCGAGGGCACCAACGACCGGGCGTTCTTCCCCGGCATCGGCGGCGACTGGCGGACCAGGTCCGCCGGTTGGCTGCCCGACGGCAGCGGCGTGCTCTTCCTCAGCCCCAACCGGCTCAACGCCGACCCGACGCCGTACGAGAACGTGTACCGCGCCCTGACCTGCTTCTGCGGCGGAGCCGAACTGGTGGCGAGCGAGGACCGCGCCGTCCGCACACCGGTCTGGCTCGGCCCCCAGAAGGGCGGCGGGCCCGTCGTGGACCGCAACAGCGCCGACACGCCCAACGTGGCCGACCTGTCGGACATCCGCCCCGACGGAGCGGACCCGCGCGACCTGGGCGTCAGCGTGCTCCGG
Source organism: Kitasatospora sp. NPDC058492 (assembly GCF_042720685.1). NCBI lineage: Bacteria > Bacillati > Actinomycetota > Actinomycetes > Kitasatosporales > Streptomycetaceae > Kitasatospora > Kitasatospora sp. NPDC058492. Next base: position 134,085 of record NZ_JBHXMU010000012.1, read on the forward strand.
GAGGACCCGGCCGCCGACACCAACACCGACCCCGCGGCCGACCCCCTGTTCAACCCCCGCCCCGGCTACGACCCGTGGTTCGAACGGCAGACCTACACGCCGGACGGCCGGCGGATCGTGCTGACCCGCTTCGAGGACTCGCCCGCCGGCCGGATCGAACGGATCTGGCAGACCGGTGTTGACGGCTCCGACCCGAAGCCGATGAACCTCGCCGGGCGCGGGCCGAAGGACTGGGACACCGACCCGGAGCTCTCGCCCGACGGCCGCCTGATGGCCTTCACCAGGACCTCGCCCGGCGGCGTCGGGACGGCCTCCGGCTCCGGACGGGTGCTGATCGCGGACGTGTCGACCGGCGCGATCGTCGGCACCGTCGAACCGACCGACAACCAGCCGGCCGCCTCCCTGGCCCAACCCTCCTGGTCCCCGGACGGCAAACTGATCGCCTACACCAGGACCGAGGTCATCAACGGCAACGGCGGCAACAAGCACGTGTGGACCGTGCCCGCCAACGCCCTCGACCGGCCCACCGACCTCAGCCGCAGGGCCTGCCCGGGCGCCTGCGACGTCATCGACGACAGCCCCGCGTTCTCGCCCGACGGCCGGCGCGTCGCCTTCAACCGCAAGACCGGCGACGGCGGGCTCAACCAGCAGAACGGAGTCCTCGTCAGCTCGGCGACCGGCGACGGCTGCACGGTGATCCTGCCCGCCGGACTGAGCCAGGACCGGAACGCCTGCCGCCGCCCGCTGCCGGACACCTCCGCCACCGGCCCGTTCCAGCCCCGCGACGTCGCCTGGACGGCGGACGGCGGGCAACTGGTGCTGACCTCCCGCCGGGCCCTGCCGGCGAACTCGCCGGAGGCGCTGCAGAGCTACGACTTCGCGACCGGTCGGCTCACCTCCGTCAACTCCAGGCTGCCGGGGCGGCAGAAGGAGCCGAGCGTCCAGCAGTCCGTCGACCTGTCGCTGAGCGCGCCGGCCGCCACCATCCCGATGCAGATCGGGGACTCCACCACCGTGGCCATCACCGTCACCAACCACGGCCCGGCGCCCTCGCCCGGCACCGCGCTCACCGCGTCCGTGCCGACGGGCGCCCGGCTCACCGGGCTCAAGGCCACGGCCGGCACCTGCGCCGCCGACGCCCTCCGGTGCGAACTCGGCACCCTGGCCCCGGGCGCGGTCGTCCAGGTGACCGCCACCGTCGTCGGCACCGTGGCCGGCGACCAGCGGTTCGGCTGGTGGGTCACCGGGGCGGTGGTCGACCCGAAGCCCGAGGACAACATCGCGCAGACGGTCGTACCCGTCCAGGCCGCGTCGCCGTCCCCGAGCCCGTCTCCGACCCCGACCCCGACCCCGACTGCCTCGCCGACCCAGACCCCGACCCAGACCCCGACCCCGACACCGCCCGTCTCCTCACCGCCGGCCCCGCCACCGCCGCCCGCCCCGGCCCCGGCCCCCGCGCCGCAGCCGGCGCCGCCCGCGCCGAAGGCCGGACCGGCCGTGACGGTCGGCGCCCAGCCGAACCCCGGATACGTCGGAGGCAAGGTCACCGTCACCTACACCGTGCGCAACGACGGCCAGGCCCTCGCCACCGGACTGCGCGTCTCGCTCGGCCTGCCCGCCGGCGTCCCCACCGGGCCGATGCCCCCCGGCTGCACCGGCGGCGTCTGCGACGTGGCCGACCTGCCCCCGGGCGGCAGCGCCGTCGTCCAGGTGGTGCTCGCCCCCGAGGCGACCCTGGACACCACCATCACCTCCGTCCTGACCACCACCGGCACGGACGCCACCCCGGGCGACCACGTCGCGCGGACCCCGCTGCGCATCCTCCAGCCCCGCATCGTCGCGGTGCCGCCGATCGGCAAGCCCGGCTTCGTGACCTCCGTCCGCGGCCTGGACTTCCCGCCCGGCACCCCGGTGACCCTCACCTGGACGCCCGGCATCACCGCCGCCGCGGCGCCCACCATCCCCAAGGCCGACGGCACCTTCGCGGGCCAGCTGCTCATCCTCGCCAAGGACGAGACCGGCCCCCGGACCATCACCGCGAGCGGCCCCGGCTTCTCCCCGGTGACCACCCCCTTCCTCGTGGTGGTCGGCAGCGTCGGCCCGCCGGGGGAGGTGCAGCGGCGGTGATCCACGAAGTCGACGAGGCGCTGCGCCTCCTGCTCGTCGAGAGCGGCCTCCAGGAACGCGGGATCGAGCTGGTCTTCGACTCGCCCACCCGGGACTGGGCCGCCCGGCGCAACGCCCCCACCGTCAGCGTCTTCCTCTACGGCATCCGCGAGGACGTGTCCCGCCGCCAGGCCGGCGCCGCCGAGCAGCACGACGCCGACGGCGTGGTCGTGGCCTGGCGCAGCGCGCCCCGCTGGTTCGAACTGGCCTACCTGGTGACGGCGTGGACCAACCGGGCCCAGGACGAGCACCGGCTGCTGTCGGAGGTGCTCCGCTGCCTGACGGCCACCGACGCGCTGCCCGCCCGCCTGCTCACCGGCACGCTCGCCGAACTCGGGCTCACCGTCGGGCTGGAGACCGCCGGGCGCGGCGAGGGCATGCCGTCGGTGTCCGACGTGTGGTCGGCCCTCGGCGGCGAGCTGAAACCCTCGATCGACCTCAGGGTGCTCGCCCCGCTGTCCGGCCAGCGTGCCCCGGTGGGGCCCCCGGTCACCGACGGGCTCGTGCTGCGCGCCGTCGACAGGAGCGGCAAGGACGGCGAGGGCGGCGGGAGCGACGAGGACGACCCGGAGGCCACAGCCGACTCGGTCGACCCGGCCGATCCGGGCCGCCGGCTGCGCTACGAGGGCGGCACGGACCCCGGCGCGGACGGCTTCGCCGCGCCCCGGGAACGCCGGCTGCCGCCCGGCCGCAGACGGCGCGGCGGTGCGCCGCGATGACCCTCGACCTGGAACCGGCGGCCACCAGCGGGCCCGCCGCCGACCTGGACGACCTGTGGGAGGGGCTGAGCCGCCTCGAACAGCGGATCCGGGCCGCCGTCCGCGAGCGCAGGGCCGACGACCCGGACCCGGACGACCCGTACCGGGGCCAGTACCTCACCCCGGAGGCGGCGGAACGGATCCTCGCGGCGCCCGCCGCGACGGGCCGGGCCGGCGCCGACCTCGGGGAACCGCCGCCGCCACCGCCCGGATCGAGGACCGAACGGCTCGTCGACGGCTTCGGACTGCTCCCGCTGGACCTCGAACTCCTGCTGGTGGCACTCGCCCCCGACCTCGACACCCGCTTCGAACGGCTCTACGGGTACCTCAACGACGACCTGACCCTGCGCCGGCCGACCATCGGGCTCGCGCTCGAACTGTGCGGGCGGTCCGGGGCGGGCGCCGGCCGGTTCCGCTTCACCGCCCAGGCCCCGCTGATCGCCGGCGGCCTGCTGGAGATCACCGAACCGGAGCGCCCGCTGCTCTCCCGGGGCCTGCGCCTGCCCGACCGGGTGACGGCCCATCTGCTCGGCTCGGACGAACCCGACGGCGCGCTGCGCGGGCTGGTCCGCGTCGGCCGGTCCGGCACCGGCACCCCGCCGCAGGCCGCGCGCCGGCTGCGCGCCACCGTGGCCAACGGCGGCGGACTGGTGCACCTGCTGGACCGGGGCGGCAACGCCGGACGGCTCGCGGTCGACGCCCTCGCGGGCCTCGGCCGCCGGGCCCTGGTCGTCGACGTCACCGCGCTCGCCGCCCGCCCCCCTGAGGCCGTGGTCCGGGCGCTCGCCCGGGAGGCGCGGCTGAGCGGCAGCGGTGTGGTGCTGGGCCCGCTGGAGCGGCTCGAACCCGAACGCCCGGAGCGGGCCGGGCTGTTGCGCGAGCTGTGCGCGGAACTCGCCGAGGTGCCGCTGCTCGTGCACGGGTCGCGCCCGTGGGATCCGACGTGGGCGCAGGAGAGCCCGGTGGTGCTCGTGGCCCCGCCGCTGGACCCGGCGCAGCGCGCCGAACGCTGGGCGCACGCGCTGGGCGGGGCTTCGCACGAGCCCGCGGGTGAGCCTTCGGGCGAACCCGGGGAAGGCGCCGCGGAAGGGCCGTACGAGGGAGTGCTGAGACCCGAGTTGGCCGAGGCCGTCGCCCCGTACCAGCTGGACGAGGACCAGGTGGCCCGGGCCGCCGGGGTCGCCACCAGGACGGCCGCCGCCGAACACCGCCCGGTGACCGCCGACGACCTGCGGGCCGCCGTACGGGCGCAGAACGGGGCGGGGCTCGCCCGCCTCGCCCGCCGGATCGAGCCCGCCGTCGGGTGGGACGACCTGGTGCTGCCCGAGCCCACCGCGCGCCAGCTGCACGAACTCGCGCTGCGCGCCAGGCACCGCGACCAGGTGCTCGGCCAGTGGCGGATGCGGCCGGGCGGAGGGCGCGGGCGCGGGGTGATCGCACTGTTCGCGGGGGAGTCCGGCACCGGCAAGACCATGTCGGCCGAGGTGGTCGCCGCCGAACTCGGCATGGAGCTGTACGTCGTGGACCTGTCCACCGTCGTGGACAAGTACATCGGCGAGACGGAGAAGAACCTGGAGCGGATCTTCACCGAGGCCTCGCACGTGAACGCCGTCCTGCTGTTCGACGAGGCCGACGCGATCTTCGGCAAGCGGTCGCAGGTCAAGGACGCCCACGACCGCCACGCCAACGTGGAGTCGGCGTACCTGTTGCAGCGGATGGAGTCCTTCGACGGGATCGCCGTGCTGACGACCAACCTGCGCGCCAACCTCGACGAGGCGTTCACCCGGCGGCTGGACGTCATCGCGGAGTTCCCGGTGCCGGACGAGGAACAGCGGCACGCCCTGTGGGAACGCTGCCTGGGCCCGCGGATCCCCCGCGGCGACGACCTCGACCTGGCGTTCTGCGCACGGCACTTCGAGCTCGCCGGCGGCTCCATCCGGGCCTGCGCGGTGACCGCGGCCTACCTGGCCGCCGAGACGGGCCGCCCGCTGGGCATGGCGGAGCTGGTGTTCGCGGTCGAGCGGGAGTACCGCAAGCTCGGTCGGCTGGTCCTGGAGAGCGAGTTCGGGCCGTGGTCGCGTGCCTCCGGGGGCACCGGGCGGGCCTGAGCGCGCGGCCGGGCGGGCGCCGGGCGGCGGTCGGCCGGCGACCGACTGACGACCGGTGAGGCCCTGCCGGGGTGCCCGCCGGGGCAGCGGCTCTGCCCCTGGTCCGGGACCTGGGGACATGTCGCGGGCGGCGGTCCGGCAGCAGACTCGGTGGCGATTGATCGGCCACCCCCGAAGGAGCGAGCATGCCGTCGTACCTCACCCCGGGCGTGTACGTGGAGGAGGTCCAGTCCGGTGCCCGGCCGATCGAGGGTGTCGGCACTGCCGTCGCCGCCCTCGTCGGCTTCGCCCAGACCGGCCCCTTCCACGAGCCCACCCTGGTGACCAACTGGGACCAGTACGTCCAGCAGTTCGGCGGCTTCTCCGAAGGCACCTACCTGCCCCACGCCGTCTACGGCTTCTTCGCCAACGGCGGCGGCGCCGTCTACGTCGTGCGGATCGGCGAGCCCGCCGGCGAGACGGCCGGCGGCTGGCCGCCGGTCGCCCGATCGGCGCCCGCGCCCACCGCCCACGCCGGCTTCCTGTTCACGGCCCTGCCCGGTGCGGGCGCCGACCTGACCGTCGAGATCGCCGACGTCGAGGGCGAGAACGTCCCCGACGACCGGTTCCGGCTGGTGGTCCGCAAGGGCACCGAGGTCGCCGAGACGTACGACGTCTCGACCCGCAAGAACACCAAGGGCTACGTCGTCACCCAGCTGCGCGAGTCCAAGCTCGTCGCGGTCAGCGAGCAGCCGGGCACCGCGCCGAGCCGCCCGGAGCGCCAGACGCTCGCCCTCGCGGCCGCCCCCGCGCCCGGGCCGGTCGCCCCCGCCGCCACGACCCGGCTCAGCCCCGCCGAGTACATCGGCGACGCCTCGGCCCGCACCGGGTTCTCCGGCCTGGAGGCGATCGACGAGATCACCATGGTCGCGGTGCCCGACCTGATGAGCGCCTACCAGCGCGGCGACATCGACGCCGAGGGCGTGCGGACCGTCCAGCTCGCGGTGATGTCGCACTGCGAGCAGATGGGCGACCGGATCGCCGTCCTGGACTCCCCGCCCGGGCTGAGCGCCCAGCAGGTGCGCAACTGGCGCAACGACGAGGCGGGCTTCGACTCCCGCTACGCGGCCCTGTACTACCCGTGGATCAAGGTGTTCGACCCGGCGACCGGCCGCAACACGATGGTCCCCCCGAGCGGGCACGCCGCCGGCGTGTGGGCGCGCAGCGACGCCGAGCGCGGCGTGCACAAGGCGCCGGCCAACGAGGTCATCCGCGGCGCGGTGGACCTGGAGATCCGCCTCAGCAAGGGCGAGCAGGACCTGCTGAACCCGATCGGCGTCAACTGCGTGCGGGCCTTCCCCGGGCGCGGCATCCGGATCTGGGGCGCCCGGACCCTCTCCTCGGACCCGGCGTGGCGCTACCTCAACGTGCGGCGGCTCTTCAACTACCTGGAGGAGTCCATCCTCCTGGGGACCCAGTGGGTGGTGTTCGAGCCCAACGACGACCGGCTGTGGTCGAGCATCCGCCGCAACATCACGGCGTTCCTGACCGAGGAGTGGCGGCGCGGCGCCCTGTTCGGTGCGACGGCCGCGGAGGCCTTCTACGTCAAGTGCGACCGTGAGAACAACCCGCAGGAGTCCATCGACCTCGGGCAGGTGGTGTGCGAGATCGGGGTCGCTCCGGTGAAGCCCGCCGAGTTCGTGGTGTTCCGGCTGTCCCAGTTCTCGGACAGCACGAGCCTCGTCAACGAGTGACCAGCAGGCCAGCACAGACCGGAAGGTGACAGGAAGTCATGGCTGAAGGCGATCCGCTCTCCACACACATATTCGGCGTCCAACTCGGCGGCTACAACGTCGAGTCGGTCAAGGAGATCAGCAACCTGACCGTCGACCAGGACGTCGTCGAGTACAAGCAGGTGACCCAGCAGGGCAAGCTGATCGTCCGCAAACAGCCCGGCGCGCGGCTCCCGGGCGAGGTGACGATCACCCGCGGGCTCGACAAGAGCGGGGCGTTCACCAAGTGGATCAACGAGACCCTCAACAACGGCGCGATCAACACCGCGCGCCAGAACCTCACCATCGAGGTCAAGGACACCACCGGCGCCACGCTCCGGCGGATCCAGCTGATGAACGCCTGGGCCAGCCGGTGGGAGGGCCCCACCCTCACCGCCGGTGAGTCCAGCGCCGCGACCGAGACGGTGACCATCGTGTTCGAGGAGATCACCGTCGAATGAGACGACGGATCAGCCTCGACGAACTCCTGGAGCAGGCTCCGGCAGCCGCCCCCGCTCCCGCCGCGGCCCCGGCCCCGCAGGCCGCCGCGCCGCAGCGGGGGCGGGGCCCCCAGGGGCACGGACTGCACACGGAGTTCGAGTTCGAGCTCCCGCGCGGATACCTGGACGACGAGGGCACCCTGCACCGGCACGGCGCCATGCGCCTGGCCACCGCGCGGGACGAGCTCATGCCCCAGATCGACCTGCGGGTCAAGGAGAACCCGGCGTACCTGAGCGTCGTGCTGCTCAGCCACGTGATCACCCGGCTCGGCACCGTCACCGACGTGCACGCCGGCGTCGTCGAGCAGATGTACGCCACCGACGTCGCGTTCCTCCAGGACTTCTACCAGCGGATCAACAGCGAGGGCCACACCCGCGCCGCGGTGACCTGCCCGCACTGCGACGGCGCCTTCGAAGTCGACCTCGCTGGTGGGCGCCTGGGGGAATGGTGACGTACGCGACCACCCGGCTGTACGAGGAGGTCGCGTACATCGCCTACCACTTCCACTGGCAGCGGGAGGACATCCTCGACCTGTCCCACCAGGAACGCCGCGCGTGGGTGCGGGAGATCGCGCGGATCAACACCCGCGTCAACGAAGGCGGGTGAGCGCGGGATGGGGATTCGGGACAGGCTCGGACGGCGGAAGGCCGGCGGTCCGGGCGAGGCGGGCGTTTCGGGTGCCCCGGGTACCTCGGGTGCTGCGGGCGGCGCGGGTGACGCGGCTCCCGCGCCCCGGGCCGACGCGCCCGCCCCGGACGGTGGTTGGCGCGCGGTCGCGCCCCTGACCCCGACCCTCGCGGGGGCGGCGGGCGGGGTCAGCGACGGCCTGCGGTTCCGGTCCCGGCTCGCCTCCTGGCAGAACCCCTCGCTGACCGGCGCACTCGGACACGCGGTCCTGCCGTCCGCCCCGGCGGGCATCCTGCGGGCGGTGGCACGGCCCCTCGGCCCGGCGGTCTCCGCCGGGGCGGACGGGCCCGTGCTGCCGTACGCCGCACCGGCGGTGGCGCCGTCGGAGGCTGCGGATCCGGCCTCGGCTGCGGCTTCGGTGGGGGACGGGCCGGGCGAGACGGGCGGGCTCGGGCAGGTGCGGCAGGTGCAGAGGTCAGGCGCCGCGGTGCGACGGCTGCCCGTACGGGCGGTGGCCGCCGAGGGCGGTGCCGTGCCGGCTGCCCCCGCGCCCGCCCCCGGCCACGGCTCAGAGGCGCCGGCTTCCGGGCCGACCAGGCCGACCAGGCCGACCAGGTCGGTCCCGTCGCGCCGCGTCGGGAAGCCCCTGACCACCGCACCCCGCCCCCGGTCGCTGCCGCCGCGTGCGGTGGCCGTGATCCCGCCCCGGCCGGTGCAGCGTTCCGCGAGCGCGACGACGGTGGAACGTGCCGCTGCCGTCGCGTCGGTGGAGCCTGTCGAGGGTGCGAATCCGGTGGAGCGGCCCGAGAGCGCGACGGAGGTGGAGAGTTCCGCCGCTGTCGCGCCGCCCGTGGTGGAGCCGGGTGCCACTGCGTGGCCGTCCGAGACCTCCGAGCCGGCCCCGGTGCGGCCGACCGATGCCCCGACCCCGAGCACCGGCAATGCCGTGCAGCGCGCCGCTAGGGGAGACAGCGCGAGGGGAGGCGCCGTACCGGGCCGGCCCGTCCTCGGTGCCCCGCTGACCTCGCTGCCCGCCAGCGCCTCGCCACGGCTCAACGCCGACGGCGCGTCAGTCATTTCCCCTGGTCAAGGCGCTGGTAGCGGCGCCGGTCACGGCCTCGGGGACGGGCCGATGCCGATCGTCTCCCCGCCCGCGCAGCCGACTGCTCCGGCGGGGAGCGGGTCGGACGGTGCGGAGCCGTTGGCACCGGGCAGCCCGGCGCGCCCGGCCCGCCTAGCCCGCCCCGAGCCCGGACGGCGCGGGGACGGCCCCGTGCAGCGCGCCGTCCAGACCGGCGGCGGTCCGACCGCCGCGCAGCGCGCCACACAGCCGCGTACCGAACAGCCGCGTACCGAACAGGCGCGCCCCGAATCGTCCAACGCCCGCACGCACGGCGGCCTGGGTGCGCCGCTGACCGCGCTGCCGCCGACGGCGGGCGCGGCACCCGGAGCACGGGCCGCCGGTACGGCCGACGGCCGGCGCGGCCCCGTCCGGCGGACCACGGCCCCGGGCCACGGCGCCCCAGCGACTGCTGACACCCCAGCGACTCCCGCCACCCCCGCCACTTCCGCACCGCCGCAGCCGGCCGGCCGAAGCGTGGCGCCCCCGAGCCCGGAAGGCGCTCCTCGCGCCACGGGCACGGCCGCCGCCGCGCCGGGCGCCACGGCAGTCCAGCGTGCGGCTGCGCCCGGCACGCGAAGCGCTGACACGAGCGGGCAGGGCGGCTCCACCGAGCCCGGCCCCGCGGCCGGGCCGCAGTCTCCCCCTGGGACGGCACCGCAGGACCCGGCCCGCCGGGCCCGGCGCAGCGGTGGTAGCAGTGGTACCGGTGGCGCCCGGGAGGTGCGGCCGACTGCTTCGCCGGGCGAGCCCGGCCCGCTGGTCGTGGCCCGCTCGCCGATCGGCGGCACCGCCGCACGTCCGGCGGCCGGGCCGGGCCACCGCACGCTCGGCCTGCTCGGCGAGCGCCGCATGGCGTCCACGCTCGCCGCACCGGCGACGGCGCCCGCACCGGTGTCCGGCCGCGTGCCCGCGCCCGCCCCACCCGTGGTCAGGGCCGCCTGGCCGCAGGAGCCGCCCGTGCGCACCGAAGTGCCGTCGGCCCCGGAACCGGCGGCACCCGCGAGCTGGCGGCACCGGGCCGCCGCCGTCCTGCGCCTGCCCCGACGGGCACAGGCGAGCCGACCCGACGCTGCGCGCCCGGCGTCCCCGGAATCCCCCTCGGACCCGGAAGGCACCGCCCCGGCGGTGCCGGGTGCGCGGGGTGCCGTGGTGGCGCGTGCGGGTGCGCGGGGATCGACGTCCGGCGGCTCTGCGGACTCTGCCGGCTCGGGCGCGGTGGGGCGTTCTGCTGCCGTGCGGCGTCCGAGCGTGCAGCGTTCGGTGGCCGGCGGCGCCGGCCCGGTGAAGGCGGACGCGCGCTCGTCGGCGTCGGCCGGCTCGGCGGCGCAGGGGCCGCGGCTGTCAGGGCGCGGTGGTGCCCCCTCGGGGCGGGCAGGTGTGCGGGGTCCGGCGACTGGTGGTTCCGGTCCGGTGGCTGCCGGCCCCGGTACTGGCCCGATGGAGGCGGATGCGCGCCGGTCGGAGCGCGGCGCTCTTCCTGCGGGGCGGGCGGGTGTGCAGCGTTCGACGACGGCCGGGGGATCTCGCCCGGAGGCGTCGGACGGGCAGCCCGTAGCGCCCGCCATCGCCCCGGCCGGGCGGGTGCGGCGCGGGGAGACTCCCGTGCCGCCGGTGGCTGTGGAGCGTGGCGGCCGTGGTCCGGCGGTGCAGCGGTCGGTCTCCGGCGGTCCGAGCTCTGTCGAGCCGGGTGTCCGGTCGGCGGAGCCGCGAGGTGCTGCGGTGCCTGTCGTGGTTCCCGCCGGTCGGGTGCGGCGCGGGGAGCGTCCAGCACCCCCGGTCGTCGTGGCCGATGCCGGCCCGGCGGCTGTGGGCGCCTCCCGTGCCGGGCGCGCTGCGAGCGTGCAGCGCTCGGTGTCTGCGGGCCCTGCCGCTGCCGCTGCTGCCGGCTCTGCCCTCGTCCCCGGTCCGGTCGAGCCGACCGTGCGACCGGCGTTCTCCGATGATGCGTCAGCACCTTCCGCGGTCCCCGCCGCTCGCGGGGGGCGTCCTGCGTCCGCGTCCGTTGCCCCCTCCGGTGGCCGTGTTCCGAGCGTGCCGTTGGTGCGACTCACCCCGCCGAGCGCCCCGCCGAGCGCCCCGGCGTCCCCGGCGGTCCCCGCGATGGTCCAGCGGCTGCCGGTCGCCGGGCCCGCCGGCCCCCCCGTCCCCGCGTCCGCGGCGCCGCCGCTGCCGGGCGGTGGCGCCTGGGCGCCGGGCGTCGCGGGGGGCGGCTTCGGCGGACCGGGGGCGGGTGGGGAGTCGGCGCTGCGCACCGGGTCGTGGTCGTGGACCGCGCCGTCCCGGGACGGCGCGGGCTCGTCCTCAGGGCCGTCCGGGCCGGCGCGGCCTTCGACGGATACCGCCCGGGTGCTGCAACGGGTGGCGGAGCAGGCGGGGTTGCACGGGGTGCCGTTGACCGCCGTACCGGCCCGCACTCCGGTGACCGTCCAGACCACCGCCTCGTCCCCGCCGCCGACCGCGGCCCCGCCCGCTCAGCCGGGCGGCGGATCGTCGACCGGGCCCACGTCGGGGGCCGACCTCGACGAACTGGCCCGGCGCCTGATCGAGCCCGTCGGACGGCTGCTGCGCGCGGAGTTGCGCAGGGGGAGGGAGCGCGCCGGGCGGCCGTACGACGGCCGTCGCTGAGCGCTCGGGGCGCGGCGGGCAGACGGGCAGTGGCAGGTGGTAGGCGGGCAGGCGGGTAGGGCGACGGAGGTAGGAATGACCGACAACATCTTCGCGACGAGCGTGTTCTTCAAGCTCACGATCGGCGGCAATGATCTGGGCGAGTTCACGACGTGCTCGGGGCTGGGCGCCGAGGTCGAGATCCACCAGTACGCCGAGGGCGGTAACAACGGCTTCTCCTGGCAGTTGCCGGGCCGGATCACCTGGTCGAACATCACGCTCACCCGCGCGGTCACCGCGGACACCGTCAAGATCGCCCGCTGGCTGGACGAGACCGTGCGGCGGGTCCAGCCCAAGAACGGTGAAATCGTGGCCCTGCGGCCAGACTTGAGCCCCATCGTCAGCTGGCAGGTGCTCGGCATCGTGCCCGTCCGCTGGCAGGGCCCGTCGTTCGACCCGGCGAACTCGCAGGCGGCGATGGAGTCCCTGGAGATCGCCCACGCCGGGCTGCGCCCGTCATCGTGACGGCGCGCCGCACCCGGCGCAGGCCACCCATCGGACGACGAACGGAAGGAGGTGCGGGATGTCAGACGTCCCCGCGAGTGTCACCCGGGCCCAACTGGCCATCATGGAGCCGCCGGCGACGGTCGGCGCCCAGCCCGGCGGGGTGATCGCGAGGCTCCCGCTTCAGTTCAACCCGTCGAGCCTGGTGCTGCGGAAGTCCTCGGAGTGGCGCCGCACCCCGTCCCGGATGGCCGCCGAGTCCGCGCTGCCCGAGTTCGTCGGCAGCGGGCCCCGCTCGCTGTCCATGGAGGTGTTCCTCGATGCGACGGCGACCCATGACGACTCCGTGGAAAAGGCGGTGGAGCAGCTGATGACGGCCTGTGTGCCGACTCCGGCCAGCCTGGCGCGCAAGAAGCCGGCGAGCCCGTGGATCCGGCTGGACTGGGGCACGTCGTCGACGACGTCGTTCAACGGCGTGCTGACCGGCCTTCAGGTCACCTACTCGCTGTTCGACGTCGACGGCAAGCCGCTGCGGGCCACCTGCTCGTTCACCATCGACGAGGCCAGTGTCGACACGCCGGGCCAGAACCCGACCTCCGGCTCGATGGAGGCGCGCAGCACCCACCGGGTGATCGCGGGCGACAGCCTGCCGCTGCTCGCCTGGCGCGAGTACGGCGACGCGACGGCCTGGCGCACCATCGCCGAGGCCAACGACATCGACGACCCGATGGTGCTCGTCCCCGGGGTGGAACTGATCGTGCCGGGGATCGACGAGCCCACCCGAGGAGGGCGGTCATGACCACTCCCGAGGCACGCGGCGGCCGCTCCTTCGCCGCGGATCCGATCGTCGAGGCGCCCGGCCCGCTGCCGCCGGTCTGGGCGGCCCAGCTGGTCTCCTGCGACATCGAGGAGAGCACGGGCCTGCCCGACACGGCCGTGCTGATGTTCCGCGACGCGGACCACACCTTTCTCTCCGCGACCGGGGTCACCATCGGCACCCGGCTGCGGGTCTCCGTGATGACGGTGCAGGGCAACGCGCAGGTGCGGCTGTTCACCGGCGAGGTGACGGCGCTGGAGCTGGACGTGGACACCACCGGCTCGTTCACCGTGGTGCGGGCGTCCGCCATCACCCACCGGCTGATGCGCGGGCGCCGGGTGAAGGCGTTCCGCAACATGTCGACGGCGGACATCGTCCGTCAGGTCGCCGCGGGCGCCGGGCTCGGCTGCGGCCGGGTCGACGCGTTCCCCGTCGTCCACGAGCAGTTGTCGCAGGCCAACGTCTCGGACTGGGAGTTCCTCCAGTACCTGGCGCAGGAGAGCGGTGCGCAGGTGCGGGCGGACGACGAGGGGCTGCTGGAGTTCGTCAAGCCCGAGCAGGCCTCCTCGGCCCCGGCCCCCTCGACGCCCGCTCCGCAGAACCCGCTGGTCCTGGAGTACGGCCGTAACCTGCTGGAGCTGCGCGGCGTGCTGACGGGCGGCGGCGGGGCGGACACCGTCGAGGTGCGCGGCTGGAACGTCCTCACCAAGAAGGCCCTGGTCGCCACGGAGCCGTCGGTGGCCAGTGAGACGGTGCGGCCCGGGATGAGCCCGTCGACGGCGGCCGCCGCCTTCGCCGGGCAGGCGCGGATGACCGTCACCGACACCCCGTACCGCACGCAGGCGGAGACGGCGGCCGCGGCCGGGTCGGTCGCCGCCTCGGTGGCCGCCGGGTTCGGCGAGCTGGAGGTGGTCGTCGAGGGCAACCCGAAGCTGCGGGCGGGCGTTCCGGTCGCCCTGGGCAACGTCGGCGCCGCCTTCTCGGGCCGCTACACGGCCACCGCGGTGCGCCACCTGCTGGAGCCCTTCCGCGGCTACCGGACGACCGTCGTGGTCAGCGCGGCGCCGGACCGCTCCCTCGCGGGGCTCGTCGCCGGGAGCGGCGCGGTGCCGCGCGGGCCCCGGATGCCCGGCCTCGCCGTCGCCGTGGTCACCGACGTCCGGGAGCCGGGGGGCGCGCAACGCGGCTGGGTGCGGCTGAAGTTCCCGTGGCTGGACGACACCTACGTCTCCGACTGGGTGCGCACCGTCCAGTGGGGCGGGCAGGGCGGCGGCGGGGTGTTCAGCCCCGAGGTGAACGACGAGGTGCTGGTCGGCTTCGAGCAGGGCAGCCTGGACAGCCCGTACGTGCTGGGCGGCCTCTACAACGGCGTCGACAAGCCCTCGCCGCACGAGGTGCCGCTGGTCGACCCGGCCGGCGGGAAGGTCAACCGCCGCTCGCTGGTCTCCCGTTCGGGCCACCGCCTGGAACTGCTGGACGTGCCGGGCGGCCAGTCCGGCGTCCGGCTGGCCAGCGGGGACCGGAAGCTGGAGGTGCGGCTGGACGAGCAGCGCGGCGAGATCGTCCTGACCGTCTTCGGCGCGGCCGGTGCGGCGGCGGCGAGTTCGGTGCGGCTGTCCTCCACCGGCATCACCATCGACGCCGGCGCCGGGGCGGTGAACCTGCGCGGGGGATCGGTGAACGTCACCGGCCGTACGGGGGTCACCGTGGACGGCGGCGCGCTGGCTGTGCTCAAGGCGGCCCTCGTGCGCATCAACTGAATCGCCGTCAGCTGAATTACCGTCAGTTCGGCCCGAACCCTCCGGCCCCTCGAACCACCCGATTGGAGAACGCAGATGCCCCCCGCAGCCCGGATGGGTGACACCACCAGCGACGGCGGTGCCATCACCACCCCGCCACCAGGCGCCCTCGCGGCGGCGACCGTGCTGATCGGCGGCCGCCCGGCCGCCGTCACCGGCAGCCTGCACGTGTGCGTGCCGCACGTGGAACTCGGGCCCGGCAACGTCGTCATGCCCAGCCCCAAGGCGGCGGCCGGGGGCCTGGTCCTGATCGGGGGGCTGCCCGCGGCGCGGATGGGCGACCAGACGGCCTGCGGCGCGAAGATCGTCACCGGCGCCCTCAACGTGCTGATCGGGGGCGTCGCGTGAGCGGCTTCATCGGGCGAGGCTGGGCCTTCCCGCTGCGGGTGAACGCCACCGGCGGCATCGGCATGGTGGACCGGGACCGGGAGATCGAGGAGGCCATCCGGCTGATCCTCGGCACCGCCCCCGGGGAGCGGCCGATGCGCCCGGAGTTCGGCTGCGGCATCCACGAGTACGTGTTCGCGCCGAGCGACGGCGGCACGGCGGGCCGGATCGCGCGCGAGGTGCGCACCGCGCTGGAACGCTGGGAGCCGCGGATCGAGGTGGACGACGTCGTGATCGCCTTCGACACCGTCGACGACGGCACGCTCTACATCGACGTCCACTACACCGTGCGGTCCACCAACGACCGCCGCAACCTGGTCTTTCCCTTCTACACCATCCCGAGCTCGCCGGACGCCCCGGACGTCCCGGGTGGCCTGGGCGCCGTGACCGGGGGAGTGAGCTGATGGCGCTGCCCTCCCCGAACCTGGACGACCGCCGGTTCCAGCAACTCGTCGACGAGGCCAAGCGGTTCGTCCAGCAGCGGGCCCCGGAGTGGACCGACCACAACGTGTCCGACCCCGGGGTCACCCTGATCGAGACCTTCGCGTACATGGTGGACCAGCTGCTCTACCGGCTGAACCGGGTGCCGGAGAAGAACTACTCGGCCTTCCTCGACCTGCTGGGCGTCCGGCTCTTCCCGCCGGCCGCGGCGACCGCGGAGGTCGACTTCTGGCTGTCGGCCCCGCAGCCCGAGACGGTGCTGCTGCGGGCGGGCACCGAGGTGTCCACGCTGCGGACCGAGACCGAGGAGGCGGTGGTGTTCTCCACCGCCGAGGACCTGCCCGTCGTCCCCAGCTCCCTCGACCGGCTGGTCACCGTCTCCGCGGCGGGGGAGCAGACCGACGCCACGGCGCGGCTGGCCGACGGCGTGGACGTGCCGTGCTTCCAGCCGCGCCCCCAGGTCGGGGACGCCATGCTGTTCGCGCTGCCCGCCGTCGTGCCGCGCTGCATCCTCGTCGTCCGGCTGGACAGCCGGGTCGAGGGCGTCGGCGTCGACCCGCGCCAGCCCCCGCTGGCGTGGGAGGTGTGGGACGGCGCGCGGTGGATCGCCTGCGAGACCGGCTCCGACACCACCGGCGGCCTCAACCGGCCCGGCGAGGTGGTGGTGTTCGTGCCCGCCGGGCAGGTCGCCTCGGTGGTCGCCGGGCGCCGGGCGGGCTGGCTGCGCTGCCGGGTGTCCGCGCCGGAGCCGGGCCAGCCGTTCTACGCGGAGTCCCCGACGATCCGCCGCGCGGAGGTGTTCACGGTCGGCGGCACCGCGACCGTCGTGCACGCCCAGACCGTGACCGACGCGCCGCTCGGCGTCTCGGAGGGCGTCGCGGGCCAGCGCTTCCGGCTCGCCAGGCCGCCCGTCCTGCTCGACGGCGGGCCCCCGGTGGTCGAGGTCGCGTCCGGCGACGGCTGGGAGCGGTGGACGGCCGTCGAACACTTCGGCGACTCGGCGCCGACCGACCGGCACGTGGTGATCGACGCGACCACGGGCGAGTTCGCGTTCCCGCCCGCCGTCCGGGAACCCGACGGCGGCCTGCACGCCTTCGGCGCGGTGCCGCCCAAGGGCGCGCACCTGCGGGTACCGCACTACCGCACGGGCGGCGGCACCGCCGGGAACGTCGCCCGGGCGACGATCACGGTGCTGCGCAGCTCCGTCCCGTACGTGGCCAGGGTCGACAACCGCGAGGCGGCCAGGGGCGGGGTCGACGGCGAGACGGTGGAGAACGCCAAGGTGCGCGCCCCCCACCTGCTGCGGCTCCAGGAACGGGCCGTCACCGCCGGGGACTTCGAGCTGATCGCCCGGCAGGCCGCCCCCTCGGCGGCCCGGGTGCGCTGCGCGCCGGCCGTCGCCGGGGAGGCGGGCGCGGTGCGGGTGCTGGTGGTCCCCGACGCGGTCGCGGACGAGGGCGACCGCCTGCGGTTCGAGCAGCTGATCCCCGGCGAGCAGGTGCTGTCGGCCATCGCGTCGGCCCTGGACGAGCGGCGGCTCGTCGGCACCCGGCTCGTCGTCCAACCGCCCGACTACCAGGGGGTGACGGTGGTCGCCCGGCTCGCGACCCGCTCCCCGGACGGCGACCGGGTCCGGGAGGCGGCGCTCGCGGCCCTGTTCCGGCACCTCAACCCGCTGCGCGGCGGCGCCGACGGAAGTGGCTGGCCGTTCGGCCGGGCCGTGCAGTACGGGGAGGTGTTCGCGGTGCTCCAGCAGGTGGCCGGGGTCACGGCGGTCGAGGAACTGCGGCTCTTCCCGGCGGATCCGATCACCGGGCGCCGGGGCGCGCCAGCCGAACGGGTCGACGTCGCCCCGGACGCGCTGGTCTTCTCGCACCAGCACCAGGTCGTGGTCGCCGCGCTCCCGGCGGACGGTCAGCGATGAGCAGAGCGGCCGTCCCCGGGCTGCCCAGCCCGCATCCGATCGGTGAACTCCTGCCCGCGCTCTACGCCGAGGACGACTTCGCCCAGCGGTTCACCGCAGGCCTGGACACCGTCCTCGCCCCGGTCTTCGCCACCCTGGACAACCTGCCCGCCTACTTCCAACCGCGCCTGGCCCCGGCCGACTTCGTCGAGTGGCTGGCGGACTGGGTCGCCGTCGAGACCGACCCGGCCTGGCCGGAGGAGGTCCGCCGGGCCGTGGTCGGCCGCGCGGTCGAACTGCACCGGTGGCGGGGCACCCGGCGCGGGCTCCGGGAACGGCTGCGGCTGATCCTCGGCGTCGGCGCGCAGATCGTGGACGGCGGCGGCGTGGCCTGGTCCACCACCGCGGGCGCGGAGTTGCCGCCCCCGCCCTCCGGGGAACTGCTGGTACGGGTCTGGCCCGAGCGCACCCCGGCGGTGGACGAGGAGCAGGTGCTGGCTGTCGTCCGGGCGTCCTGCCCGGTCCACCTGACCTGCCGGGTGGAGGTCCTGTCCGGGCCGCCTGGTCCGTCCGGTCCACCTGGTTCACCTGGTTCATCCGGTCCACTCGGTCCACTCGGTGCGGAAGAGAGCTGAGCAATGCGTACGTGTCCCGAGTGCGGAGTGGCCAACGAGGACGGGGACGACTTCTGCGGTAACTGCGGTGCCTACCTCGGCTGGTCGGGGGCGGCTGCCGCCACCTCCGCGGCTCCCGGCTCTGCCGCCACGCCGCCTGCTGCCGCCGCTCCGCCCGCCGCCGCCCCGCCTGCTGCCGCTGCTGCGCCCGCTGCTCCGCCCGCCGGCGCGGCCCGCGAGGAACCGCCCGTGCGGCCGTCCGCGGCGCCCGCCGAAC
>NZ_JBHXMU010000013.1:0-139356 GCF_042720685.1 Kitasatospora sp. NPDC058492
GGTGCGGTCCTGCGGGTGGTGCGGTCCTGCGGGTGGTGCGGTCCTGCGGGTGGTGCGGTCCTGCGGGTGGTGCGGTCCTGCGGGTGGTGCGGTCCGGGTGGGCGGCGAGCCCGGGGGGAGTCGCTCGCCGCCCACCCGGAGTTCCTGGGTTATCTCCGGCCCGACTGGCTGTCGTCGGGCCGGTCGGGCCGGTCGGTCCTGCTCGGGCGGACGTCGGGCAGGGGCGGCGCGCTCGGCGGCGCCGGGACGGTCACGCCGGGCCGGCCGGGCTTGGCCCCGTTGCCGCCGTTGCCCTTGTCCTGGACCTTGTCCTGGCCCTTCTCTTGGCCCTGGTCCTGGCCGTTGCCCTTGTTCTTGTCCTGCCCGTTGCCCCGGCCGTCCTCGGTGTTCCCCTTGCCCACGCCAGGGCCGGGGGTGGGCCGGCCGGGTTCGTGGGGCTGTGCGGTGGCGCCCGGGTGGTCGTCGTCCTCTTCGCCGAGCGCCTCCGCGCAGTAGTCCGCCACCTTCTCCGCCCCGCCGGCCGCCGCGACCAGCGGGCCGAACCGCGGCTCGGTGGCCGGTGACCGCTCGCCCCGGCCCGACCAGTCGGCGAAGCCGTGGCAGAGGGCGACCAGTCCGGGCGCGAGCGGCCGGGCGCCGTGCCCCTCGGCGTCGCCGTCGCCGTCGGTATCGGTGGAGGGGGTGCCGGGCTTCGCGGCGGTGGACGGTCCGACCAGCTGCGGGCCGCCCGAGGCGGAGCCGCCGGACGGGCGGACGGACGGGGTGCCGGGCGCGGCACTGCCGGGCGAGGAGGCGGACGAACCGGCCGACGCATCGGCGGACGCGGTGCCGGGCGCACTGCCGGAGGGCCCGCCCGCGGCGGCGAGCGCGTGCTCGGGTGCGCCGGACCCGCCGCCCAGCGGGGACGGCAGGTTGCCGGTGCCGGCGGCGACCGCGACCCCGCACAGCGCGGTGGCGCCGAGCACGGCGGCAGTGGCCTTCGTGCTGAAGGCCCTGGCCAGCGCGGCGGTTGCCATCGATCGTCTCCGGACGGGTGTGGTCACTACGGGGTCGGGCGTGAGACGCGCCTCCCGGAACGCGGTCAGGGCGGCCTGCTCCCCGGCCAGTTCGTCGGCCGTCGCCGGGGCGGCGGCCGCGGCGAGGATCCGGGCGAGCGGCCCGGGACCGCCGTCCGGTCCGGTGAGCGAGGCGTCCTGCCCGGCCGGCGGGCCGCCCACGGCACCGCCGAGCAGATGCTCGGCAGCGTCACGGTCGATCCGACGGGATCGGTTGGTGCTCATCTCATGTCCTTCAGCGTCGCGGCCCGGCGTTCTGTCACACCTTGCGGAGAACTTTTTCCCGCAGGCTTTCCCGCGGATTTCCCCGTGGGCTTCCCGGCGGCCTTCCCCGCGGTTTCCTCGGCGGGTTCCTCGACGGGCCCCTCGGTACGGCGCCGGCCGGGCCGGCCGGGCCGCCGCACGGCCGGTTCGGCCTCGCGCGCGGCGGGGATCCCGACCCCGGCCGCGAAGGACTGCTCCAGCAGCGTGGCCAGTTTCCGCAGCCCCCGGTGGGCGGCCATCCGGACGCTGCCGGCCCGCTTGCCGAGCACCCGTGCGGCGCTCTCGGCGTCCAACTCCATGACCACCCGCAGCAGGACGGCCTCGGCCTGGTCGCGCGGCAGCCGGGAGATCAGCGCCAGCGCGTCGGCGGTGCCGACGGTGGCCAGCGCGGCGCCCGCGGTGTCGTCCCCGGCGGCCAGCCCGGCCAGGTACTCGAAGGGCAGGTCGGCGACCGGGCGGCGGCGCCGGGCGCGCAGGTGGTCGAGCGCGCGGTGACGCGCGACGGTGGCGGCCCAGCCGCGGAAGCCGTCCCCGTCACCGGAGAAGCCGCCCAGGTCGCGGGCGATCTGCAGCCAGGTCTCGGAGGCGATGTCCTCGGCGTCCTGGGCGTCCTCGGGGCGGCCGCCGACCAGGACCCGCAGGTAGCGCAGCAGGCCCGGCTGGACGGTCCGGAACAGCAGCCGGAACGCCTCCTCGTCCCCGGCCTGGGCGGCCCGGACGGCCTCGGTCAGATCGGCGGGAGCGGGGGCCCGGCCCGCTGGCGGGCCGACGGAAGGGACTGGTCCGGACCGGCCGACGGGGCTGCCGGTGCCCGCTCCGGGGCGCTCTGCACTCTGCACCCGCCACATCATGGGCCATCCGGGCGAACGCGACCCCGCGAGCCGGGAGAAGTCGCAGGTCGGAGCGGCTGTCACGGCCCGCGCCATGACAGCTGTCACGCGGATCCGGCAACGGACGACACTGCTCTGACGGAGGGTCGGACGGAAACACTGGAGGCACGACGCGGGCAGCGGCCCGCGGCCACCAGCAGGGAAGGAACCCGCCGTGAACCGGACCGTCACCATCACCGCCGCGACCACCGCCGAGGCCGGCGCGACCCCGAACCCGTCGGCCTCCGGGCTCCGCCCGCTCGCCATCGACGTGGTCGCCCCGCTGGCCGGCTACTACCTGCTGCACTCGGTCTGCGACCTGAGCGTGTTCGCCGCGCTGGCGTGGAGCAGCGCCATCCCGGCCGCCCGGACCGTGCTCGGCCTGCTGCGCGAGCACAGGCTCAACCTGTGGGCCGCGCTGATGCTGACCGTGAACCTGGCGGGCCTGGCGCTCACCTTCGTCACCGGCGACGCCCGGCTGATGATCGCCAAGGACGGCGGGCTGAGCGGCACCGTGGCGCTGGCCGTCCTGATCTCGGCGCTGGTCGGCCGGTCGGTGATGACCCCGGTGCTGATGCCCTTCCTCACCAAGGGCAAGCACGACCGGGCCGCCGCCTGGCAGCGGCTGGTCGAGGGCCGGGCGGCCGGCTCCCTGGCCTTCCGGCGCCACGAGCGGGTGTTCGCGGGCGTCTGGGGCACCGCGCTGCTGGCCGACTGCGTCGCCCGGGTGGTCGGCGCCTTCGCCCTGCCGGTGGCGACCATGGCCTGGCTGTCCACCGTGTTCATGATCGGCGCGATCGCGGCCGGCGCGATGCTCGGTCGGATCGCGGCCGATCCGATGGAGAAGCTGGTCGCCGCCGAGACCGAAGCCCCGACCGCCGCCTGACCTCGCCTGCCATCTACCTGCCGCCCGGGGGAGCATCACCGCCCCCGGACGGTGCCCGAACCGGCCCCAACGCCGGGTGTCGGCGATCCGAACAGCACGGAACCATCCGGATCTCCCGGGAGTCCTTCATAACGAGGGGGTAACGGGACCCCCGGTCGAGGAAACGGGGCCCCCATGAGCCGGACGCACGCGCTGACCACCACCGAGGACCGCACCCTCGTGTGGGACGGCTGCCTGAACGTCCGCGACCTGGGCGGACTGCCCACCGTCTCCGGCCGGCCGACCGCCCGCGGGGCGATAGTCCGGGCGGACAACCTGGACCGCCTCACCGCCGAGGGCTGGGACGCCCTCCTCGACCACGGTGTCCGCACCGTGGTCGACCTGCGCAACGCCGAGGAGTACAAGCCGCTCCTCCCGCTCCCCGAGGGCGTCGAGCTGGTCCGCGTCCCGCTGGACGAACTCGCCGGCCCCGCCTGGTGGGAGGCCTACGGCCGACTGGACGGCACCCCGCTCGCGCTCCGCCCCTACCTGGACCACTGCCCGCACGCCGCCGCCGCGCTGATCGCCGCCATCGCCGGCGCCCGCCCCGGCGGCCTGGTCGTGCACTGCGGCGCCGGCCGCGACCGCACCGGCCTGGCGGCCCTGCTGCTGCTCGCCCTGGCCGGCGTCGAACGGGCCGCGATCGTCGAGGACTACCAGCTCAGCGGCCCCAACGTCCGCCCGCTGTACGGGATGCTGGGCCTGCCGGACCAGTACCACCGGATCGACGCGGTGCTCGCCGAGGCCGGCACCACCGCCGAAGCCGCCCTGGCGGGCGCACTGGAGGGCCTCGACCCGGCGGGCTACCTGCTCGCCGCCGGGGCCACCCCCGCCGAGGTCGCCGCCGTCCGGGCCCGGCTGCTGCCCGCCGCGTAGCGGCCACCGGGCCTGGCCGGCTCCCGCAACTCGGCCAGCTGGAAGTTGAGTTCGCGAGGCGGCTCGGCCTCGGGCAGGGCCGGGATCCGCGGCCCGCCCATCGGACGCCTCCGTTCCGCAGGGTCACCGAAGACTACTCACGCGTAGCGTCAACCGATGGTTGACGACCTGGGATCGACAACCTACGGTTGACGCATGGAGAATCCCGTCGTTCCCAACACCACTCCGCTGCGCCTCGACGACCTGATCGCCGCGATCAAGAAGGTCCACCCCGACGCGCTCGACCAGTTGTCCGACGCGGTCATCGCCGCCGACCACCTCGACGACCTCGCCGACCACCTGATCGGCCACTTCGTCGACCAGGCCCGCCGCTCCGGCGCGTCCTGGACCGACATCGGCCGCAGCATGGGCGTCAGCAAGCAGGCCGCCCAGAAGCGGTTCGTCCCCAAGGACCCGGGCACCCCCACCGACCTCGACCCCAGCCAGGGCTTCGCCCGGTTCACCGACCGGGCCCGGAGCGTCGTGATGGCCTCGCAGGAGGAGGCCAGGGCGGCCGGCAACGCCGAGATCACCGCCGAACACCTCCTGCTCGGCCTGCTCGCCGAACCGGAGGGCATCGGGCTCAAGGCGCTCGCCGCCCAGGGCGTCACCCCGGAGGCCGTCCGGGAGGCGGCCGCCGCCGCCCTGCCGGCCGCCACCGAGCAGGTGCCCGCGCTGATCCCGTACGACGCGCAGGGCAAGAAGGTGCTGGAACTGACCTTCCGCGAGGCGCTGAAGCTCGGGCACAACTACGTCGGCACCGAGCACATCCTGCTCGCCCTGCTGGAGCTGGAGAACGGCTCGGGCGTGCTCGCCGGCCTCGGCGTCGAGAAGTCCGAGGCGGAGACCTTCACCTCCGAGGCCATCAAGGCCATCATCGCCGCCCGGAACGCCGAGCAGGCGTGAGACGGGCCCGGCCCCGGGAGGAACTCCCGCCCGGGGCCGGTCGGTTGGGCCGGGGTGGGACTCAGAAGCCGGAGATGGGCGTGCTGACGATCCGCACCCGGCCGTCGGCGGCCGCCTCCAGCGCCGCCCGCAACCGGACCGAGCGGGCCGGGCCGAGGAGTTCCAGCGCCTCCTCGACGGTGGCCCATTGGTGCCGGTCCAGTTCACCGGCCGGGACGGTCACGGGGGTGCCGTCCGGGACGGTGCCGAAGTCGAACATCAAGTGCTGCGCCGGGTGGTCGAGTTCGGACGAGGGGTGGGTCCAGGAGATGGCCAGTAGATCCCCGGTCGCCTTGACGATGCCGGTCTCCTCCAGCAACTCCCGCGAGGCGCACTCCACCGGGCCCTCGCCGAGGTCGATCGTGCCGCCCGGGAACTGCCAGTACTCGCGGTACCCGGCCTTCACGATCAGGATCCGGCCGGACTCGTCCCGCAGCAGGCAGCCCGCCGCCGCGTAGATCCTGGGCAGGGACGCCAACCATTCCTCACGGGACTTCAAGGGCTCAGCCGTCACTGCGATCCTCCTGGGGCACGGTGGTTCTGCACCGCCCACTCTGCCACCGACCCGCCCGGGGCCGTCGGTTCAGCGCTGGGCCGTCGGTTCAACGCTGGGCGGAGCACAGGCCCACGCTCTCCTCGGCCAGGGCGGAGCTCCGGGAGGTTGCGAGAAGTTCCGCCGGAGCCGATGAGCCCGGACCGCCGGGCCGGTCCAAGCAGCATGGACACCACGCCGAAGCCCCCGACCGCCCCCGCCCTGACCTGCGACCTGACCTGCGACCTGGGCGCGCTGACCGCGCCCGACCTGGCCGTCGTCGACGCCCTCGCCCGGCTGCGGCTCGCCGCCGCTCGGCACGGGGTGGGCGTGGTGCTGCTGAACGCGAGCGGCCCGCTGCGGGAACTGCTCGCGTTCAGCGGGCTCGCGGCCCTGCTGCCGGGGGGCGTGGACCCCCTCGACCTCCGGCGGCCCGAACAGGGCCTACTCGGCGGCCAGCCGGGGCGGGAGGCCGAACAGCGGGAAGAGCACGTCGGTGTCCAGGAAGTTGGTGAACCCGGTGATCCGGCCCGCTGACACCTCCAGCACGATCAGCGCCCACGGCTCGTGCCCGCCCGCCGGGCTCGGCCGGTACTGGGCGAAGGCCGGAGCGCCGTTGGCCGTCACCGGGACCAGCCGGGAGCCGCGGCAGCCGTGGCCCGGGCCGAGCATCCAGGCCCGGATCTCGCCCTGCCCCCGCAGCCACATCGCGTACGGCGGCATGTTGAGCGTGACGTCCTCGTGCAGCAGCGCGGCGAGGCCGTCCATGTCGTACGCCTCGAAGGCGCGGACGTAGCGGTCGAGCAGCGCGCGGTGGTCGTCGTCCAGGGCGGGGGCCGGGCGGGCGGCCGCGCCGTCCCCGGCGAGCACCGCGCGCGCCCGCTGCAGCGCGCTGTTCACCGAGGCCACCGTGACGCCGAGCAGTTCGGCCACCTCGGCGGCCTTCCAGCCGAGCACCTCGCGCAGGATCAGCACGGCCCGCTGCCGGGGCGCGAGGCGCTGCAGCACGGCGACGAAGGCCAGCTTCACCGACTCGCGCCGGGCCGCCACCTCGGCCGGGTCGCCCGTCTCGGGCAGCACCCGGCCGTCCGGCGCGGGGCCGATCCACGTCACCTCGGGCAGCCGGGTGTCGCTCGCGGTGGCCACCGTCACCGGGCCGGCCAGGTCCATCGGGCGGGCCCGGTTGTTGCGGCCGTTCAGCGCGTCCAGGCACACGTTGGTGGCGATCCGGTACAGCCAGGAGCGCAGCGCGGCGCGGCCCTCGAAGCCCCGGTGGCCCCGCCAGGCGCGGACCATCGTCTCCTGCACCGCGTCCTCGGCCTCGAAGACCGAGCCGAGCATCCGGTAGCAGTAGCCCGTCAGCTCCGTCCGGTACCGCTCCAACTGGAGCTCGACCGGCTCCTCCGTGATCAGGTCGGCCATGGTGCGCCCCCGTCGTCCCGCCCCGTGCTGGTGAACGGCACGAAGGTACTCCAGCCCACTGACAACCGCCCCGGACACCCTCCGAGCACGCGTCGGGGGCGGGCGCCGGAACGCGGCGCCCGCCCCCGGACCCGGATCCGCTCAGTGGGCGGAGTGCTTCTCCGCGCCGCGGTGCCGGTGGCCCTTCAGCTCGGCGTGCATCGACGGGGCGGCGTGCCCCGCCGAGGCCGCCCGGTCGCGGCCACCGTGCCGGAAGGCGTCGGGCACGGCGTACCCGGCGGTGGCGGAGGACATGGCGTCGGCGCGCAGCATCGGCACCAGCCGGGTGGGCGCGGTCGCCATGCCGCGGCGCTCCAGCAGTTCCTGGGTGCCCCGGCGGAGCTGGGCGGTGCTGCCCGGTGTTCGCTTGGTCATCGTCGGCCTCCCTTCGGCGGTCACCGGCCGGACGGATGTCGACCGGAGGGGCCGGGGGCCGCACGGGCGTTATGTCCGGATTTTATCGGGGTTGCGCCCGGATGCCACCGGGAGATGCCACCGGGAACGGGCCTCGGCTTCCCCGAGCCGGGCCGGCCCGGGCCTCAGCCCATGACCTCGTGGACGAAGCACCAGCGCCAGTCCTCGCCCCGCTCGTACGAGCGGATCACCGGATGCGAGGTGTTGTGGAAGTGCGCGGTGGCGTGCCGCTGCGGCGAGAAGTCGCAGCAGCCGATGTGGCCGCAGTCCAGGCAGATCCGCAGGTGCACCCAGTCCCGGCGCCCCTGGGCCAGGCAGTCGGCGCAGCCGTCGACCGGGGGGAGGGGCTCGATGCCCTGGGGGGCCGCGGCGAGGTCTTCGCAGGCACTCATGCCCGCAGGGTAGTGACGGCCCGGCCGGCCCCGGCCTCAAGACACGCCGCGCGCCCGGTCGGCCTTCCCGGCGCCAGGGTGGTCCTGCCGCACCCAGGACCGCGGATCCCGGGAAAGCGCATCCCAGGAAGGCCGCACCCGGGACGCACACGGCCCTGGGCGAACCTCCGCCGCCCGCGCACAGTTGTCGTCGTCAGCCCCACCACCCTCCCAGGCCCAGGAGCCACCGATGAGCTACCCCGCCCTCGCCGCCCGCACCGCCGTCGTCACCGGAGCCGCCAGCGGCATGGGCGCGGCCACCGCACGCCTGCTCGCCGCCCACGGCGCCCGGGTCGCCCTGCTCGCCCGCCGCACCGACCGGCTCGACACCCTCGCGGCCGAGCTCACCGCCACCGGCGGCCAGGCCCTCGCCGTCACCGCCGACATCACCGACCAGGCCTCCGTCGACGCCGCCGCCAAGGCCGTCCACGACGCCTACGGCCGGGTCGACCTGGTGGTCAACAGCGCCGGCGTGATGCTGCCCAACCCCCTCGCCGACGGCCGGACCGACGAGTGGACCCGCATGGTCGACACCAACCTCACCGGCGCTCTGCGGATCATCCGCGCCTTCGCCGACGACCTCACCGCGGCCGCCGCCGACGGCCGGGCCGCCGACCTGGTCAACGTCTCCTCCATCGCCTCGCGCGTCGTCTTCCCCAATTACGCCGTGTACAGCGCCACCAAGGCCGCGCTCACCCAGCTGTCCGCCGCCCTGCGCTCCGAACTCAGCCCCCGCGACGTCCGGGTCAGCTCCATCGAGCCCGGCCTGACCGACACCGAACTCGGCGGCCACATCGACAACCCCGCCCTGCGCGAACAGCTCGGCGGCATGTTCGCGGCCATCCCCGCACTCACCGCGGACGACCTCGCCGACCTGATCGCCTACACCGTCAGCCGCCCCCGGCACGTCAACCTGAGCCACACGGTCGTCGTGCCGACCCGGCAGGCGTAGGGCCGGTCCCCGAACTCCCCCGATCCGGGTCGGCTTCCGGGCTCCGGCTCCACCATCAGGGGAGGCATGGGAGCATGCCACCCGTGGCGATCGTGACGGGGAGAACGAACGGCGACACCGGCGGTGGCGACACCGC
Organism: Kitasatospora sp. NPDC058492; assembly: GCF_042720685.1. Classification (NCBI taxonomy): domain Bacteria; kingdom Bacillati; phylum Actinomycetota; class Actinomycetes; order Kitasatosporales; family Streptomycetaceae; genus Kitasatospora; species Kitasatospora sp. NPDC058492. The sequence continues at coordinate 8,900 of NZ_JBHXMU010000013.1, forward strand.
CGGCACGCCCGCACCGGCGGACACCGGCATACCGGCGAGCGCCGGAGCCGGCCGGGGCCCGGCCCGGGCGGTGTCCGAACCCGGCCGGATCCGGCAGCCCGTCGCCCTGATCCGGCTGCTCACCGGGCTCATCGCCATCGCGCTCACCCTGCTGCTCGCCGACTACGCCCGGGCCACCACCGGCGGCATCGCCGCCGACGTCGCCGAAGCCGCCGAACTGGTGCCCCGGCCGCTCGCCGGCCTCGCCGGCGGCCTCACCACCGCCGCCGTGCTGCTGGTTCCCGTCGTCCTCGCCGCCCGCCGCCTCCTCGGCCCCGACCGGCGACGCGCCCTCCAGCAGGTCTCCGACGGCCTGCTCGCCGCCGTCCTCGCCTACGGCGCCACCCTGCTCCTCGACCTGTGGGCCGACGGCGTCGCCCCCGCCTCCCTGCTCGCCGCCCTCACCCAGGCCCTGCCGGGCGGCGCCCTCGGCCACACCGAGCCCGTCTACGGCTACCTCGCGCCCGTCCTCGCCTTCATGACCGCCTCCGGCAACCGCGAACACCGGGCCCCCTGGGCCGTCCTCGCCCTCTCCGGCCTCGCCGGACTCGCCGGCGGGTACGCCACCCCCACCGCCCTGCTGCTCGGCCTGCTCATCGGCTGGACCGGCGCCCACGGCACCCTCTACGCCGTCGGCACCCCCGACCCGCTGCCCAGGCCCGGCGAGATCCTCCGGGCCCTGCGCGAGAGCGGCCTGCGCCCGGCCGAGGCCCACCCCGCCGGGCCCGACCGCTACCTGGTCCGGCAAGCCGACGACCGGCCCGACCTCGACGTCCAGCTCCTCGACCGGCAAGCCGTCACCGCCGCCGCCGTCCAACGCGCCTGGCGCCGCCTGCGACTGCGCACCGCCCCCCACCCCCGGGCCCTGCGCTCCCCCCGCGCCGGCCTCGAACACGAGGCGCTCGTCACCTACGCGGCCCTCGCCGCCGGCGTCCGCACCCGCCGCATCGCCGCCACCGCCGGCCTCGGCCAGGACACCGCCCTCATCGCCTACGAACACCTCCCCGGACGCGCCCTCGACCGGCTCCCCGACGAGGAGGTCACCGACGACCTGCTGGCCGACGCCTGGCGGCAGCTCGCCCGCCTCCAGCGCCGGGAGATCGCCCACCGGGCGCTCGTCCCGTCCTCCCTGCTGGTGGACGCGACCGGCGCGGTGCACCTGGTCGACTTCGCCGACGGCGACATCGCGGCCGGCGAACTCGTGCTGCGCTGCGACATCGCCCAGCTGCTCACCACCCTCGCCCTGCGGGCCGGCGCCGCCCGCTCCGTCCACACCGCCGTCACCGTCCTCGGCGCCGACACCGTCGAGGCCGCCCTCCCCCTCCTCCAGCCCATCGCCCTCGCCCGCACCACCCGCCACGCCCTCAAGCGCACCGCCCGCCCGACCGCCGCCCACCCGACCGCCGCCGCGCGCTCGGGCGGCCCGGCAGGCCCCGGGCCCGACGAGGCCGCCGGCGGCGGGGGCGGGCTGCTGGAGGAGATCCGGGCGGAGGTGCTGCGGACCAGGCCGCAGGCGGAGGTGCGGCCGGTGCGGTTGGAGCGGCTGCGGCCGCGGACCCTGCTGGCGGTGGTGGGCGGGGTGGTGGCCGGGTGGCTGCTGATCCCGCAACTGTTCGCGGCCGAGGACAACCCGATCTCGGCGGTGGCCGACGCCGATCCGGCGTGGCTGGCGCTGGCGCTGCTGGCGGCGGCGCTGAGCCACGTGACGGCGGCGATGGGGTTCGTCGGGTTCGTGCCGGAGCGGCTGGACTTCCGCAACGCGGTGCTGGCGCAGCTGGCCGGGGCGTTCGTGAAGCTGGTGTCGCCCGGGGGCGTCGGCGGGATCGCGCTGAACACCCGGCTGTTGCAGCGGGCCGGGATCCCGACCGCGCAGGCGCTGTCCAGCGTCGGGGTGGGGCAGTTGATCGGCCTGGTGCTGCACCTGCTCCAGCTGGGCGCCTTCGTCTACCTGCTGGACCTGCAACCGGGCGGTTCGGAGCTGGACGCGCTGCCCGCCGTGGTGGGCGGGCTGGCGGGGGCGGCGGCGCTGCTGGCGGTGGTCTCGGCGGTGCCGCCGGCCCGGCGCTGGCTGGCGGCGCGGCTGCGGCCGCTGACCACCGAGGTGCTGCCGCGGCTGCTGGACCTGCTGCGCAGCCCGGCCCGCCTGGCGGTGGGGCTGACCGGGCAGCTGCTGGTGTCGATCTGCCTGATCGGCTGCCTGTACTGCTGCACCCGGGCGATCGGCCGGGAGCCGTCCTTCGCCTCGGTGGCGGTGGTGTTCCTGGTGGGCAACGCGGCGGGCAACGTGGCGCCGACCCCGGGCGGGGCCGGCGCGGTGGACGGGGCGCTGATCGCGCTGCTGCAGCAGACCGCGTCGATGGAGAAGGGCGGCGCGCTGGCGGCGGTGGCGATGTACCGCCTGCTGACGCTGATCCTGCCGGTGCTGCCGGGCTGGGCGGCGATGACCTGGCTGCAGCGCCGCCGGGCGCTGTAGCGCACCGGACGGCGCCCCGGACCGGGCCCGGCGGCGGCTACTCGCGGTACTCGTCCTCGTCGAGCTGGACGACGCGGCTCTGCTCGGCGGCGTCGGCGACATCGGTGGCCGGGTCGGCTCCGACGGCCCGGCGTTCGGCCACCTCGTCGTACTCGTCGCCCTCGGGTGCCTCGTCGTCGGATTCGACGGTCTCGACGGCCTCGTCGATCAGGTAGTCCTCGTGATTCTGCGGCATGGCGTCCGTCCTCACTGTTCGGAGGCGCTGTCCGGAGGCTCCCACGGGCGCGGGGGCGGTACTGGCAGTATCCGTCGCCGGGCGGCCGGGCGCGATCGCGCCGGGGCGGCCCCGCGGCACCCGGGCCGCCGGCCGGCACGGAACGCGCCGCAGGCCACCGGGGGTACGATCGGTGCCGTACCAAGGGCTTACCCACACCCACCCGGTGGCCCCGAGGCCCTTACGAACGACGGGGAAATCATGTCCGGCTCGCACTACTTCACCGGTGCACCCGAGGTCGCCAGCGAGCGCCGGCCGATCACGGTCTCCCTGCCGGACCTCACCCTCGAACTGACCACCGACACCGGAGTGTTCTCGCGCGGCCGGCTCGACCCGGGCACCCGGATCCTGCTGGAGCACGCCCCGCAACCGCGGGTGCGCGGCCCGATCCTGGACGTCGGCTGCGGCTACGGCCCGATCGCGCTGACCTGGGCGAGCCGGCGCAGGCGGCTGCCGGTCTGGGCGGTGGACGTGAACGAGCGCGCGCTGGAACTGGTGCGGCTGAACGCCGAGGCACTGCGGCTGGGCAACGTCCAGGCCGCGCTGCCCGAGGACGTCCCGCAGGACGTGCGGTTCGCCACCATCTACTCCAACCCGCCGATCCGGATCGGCAAGGCCGAGCTGCGCCGGCTGCTCACGCACTGGCTCGGCCGGCTGACCCCGGACGGCTCGGCGTTCCTGGTGGTGCAGAAGCACCTGGGCTCGGACTCGCTGCAGAAGTGGCTGAACGAGCAGGGCTACCCGACCACCCGGGTCGCGTCGGTCAACGGGTTCCGGATTCTGGAAGCACGACCCCGCCCGGAGCCGGGCGAGGGTACGGAGAGTGGACGGGGAACGTCGTCGTGAAGCAGTTGCGCGGGACCGAACTGAAGCGACTGCACCGCTCGTGGCGGCGCAGCAACGAGTTCCGGCTCGCGATGATCCTGGAGAACCTGCAGTCGCCGTTCAACGTCGGCTCGGTGGTCCGGACCGGGGCCGCGATGGGCGCCGAGAAGCTGTACCTGGCCGGGGAGACCCCGTCGGTGCGCTCCTCGGGCGCGCAGAAGGCCGCGATGGGCACCGACAAGTACCTGAAGGTGGAGCACTTCCCGACGATCGCGGAGGCGGTCGCGGCGGCGAAGGCGGACGGCTTCAAGGTGGTCGGCCTGGAGCTGGCGGACGAGGCGGTGCCGATGTTCGCCGCCGAACTGACCCCGGCGGTGGCCTTCGTGCTGGGGCACGAGGACCGCGGGATCACCCCCGACGCGCTGGCGCTCTGCGACCAGGTGGTGTTCGTGCCGCAGCTGGGCCGGGTCGGCTCGCTGAACGTGTCGGCGGCCGCGACGGTGGCCTGCTACGAGGCGCGCCGCCAGGGGTACGCGATCAGCGGCACCCCGGACGGCACCGACCTCGGCGACCTCGGCGGGGCCGACGACGAGTAGGACCTGATCCGATCCGGAGGGGTGTGCCGAAAGGCCCACCCCTCCGGTCGTTTCCGTCTGCCATCTCTGCCGAACGGCAGATGTGCCCGGCCGCCCGCGCCGGAAGCATGGCGGACATGACGGAACTCCGGATCCTCGACCTGACCAAGGAGTACCGCGGCGGCAAGCGCGCGGTGGACTCGTTCTCGCTGACGCTGCGGCCCGGCGTGCTCGGCCTGCTCGGTGCCAACGGCGCCGGGAAGTCCAGCCTGATGCGCATCCTGGCCACGGTCACCCGGCCCACCTCCGGGCAGGTGCTCTGGGACGGCGCGGACACCGCCCGCCGGCCCGGCCCGCTGCGCCGCACGGTCGGCTACCTGCCGCAGGACTTCGACGGCTACCCGCAGCTCACCGCCCGCGAGTTCCTCGCCTACCTGGCCGCCGCCAAGGGCCTGCGGCGGCGCCGTGCGAAGGCCCGGATCGACGAACTGCTCGACCTGGTCAACCTGTCCGGCGCGGCCGGGCAGCGGCTGGGGGCGATGTCCGGCGGGATGCGCCAGCGCGTCGGCATCGCGCAGGCGCTGCTGAACGACCCGGCACTGCTGATCGTCGACGAGCCGACCGTCGGGCTCGACCCGGAGGAGCGGCTGCGCTTCGGCGGCCTGCTGACCGGGCTCGGCGCCGAACGGATCGTCGTGCTGTCCACCCACATCGTCTCCGACGTGGCCGCCACCGCCGACCGGATCGCCGTGATGGGGCACGGCCGGCTGCTGCACCACGGCACCCCGGAGGACCTGCTGCGGGGCGCGGCGGGCTCGGTCTGGGAGCTGACCGTGGCCGCCGACCGGCTCCCGGCGCTGCGCTCGCGGTTCCTGCTGGGCGCCACCACCCGCACCCCGCAGGGCGTCCGGGTCCGGGTGCTGTCCCCGCACCCTCCCGCGCCGGAGGCCGAGCCCGTCCCGCCCCGGCTGGACGACGCGTACCTGCTGCTCACCGCCGCCCAGGCCGGGCCCGAGCGGGTGTCGGCGTGACGGCCGGCCTCTGGGCGCTCCCGCTCGCCGACTTCCGGGAGCGCCGCCGACGGCCCGGGTACCTGGCGGTGCTGCTCGGCACGCTCGCGCTCGGACTGCTGGCCGCGCCGGTCGGCGACTCCCGCTGGACGGTGTTCCAGGTCACCGACCTGCACGGCCGCTACACCAGCGGCTACGTGGGGACGGTGACTGCGCTCGGCGGCGCGGTCTGGCTGTCACTGGCCGGCTTCGGCATCGCCCGGGGGTCGATCGGGCGGGACGAGCGGAGCGGCGTGGGCAGGTTGCTCGCCGCCACCCCGCTGACCCGGATCGGCTACCTGGCGGGCAAGTTCGGCAGCAACCTGCTGCTGTTCGGCTCGATGCTGCTGGCCCTGGCCGGGACGGCCCTCGGCGTGCAGCTGGTCAAGGGCGACTCCGGGCACGTGGACGTGCTGCGGCTGCTGCTGCCGTACGTGCTGATCACGCTGCCGCTGCTGGCCGCGGTCGCCGGGTGCGCGGTGCTCTTCGACACCCTGCCCGGGCTGCGCGGCGGGCTCGGGGCACTGGTGTGGTTCGCGGTCTGGCTGGTCGCCGTGCTCGGCGCGCAGGCGGGCGGCGGGCCCGACCTGCTGGGCATGCGCCGGATCACCGCGTCGATCCGGGAGGCGATCGCGGCCGGCGGGCGGTCGGCGGACGGGGTCGAGTTCGGGGTCGGGCTCACCGCGGACAACCGGGTGCTGGGCACCTTCGACTGGCCCGGCCTCGGCCCCGGCGAGGCGGGCTCGCAGGCCGCCGGGGCGCTGCTGCTGACCGCCGTCGCGGTGGGGCTGGCGCTGCTCGGGGCACTCTGGTTCCGGCGCTTCGACGGGGAGGGGCCGCGCCCGGCCGCCGGGGCGTCCGGAGCCGTCCGGACCGACGGCCCCGCGCCCGGAGCCGGGGTCGCTCCCGGCGCGGCCGCCTTCGCCCTCGACCCGGCCCGGCCGACCCCGGCCCCGGCACGCCGGGGCGGCGCGGTGCTCGCCGCCCTCGCGGGCGAACTGCGGATCCTGGTGCAGGGCCAACGGCTGTGGTGGGCCGGGGCGGTAGCCCTCGCCGCACTCGCGGCATGGGTCGCCCCGGACGGCCCGAGCCACCCGGTGCTGCCGTTCGCGATGCTCTGGCCGGTGCTGCTGTGGTCCCGGATGGGCCACCGGGCGGGAGGCGGCAGCACCGGCGAACTGCTCGGCGCCTGCCCCTCGCCCCTGCGCCGGGGGCTGGCCGCCCTGCTCGCCGGGGTCGTCCCCGCCCTCGCCGTGGTAGCCGTGCCCGCGGCCCGGCTGCTCGCCGCCGGGCAGCCCCGGGCCGCCGCAGGCGCCCTGGCCGGGGCGCTGCTGATACCCGCCCTGGCACTGCTCTGCGGGGCCGTCACGGGCGGGCCGCGGCTGTTCCAGTCGCTCTACCCGATGCTCTGGTACGGGATGATCAGCCATGTCTCCGGGCTGGACTTCCTCGGCGTCTCCGGGGAGCGTGCCCCGGCCCCGACCGCGGTGGCCGCCGTCGCCGCCGCACTGGCCCTCGGCGCGCTCGCCCTGGGCGCGGTCCGCGAGGCCGCCCGCTGACCGCCACCGCGCGGCGGTGGTCAGCGCAGCGTCAGCTAAGCGTCAGCGCTCCAGGCGACTGTAGTTGGCATGACGTCGATCACGGCAGTCTCCAGCTGTCTTCCCGACACCATCCCGATCGCGCGCTTCCAACAGGAACTCCAGCTGACGGATGTGCAGCTCCGGCGCTACCAGCGCTTCTACGGGCTCTCCGAGGTGTGCCGCGACCCCGCGGCCACCGAGACCGAGCTGCTGCTGCGCGCCGCGACCAAGCTGGTGGAACTGCGCGGGCAGGAACAGCGCGTCAAGTACGTCCTCCAGGCCCGCACGATGCCGTCGCCGCTGCCGTACCCGATGACCTCGCTCCGACCGCTCCAGGTCGAGCTCGGCCTGGAGCACGCCGCCGGCTTCGTCGTCTCGCACCACGCCTGCGCCTCCGGGCTGCTCGCGCTGGACCTGGCGGGCACCCTGCTGGCCGCCGACCCGGACCCGAACGCGCTCGCCCTGGTCCTGGCCGGGGAGAAGGCGTGCACCACCCAGACGCAGTCCATCCCGGACGTCACCGTCATGGGCGAGGGCACCGTCGCCTTCCTGGTGAGCGCGGACCGCACCGGCTCCGACCGGATGCTCGGGTACGCAGCGCGCACCCACACCCAGTTCGGCGACGAGTTCATCATGGGCGACGCCGCCGCCAAGGAGTTCCAGGACCTGTACGGGCCCGGCCTGTGCGAGGTGATCGGCGCCGCCCTGGAGGAGGCCGGCTGCGGCCTCGACGAGCTGGCGCTCGTGCTGCCGCACAACGTCAACCGGCTGTCGTGGATCGGCGTCTGCAAGACGCTCGGGCTGCCGCTCGACAAGGTCTTCCTCGACCTGGTCGGCGAGACCGGGCACTGCTTCTGCGCCGACCCCTTCATCAACCTGCAGAAGGCCACCGAGCTGGGGCGGCTGCGCCCCGGCGACCGCTACCTGATGACCAGCGTGGGGCTCGGGGCGACCTTCGCCGCGATGGTCCTGGAGCACTGACGGCCGTCCACGGGACCGGCCGTCCCCCGCAGTACCGGCGCACCCGCACCCGCACCCGCAGCACCTGCGCACCCGCCGCACCGCGCCCGAGCGCACACGAGAAATGACGAGGTCGACATGCATCTACCGTCCTCCGGCTTCAGCGCGCGCCTCAAGCGCGCCGTGACCGGGTCCGCGGACACCCCGCTGGTGTTCCTGGGCAACTTCGAGGTGGAGAACCACTGGGCGCTCGGCGAGCCCGCGCTGCCCCGGGTCGCCTCGCACGCGGGCAGTGCGGTGGTGAACCGCATGGACGAGTTCGCGCTGCTGCTCGGCGGCAAGGACGACCACGTCGTGCTGAAGACCGCCCTGGACGAGGGCTACCGCGGCTACCTGGAGGGCCTCGGCCTGGAGCTGCCCACCGTGCACGTGGTGGCCGGCCAGGACCCGCAGCGCACCGTCAGCGAGGACGCCCTCGCCGACCCCGAGCTGCTGCGCGCGCTGTCCGCCGTCGCCGCCGAGGGCGCCCGGCTGACCGCGCACGGCATCTCCACCGTCGAGGAGGAGCTGGCCGAGCGCACCGGGCTGCAGCTGGGCGCGCCGACCGCCGCGGTCTGCAAGCGGGTCAACAGCAAGGTGTACAGCCGCCGGCTCTCCGACGAGCTGGGCATCCGCCAGGCCCGCGGCTGGGCCTGCGAGACGCTGGAGGAGCTGGCCGGGGCGGTGGCCGCGGCCGGTGAACTGCTGGCGGCGGGCCGCAAGGTGGTGCTGAAGGACGCGTTCGGCGTGTCCGGCAAGGGCATCGTCGTGCTGGACTCCGAGGCCCGCCTGGGCCGGCTGCACCGGATGGCGGTCCAGCAGGCCGAGCGCGCCGCCAAGGCCGCGGGCGGGGCCCCGCGCACCGCGCTGGTGATCGAGGAGTGGGTCGCCAAGCGCTGCGACCTCAACTACCAGTTCACGGTGGGCCGGGACGGCTCCACGCACTTCGACTTCGTCAAGGAGCTGCTGACCGAGGGCGGCGTCCACAAGGGCCACCGGATCCCGGCCCGGCTGACCGACGGGCAGGTCGCCGAGATCGAGGCGACGGCGCTGCGGCTCGGCGAGCGGCTCGCCGCCGACGGCTACTACGGCGTGGTCGGCGTCGACGCGATGGTCGACCCGGACGAGGGCCTGTACCCGGTCATCGAGATCAACGCCCGCAACAACATGTCCACGTACCAGAACGTGGTGCACGAGGGCGGCCTGGCCGGGGCCGACGACGTCGCCGTCGCCCGGCACTTCCCGCTGCGGCTGACCCGCCCGCTGCCCTTCGCCGAACTGGCCGAGGTGCTGGACGGGCTGCTGCTGACCGAACGGGGCCCGCGCCCGCGCGGCCTGTTCGTGAACAACTACGCCACGGTGAACGCCGCCGCGGGCACCGCCGCCGACACCGAAGCGGACGGCTTCGAGGGCCGGCTGTACGGCGTGCTCGTCGGTGCCTCCGACGAGGAGATCGAGGCGCTCGACACCGACATCACCCGCCGCCTCGCGGCCTACCCGGAACGGAGCTGACCGTGAGCGTCGCATTCGAGGTGCAGGGCCTCGGGATCACCGAGCTCGCCGAGGAGTTCGGCACCCCGCTCTACCTGTACGACGGCGAGGAGATCACCACCCGCTTCCAGGGGCTGCGCGAGGCGCTGCACCCGGCGCTGGAGGTCTTCTACTCGCTCAAGGCGAACCCCAACATCTCCGTCTGCGCGCTGCTGCACAGCCTGGGCTCGCGCGCCGAGGTGTCCTCGCTGACGGAGCTGGTCACCGCCCGCCGGGCCGGGGTCGAGCCGCGCGACATCATCTTCCTCGGCCCGGGCAAGAGCCGCGGCGAGGTGGCGGCCTGCCTGGACGAGGACATCCACGCGATCGTCTGCGAGTCGATCGGCGAGCTGGACCTGATCGACGAGGTGGCCCGCGAGCGCGGGATCACCGCCCGGGTCGCGCTGCGGGTCAACCCGCGCTTCTCGGTGAAGGGTTCGGGCCTGACCATGGGCGGCAAGCCGCGCCAGTTCGGCACCGACGAGGAGCTGCTGCTGGCCGAGGGCAAGGACCTCGCCGGCCGCTACCCCAACATCCGGCTGATGGGCGTCCAGGTGTACCTGGGCACCCGCATCCTGATCGAGGAGTCCGTCGTCGAGAACACCCGGCGGATCCTGGAGCTGGCCGAGCGCCTCTCCACCGAGCTGGGCTTCCCGCTGGAGACGGTCGACGTCGGCGGCGGCCTCGGCATCGCCTACTTCGACAACGAGAAGGACCTCGACGTCGCCGAGCTGACCGCCGGGCTCAACCCGCTGATCGCGGACTTCCGCGCCCGGCACCCGGAGACCCGGATGATCATGGAGCTGGGCCGCTTCCTGGTCGCCGCGTCCGGCACCTACGTCACCCGGGTGCGCTACACCAAGACCTCGATGGGCGAGAACTTCGCGGTCACCGACGGCGGCACCAACCACCACATGGCGGCCGTCGGCATCGGCTCGTACGTGAAGCGCAACTTCCCGATGGCCGCGCTGGAGCGGCTGGACGAGCCGGCCACCGAGCCCTGGCACATCACCGGCCCGCTCTGCACGCCCAACGACGTCATCGGCAAGAAGGTGCCGATGCCGGCGCTGCGGGCCGGCGAGCTGATCGGGGTGCAGCGCTCCGGCGCGTACGGGCCGACGGCCTCGCCGGTGCACTTCCTCAGCCACGGCTACCCGGCGGAGGTGCTCGTCCTGGACGGGCGGGCGCACCTGATCCGGGAGCGCGACGACGTCGAGGCCATGCTCGGCCGCCAGCGGCTGTACGCGGCCCCCGGCGACGACCAGAACTGACCACCGACCGGCCGACCCACGGCCGGGACCAGCCCGAGGAGAACACCATGAGCGACACTGCCAACACCGTGGCCGACGTGAAGTACGTCGACGCCGTCCGCAAGGGCCTGTCGGAGGTCCTCAACAAGGACGTCTCCGGCGCCGACCCGGGCGTCCGCCTCTTCGACGAGCTGGGCCTGGACTCCAGCAGCGCGCTCGAACTGCTCATCACCATCGAGGAGATCCTCGACGTGCAGTTCGACGCCGACGAGCTGGACATGACCCACTTCGAGACCGTGGGCTCGCTGGCCGGCTTCGTCGCCGCGGAAGCGAGCGCCTAAGCATGTTCCGCGCGACTGCGCCCGTGCGGCGTCCGGCCCCGGCCGGCGCGGACGGCACGCCCGGCCCGGCCCCGGCGGCGGTCCTGCCGCGGCTGATCCGGGCCGGCGCCCACACCCCGCCGGGGCCTGGCGCGCCGTACCGGCCGGAGGCCGCGCGGGAGGACTTCTACCGCGAGCTCGGGGCGCTCTACGGCGCGGACTTCGACCGCGAGCAGTTCGCTGCCTCGGGGCGGCGCACCTCGGTGGAGCTGGCCCACGGCGCGCTCGACGCGCTGGGCCCGCTGACCGCCGAGGAGTGCCCCGAGGTGGTGGTGGTCGCCTACTCCGCGCCGGACTTCGACCACGCCGAGCTGGTCGCCTCCTGCGTGAAGGGGCGGCTGCCGGGCGAGCCGCTCTCCTTCGCCCTGTCCGACCAGGGCGTCCTGGCGCCGTTCAGCGCGCTGCGGGTCGCCGTGGAGTACGCCCGGCGGTGCGGCTGGTCTCGGCTGCTGCTGCTGGTCGTGGACCAGGGCACCCAGCCGTTCCCGCTGCCCGCGACGGGGCAGAGCGCCGTCCACACGGACGCCGCGGTCGCGCTGCTGATCCACTGGGACGGCGGCGACGCGCCGCTGGGCGGCGCGGCCCAGGGCCTCCCGGAGCCGGGGCTGTTCGCCGGCTGGGACGCCTCGGCCGCGCTGGTCACCGGCTCCGGCCTGTCCGACGGCTGTGCTGAACTTCCGGCACACGGCGGTCCGTGGACCAAGGTGGCGGCCGGACAGCCCGCCACCGGCGGCTGGGCCGCCCTGCTCGCCGCCGCCGACCGGGACCGCCCGGTGGTGGTGGCCGACTACGACCGGGAGCGCGGCTTCCTGGCCTACTGCACACTCGACACGGGGGAGTTGGGGGTCCGATGACGGTTCCGGCCGAGGTGCGCGAGCACTGGCAGGAGGCCCGGACGAGCGCGCGCAACGACGGCCTCGTCCCCGCACTGACCCTGCTCTCCCGCGCGCTGTCCCCCGGGGTGGCACCGCGCGGCCCGCGCGGGCACGCCGTGGTCCCGCGCGAACTCCTCGGCGAGTACGCCGAGTTCGGCGACGGCGAGGACGGGGACGGGGACGGGGGCCTGGACCCGGTGCCCGGCCTGGCCGTCCTGAACCCCGCCGACGCCACCCGGGCGCCCGCCGGCCCCGACGCCCACGACTGGGGCACCGGCCTCGCCTGGCTGCGGCTCGGCGCGTCCGAGCGGCTGCGGGAGGCCTGCCTGGCCTACCTCGCGGGCCGCCAGGTCGAGGGTTCCTCGCTGCTGCTGCAACAGCTGGTCAAGGGCGCGCTCGCCGACGTGCTGATCGACCACCTGGAGATCGAGGGCGTCCTCGACGACCTCACCGAGGGGCCGGACGACTCTCCGCCGGCCCCCGCCCGGCCGCTGGACGGCCCGGCCCTCGCCCGCCTCCAGGCCCAGATCACCCAGGCCGACCGCGCACTGCTGCGGCTGCTCGGGGCGTACGGTTTCACCGCCGAGGGGCCGGGCCGGGCGGCGTACGCCTCCGAGCTCCTCGCCGACGTGTACTGCGGCTGGCCGGGGCCGGCCGGGGACACGGCGCAGAACGTCGACTCCCGGAAGGGGAACGTGTGATCAGCCTGCCCGGCCCGCTGGAAACCACGCACCGGCACGTGCGGCGGTGGGCCGAAGACCTGCGGGCGGGCGCGCTCGACCTCGACCGGGACCCGGAGGCCGTCCACCGCTTCCTGGACCTGCCCGCCGTGCGCTTCCTGGCCGGCCACCAGGTGCCGCCGGAGTGGGACCGGGCGTCCGCCGAGGCCGGTGCTGGCCCCGCGCACGGCCTGGCGACCCTGGAACGGGTCCTGGTGAGCGAGGAACTGGCGCGCGGCGATGCCGGGATGATGCTGGGCGCGCCCGGCGCCTCGATGTGCGGGGTGCTGCTGAGCGTGCTCGGCAGCCAGGCCCAGAAGGACTGGGTGTACGGCCGGCTCGCCGAACGCCCCCGCTGGACCTGCTTCGGCCTCACCGAGCCCGACCGCGGCTCGGCCATCGGCGAGATGACCACCACGCTGACCCCGGTGGGCGACGGCTCGTACGTCCTGGACGGCGAGAAGCGCTACGTCGGCAACGCCGCCCGGGCCGACCTGGGCGCCGTGTTCGCGCGGGTCGCGGGCACCGAGCGGCTCGGCGTGCTGGCCGTCCTGGTGGACACCGCCGACCCCGGCTTCCGGGCGGAGCCGCTGCCCACCCTCGGCCTGCGCGGCGTCCAGCTGACCCGGATCACCCTCGACGGGGTGCACGTGCCGGCCGAACGGGTGCTCGGCGCCCACCTGCCGCCGACCCGGCGGGGGATGTGGAGCATCGTCTCGGTCTTCAACCAGCTCCGCCCGAGTGTGGCCGCGATCGCCCTCGGCATCGCCCGGGCCGCCCACGACTACGTCGCCGAGAACCGCCGGGAACTGCGCGGCGCGGAGCGCGAGCTGTTCGAGTCGCTCGGCCAGCGGATCGACGCGGCCCGCCGGTTGACCTACCGGGCGGCCCTCGCGGTGGACCGCAAGCCGGCCGCCGGGCACCTCTCCTCGGCGGCGAAGGCCCGCGCCTGCGAACTCGCCGAGGACGTCACGATGCGCGCGCTGGGTTTCTTCGGGCCCGGCGCCCGGCTGGACCACCCGCTCCTCGACAAACTCGCCCGGGACGCACGGGGCGTGGAGTTCATGGAGGGGACACGGAACATCCAGAAGCTGAATCTGTTCCAGGGGCTGCACACCGGAAAGGTGGGCCGGTTCTGAACGGGACAGAACAACCGGTCGGTCGGGATACGGTCGAGATCTGGCAGATTCCGCTGACCGGTGGCGAGCACCCGGACCGCCCGGACGGCGAAGCCGCCCAGGGCGCCCCGGACGGGTACCCGCCGCACCTGGAGGAACTGCTCGACGAGCAGGAGCGGGCGCGCGCCCGGAGCGGACAGTTGCCCGGGCTGCGGCGCCGCTTCGTGCTCGCGCACGCCGCCACCCGGATCGTCCTCGGCGAGCGCCTCGGCCGCCCCCCGGCCGGGCTGCGCTTCAGCCGCGGCCCGTGGGGGAAGCCGGCCGTCGAGGACGCGCCGGGCCTGCACTTCAACCTGTCCCACTCGGGCGAGATCGCCCTGCTCGCCCTGGCATCACGGCCGGTCGGCGTGGATGTCGAGCTGGCCCGCGCCGAGCTGGACACCGCCCGGCTGGCCGGTCGCTTCTTCCCCCCGGACGAACGGGAGCTGGTGGCCCGGGGCGGGCCCGACGCCTTCACCCGGCTGTGGACCAGGAAGGAGGCGTGCGTGAAGGCCTCGGGCGCCAGACTCACCCAGGGCATGGGGATCCCGGTCGCCCACGACGGACCGGAAGCCACCGTGTACGCACGCTCCGGTCCGTTGCCCGGTCCGTGGAGAGTCACCGACCTGCCGCTGCCCGAGGAATACGCGGGGTCCGTCGCACTGATCGGCGACGGGCCCTTTAACGTGTCCCGGCGGATGTGGTATCAAATTCCGCCCGGGGAATCCGGCGGCAGCCCTCTCGGGTCGGCTGTCAAGTAGAAGAAACTCCCCCTCCAATCGTCGAAGTTGTACCCGTGATCATGCGTCGAAGCGTCACTAGATTCAGTGATGCAGGCGAACGCCGCACCGCACCGGCCGGACTCACAAGTCAGGCCCGTGTCTTGATCCGGGCATTTCTTTTGAGGAGGGGAACGTGATCGTGGAAGGCAGGAACGTGATCACCAGGGCCGCTCGGTGGAGCGCCGTCCACCCCTGGTGGGCGATCGCGCTCTGGGTGGCGTTCGTCGTGGCGGCCCTCGTGGTCGGCGGCGTCACGGGCACCCGGCAGGCCACCACCTCCGACCTCGCCATCGGCCAGTCCGGCCGGGCGGCCGCGATCGCCCGCAGCGGCGGCCTCCAGGAGCGCGCGGTGGAGAACGTCCTCATCACCCCGTGGGGCGGCGGCCGGCTCGACCCCGTCCAGGCGCAGTCCGCGGCCTCGGACGCCACCCGCGACCTGAAGGCCCTCCCCGGCATCAGCTCGATCGACGCCCCGGTGCCCGCGCCGGACGGCTCGGCCCTGCTCGTCCCGGTGACCCTCGACGGCGATCCGGAGACCTCCGCCGACCGGGTGCAGCCGCTCATCGACACCGTGGCGAGGACCCACTCGTCGCACACCGAGCTGCGGATGGAACTCGTCGGCGCCGGCTCGATCAAGGCCGGGCTCAACGAGATGCTGAGCAAGGACCTCGGCAAGGCGACCGTGCTGAGCCTGCCGGTGACGCTGCTCGTGATGGTCTTCGTGTTCGGCGCGATCGTCGCCGCGAGCGTCCCGGTCGTCCTCGGCCTGTCCTCGGTGCTCGCCGGGCTCGGCCTGTGGGGGGTGGCCTCCCAACTGGTGCCCGATCCGGGGCCGGTGACGCACGTCATCGTGCTGATGGGCATGGCCATCGGGGTCGACTACTCGCTGTTCTACCTCAAGCGCCAGCGCGAGGAGCGGGCGTTGGGCGCCAACAACATCGACGCCATCGAGATCGCGGCCGCCACCTCCGGGCACTCGGTGCTGGTGTCCGGCGTGGTCGTCATGATCTCGATGGGGGCGCTCTACCTCGCCGGGCACATCGCCTTCGAGTCGATGGCCACCGGCGCGGTGCTGGTGGTCGCCATCGCGATCACCTCCTCGCTGACCGTGCTGCCGGCCATGCTGTCCCGGTTCGGCCGCTACCTGGACGCGCCGCGGGTCCCGCTGGTGTGGCGGCTCACCCAGAAGGGCGGGGTCAAACCGCGGCTGTGGTCGACCATGCTCAAGCCCGCCCTGCGCCACCCGGTGATCGCACTGGTGGTCTCGGTCGGCGCGCTGCTCGTCCTCGCGCTGCCCGCCCTCGGCCTGAAGCTCAAGGCCACCGGGATCGACGACCTGCCCCGGTCGATCCCGGCGATGCAGGCCAACGAGCGGCTGACCCACTCCTTCCCGAGCCAGGCCGACACCCACACCGTCGCGGTGAAGGTCCCGACCGACCGGACGGCGCAGTTGGGCACCGCGGTGGAGTCGCTGGTCGAACGCGCCTCGCAGGACGACCTCTTCGTGCACAACCCCGCGCCGGTCGTCCGCACCTCCCCCGACGGCACGGTCGCCACCATCGCGATCGGCACCCACTTCGACAGCGGCTCCCCGCAGGCCCGCGCCTCGCTGGCCCGGCTGCGCCAGGACCTCGCCCCGCAGACCCTCGGCACGGTCGCGGGCGCCGAGTTCGCGGTCGGCGGCAGCGACGTCGCGTTCGACGTCGACTACCGGGCGAACGTCATGCACAAGATGCCCTGGGTGCTCGGAGTGGCCCTGGTGCTGACCTTCCTGGTGATGACCGCCGCGTTCCGCTCGGTGGTGCTCGCGCTGATCACCGTGGTGCTCAACGTGCTGTCCGCGGCGGCCTCCTTCGGCCTGCTCGCGCTGATCTTCCAGCACACCTGGGCGGAGGACCTGCTGCACTTCGAGTCCACCGGCCGGGTGGTGGCCTGGCTGCCGCTGATGCTCTTCGTGATCCTGCTCGGCCTGTCGATGGACTACCACGTCTTCGTGGTCAGCCGGATCCGGGAGGCGGCGCGCGGCGGGCTCTCCGTCAAGGAGGCGGTCGAGCAGGGCATCACCCGCACGGCCGGCGTGGTGACCAGCGCCGCGGTGGTGATGGTCTGCGTGTTCGCCCTGCTGGCCTCGCTGAACTTCATCGAGATGAAGCAGATGGGGGTGGGCATGGCCTGCGCGGTGCTGCTCGACGCGACGGTGATCCGGATCGTCGTCCTGCCGGCCGTGGTCACCCTGCTCGGCTGGAAGACCTTCTGGCCCTCGCGGCTCGCGCGCCAGACCACGACCCGGACCCCGCGGATGCCGGCCATCGTGGCCGCCGCGGCGGCGGCCTCGGCGGCACGCACGACCCTCCCGTAACACGGGACCCGTCCAACTCGACGGCCGGGGAAGGGCTTAGCCCCTCCCCGGTCCTTTTCGTGTGCGTTTGGTGCAGGCGCCTGGCCACAACCAGTCGTGACAAGGGGTTTGACGCCGACTGTCCCGTGGTGGTTTGTTACGGGAGTTGTAGAATCGCATGCGCGTTCGTCGGCACGTGAACGACCTTCCCGGTGACGGGGGGGCGCAACTGCCGGTGGACGCGCCACGGGGAAGCAGGGGGCGGTCAGGGGGGTGGCCATGCACAGTGACGGCAGCCTCGCCTCGGCGCGCTGGCGCAACGAACTCACCCGGGTCGGGACGTTGTCCGGACGGGAACGGCAGGTCTTCGACCTGATCGGTGCCGGACACTCCAACCGCGGCATCGCTGCCCGACTGCACGTCACAGAGCGCACGGTGAAGGCGCATGTCGCCAACATCCTGGCGAAACTGGGAGTGGAGTCGCGGCTTCAGGTGGGGTTGGTGGCGCAGGTTCATCAACTCATGTACGAAGGTACATGGCCGGACGACCCAGGCGTGTCCGATACTTGACCAGCGCGAATGATACCCAGGCTTTTCCCCTTTGTCAGGCCACCCCAAACACGTCGACCACTGTTGACGGTGGCCGGGCCGAGGTCACAGGAGAAAAGCTTGTGGCTGGAGTTCACCGCTAGGGACGGGGAATTTGGTGTACATCTCCATATTAGGCCCACTATTGATCGGCGACGGTCAGCGCACCGTAGGTCTACGGGCGAAGAAGAATCGCGTGATGCTCACCATGCTGGCGCTCAACGCCGGTCAGGTGGTCGCGTTCGACGAACTGATCGACGAGCTGTGGGGGGAAGCGCCGCTCAAGAACGCGCGCAACGCCTTGCAGGCCAATGTCAAACGCATGCGCAAATCGTTGGCGGAACTTGGTCTGGAGGGGCCGGACCAGGAACTCATCCGCACGGTTGACAACGGTTACATGCTCAACGTCTCGGAGGACGCGGTCGACGCGTACCGGTTCCTGCGGACGGCGGAGAAAGGCGCGGGGCTGGTCAGCGACCGGCCGTACGAAGCGATGGACACGCTCCGCAAGTCGCTCGGGATGTGGCGCGGACCGGCCCTGCTCGACACGAGCGACGGGCCCTGGTGCCGTGCCGTAGCGCTGCGTCTGGACGAGCAGCGCAAGACCGCGCGGGAGGACCTGATCTCGGCCCAGCTGCAAGCGGGCGAGGCGGGGACGGTGGTGGCCGAGCTGAAGCAGTTGCTCGCCCAGTACCCGGAACGCGAGCGGTTCAGCGAGCAGTTGATGATCGCCCTCTACCGGTGCGGCCGGCAGTCGGAGGCCGTCGACATCTTCCACCGCACCCGGAAGTGGCTCGACGACGAGTTGGGGCTCAAGCCGAGTCGTCGTCTCCACCACCTCTACCAGGCGATCCTGATGCAGGATCCCTCGCTGTAAGTCCCGTCGGGGCGAGGGCAGTTCGCCCCGACACGCCGGCGGCTCCCCCGCTGGGGAGCCGCCGACGGCCCCGTGACGGCCGGGCCCGGATTCCGGGCCCGGCCGTCCGGTCGTTCAGGACCGGCGCAGCGCGGCGTCGGCCACCGCGCCGATCCGGCCGGCCGCCTCCCGGCCGAGCATCTCCTCGTGGCCGCAGGCGACGTCGTGCACCGTCAGCGCGCCGGTCAGGTGCGCGCGCCAGCGGTCGGCGAGCTCGGCGGCGGGGGCGCCCTGCACCTCGTCGGCGGCGGTGAACAGCAGCAGCGAGCCGTCGAACCGGCCGGGGGTGAACTCCCGGGCGATGTCCGTGTGGTGGCGCATCACCGCCATCAGCCGGCGCAGCTCCCCGTCGTCGATGCCCGCCCCGGCAGCGTGGTGGGCGAGGAAGGCCCCGCGGATCTCCTCGTCGGTCGGGTTGTGGTCGCCCGGCAGCACCGGGAAGACGTCCAGCGCCGCCAGGAAGGCCACCCGCTCGCCCGCCGCCTGGAGCTGCACCGCCATCTCGTGCGCGACCAGCCCGCCGAAGGACCAGCCCAGCAGGTGGTACGGGCCGTGCGGCTGCACCCGGCGGATCCTCGCCAGGTACGTGGCCGCCAGTTCCCGTACGCCCTGCGGCCGTTCCCACTCCCCCTCGGGCGCGGCGATGCCGTCGGACTGCAGCGCGTACACCGGCCGGGCCGGGTCGAGGTGCGGGGCCAGCTCCGCGTACGGCAGGCCGAAGCCGACCCCGCCGTGCACGCAGAACAGCGGCTCGGCGGTGCCGCCCGGCCGGATCGGCAGCACCGGCTCCAGCACCGTCGCGGGGAGCCGCTGCGAGCCTGCGGGCCGGGCGGCGGCGGCGAGGGCCGCCACCGTCTTGTGGGTGAAGACGTCGGCCAGCGAGAGCGTGAGCCCGGCCTTCGCGGCCCGGCTGACGATCTGCACCGAGCGCAGGCTGTCGCCGCCGAGGTCGAAGAAGTCCCCGTCGGCGCCGACCTGGTCGAGGCCGAGGATCTCACCGAAGACCCCGGCGATGACCTCCTCGGCCGGCGTGCCCGGGCGCCGCACCGGGGCCTGCGCGG
Source organism: Kitasatospora sp. NPDC058492 (assembly GCF_042720685.1). Lineage (NCBI taxonomy): Bacteria > Bacillati > Actinomycetota > Actinomycetes > Kitasatosporales > Streptomycetaceae > Kitasatospora > Kitasatospora sp. NPDC058492. The sequence continues at coordinate 28,310 of NZ_JBHXMU010000013.1, forward strand.
CGGCGGGCGCGGCACCGGGCGCCGGCAGGGCGCGGGTGTCGAGCTTGCCGTTCGCGGTCAGCGGCAGCGCGGGCAGCGTCACCAGCGTCGCGGGCACCATGTGCGCGGGCAGCGACTCGGCGACGAACGCGCGCAGCACCGGCACGTCGACGGCGGCGACGCCGGGCAGCGGCACCACGTACCCGGTCAGCTGGGGCACGCCGGTGGGCGAGGGCGCGACCTGCACCGCGGCCTGCACGACCACCGGGTGGCGCACCAGCGCGGCCTCGATCTCGCCGAGCTCGATCCGGAAGCCGCGCAGCTTCACCTGGTGGTCCACCCGGCCGACGTAGTCGAGCGTGCCGTCGGCCCGCCAGCGGACCAGGTCGCCGGTGCGGTACATCCGGGTGCCGGCCGGCCCGTACGGGTCGGCGACGAAGCGCTCGGCGGTGGTGACGGGGCGGCGCAGGTAGCCGTGCGCCAGGCCGGTGCCGGCGATGTACAGCTCGCCGGTGACGCCGACCGGCGCGGGCGCGAGGGCGTCGTCCAGGACGTACAGCCGGTGGTTGTCCAGCGGGCGGCCGATCGGCGGGCGGCCGCTGCCGGGGCGCAGCGGGTCGCTCCAGGTGGCGCAGACCGAGGCCTCGGTCGGGCCGTAGGCGTTGCGGAACTCGGTCAGCGGGGCGAACCGGTCGACCAGCGCGGCCGGGCAGGCCTCGCCGCCGACCAGCAGGTGCAGGCCCTCGGGCAGCACCACGTCCTCGGGCAGGCCGGCCACCACGGTGGGCGGCAGCACCACGTGGTTGACCTGGTGCTCGGCGAGCAGCGCGCCCAGCACCTCGCCGGAGACCCGGCTCTCGTCGGTGGCGACCACCAGGGTGCCGCCCGAGTACAGCGAGACGCCGAGCTCCCAGACGGTGGCGTCGAAGCTGAACGAGGCGAACTGCAGCACCCGGGTGTCCGGCCCCGCGCCCATCCGCGCCTGGTGGTTGGCGGCCAGGTTGGCCGCCCCCAGGTGCGGCACCGCGACGCCCTTGGGGCGGCCGGTGGAGCCCGAGGTGTAGATCACGTAGGCGACGTCCTGCGGGACGAGCGGCCGGGTGCGGTCGGCGTCGACGGGGTTGCGGTCGGGCCGGCCGGTCAGGTCGGACCGGGTACGCAGGGAGTCCAGGACCAGCGGGACGACGCCCTCGGGCAGCCCCGGGATCCGGTCGGCGACCGCCTCGACGGTCAGCACCTGGGCGGGCGCCGCGTCGTCGAGCATGTAGGCGATCCGCTCGGCCGGGTACTGCGGGTCGACCGGCAGGTAGGCGGCGCCGGTCTTGAGCACCGCCAGCAGCGCGATCACCAGCGGCGCGGAGCGCGGCATCGCCAGCGCGACCACGTCGCCGGGGCCGACCCCGCGCTCCAGCAGCAGGTGGGCGAGCCGGTTGGCCCGCTCGTTGAGCGCCGCGTAGGACAGCCGCATCGTCGCCGGGCCGGCCGGTACGCCGTCCGGGCCGATCAGCGCGGGGTGGTCCGGGTCGGCGGCCGCCAGGCCCTCGAACAGGGCGGTCAGGGTGACCGGGGTGAACGGGGCGGTCGGGCCGGCCCACTCCTCCAGCAGGACGCGACGCTCCTCGGCGGTGAGCAGGTCGAGGGCGCTGAGCGGCGCGTCGGGGGTGCGGGCGGCGGAGTCGAGCAGGGTGGCCAGGGCCCGGGCGAGGCGGGCCGCCGTCGCCCCGGTGAACAGGTCCTCGCGGTACTCCAGGCGGATGTCCAGTCCGGCCGGGGCGCCGTCCGGGCCGGTCCGATCCAGTACCTGGAAGGACAGGTCGAACTTGGCCGTCGTGCTGCCGATCGGCAGCACCTCGGCGCTCAGGCCGGGCATCGCGGGCAGCGGGTCGGCACTGTTCTCGAAGGCCAGGATCACCTGGAAGAGCGGCTGCCGGCCCATCGAGCGGACCGGGTTGAGCTCCTCCACCAGGTGCTCGAAGGGCAGTTCGGCGTGCCCGTAGGCGGTCAGGTCGGTCTCCCGGACCCGCCCGAGCAGGGCGGTGAACGCCGGGTCGCCCGAGGTGTCGGTGCGCAGCACCACGGTGTTGACGAAGAAGCCGACCAGGTCCCGGACGGCGTCGTCGGTGCGCCCGGCCACCGGGCTGCCGAGCGGGATGTCGGTGCCCGCGCCCAGCCGGGTGAGGAGCGCGGCCAGGCCCGCCTGGACGGCCATGAACAGGCTGGCGCCGCCGCGCCGGGCCAGTTCGGCGAGCCGGGCGTGGGTCTCGGCGGGCACCGTGCACTCGACCTCGGCGCCGCGGTGCCCGGCCCGGGCCGGGCGGGGGAAGTCGGTGGGCAGGTCCAGCTCCTCCGGGATGCCCGCCAGCGCCTCGCGCCAGTGCGCGAGTTCGGCGCTGGCCAGGCTGTCCGGGTCGTCCTTGGAGCCGAGCAGTTCGCGCTGCCAGAGCGCGTGGTCGGCGTACTGCACCGGCAGCGGCTCCCAGCGCGGCCCGGCGCCGTCCAGCCGGGCCCGGTAGGCGTCGGAGAGGTCGCGGGCGAGCGGGCCGAGCGACCAGCCGTCGGCGGCGATGTGGTGCACCGTCAGGGCCAGCGCGTGGCTGTCCCGGCCGAGGGTGAACAGCCGGGCCCGCAGCGGCACCTGGGCGGACAGCTCGAAGGGGTGGGCGGCCTCGGCGGCCAGCGCCGCCTCCAGCGCGCCCGGCGCCGCCCCGGAGAGGTCCACCACGACCAGCGGGGCGCCGGCCTGCTCGGCCTCCTCGGCGGAGAGCACCAGCTGCGAGGGCAGCCCGTCGGCCTCGGCGAAGACGGTGCGCAGGCTCTCGTGCCGGGCCACCACGTCCCGGACGGCGGCGGCCAGCGCGGCGGCGTCCAGCGGGCCGGTGAGGCGGACCGCCAGCGGGATGTTGTAGCTGCCGGTGGGGCCGTCCATCTTGTCCAGGAACCAGAGCCGCTCCTGGGCGTGCGAGAGCGGCACCGAGGACGGCCGGTTCGGGACGGCGCGCAGCGCGGGGCGCCGGGGGGCCGGCTCCGCCGCGTCGGCGGCCGCCGACTCCGGGTCGAGGGCGCGGGCCAGCGCCTCGGCCGTCCGGGCGTCGAACAGGGCCCGCACCGGGACGTCCGCGCCGAGCGCGGCACGCAGCCGGTTGGCGACCCTGGTCGCGGACAGCGAGTGGCCGCCGAGTTCGAAGAAGTCGTCGTCGGCGCCGACCCGGTCGAGCCCGAGGGCCTCCGCGAAGACCGCGCAGAGCAGTTCCTCGCGCTCCCCCGCAGGCTCGCGTCCGGTGCCCGCCCGCTCGTCCGGCGGGGCGGGCAGGGCCTTGCGGTCGACCTTGCCGTTGGGGGTCAGCGGCAGGTCGTCCAAGGGAACGTACACGGCAGGGATCATGTGCGTGGGCAGCACCGATGACGCCCGCTCCCGCAAGCGGTCGCGGTCGATCCCTGCCGGTACGACATAGGCGACCAGGCGGGCGTCCCCCGCCTGGTCGGTGCGGGCCGTGACGACGGCCCGCGTCACTCCGGGCTGCGCCGCGAGCACGGACTCGATCTCGCCGAGTTCGATGCGGTAGCCACGGATCTTCACCTGGTGGTCGCTGCGCCCTGCGTACTCCAGGGCGGTGCCGGCGGCGTCCCAGCGGACGATGTCGCCGGTGCGGTACATCCGCGTGCCGCTCGGGCCGTACGGGTCGGCGACGAAGCGCTCGGCGCTCAGGCCGGGGCGGCCCAGGTAGCCGCGGGCCAGGCCGGTGCCGGCGAGGTAGAGGTCGCCGAAGGTGCCGTCGGGGACGGGGCGCAGCGCGCCGTCCAGGACGTACACCCGGGTGTTGGCGATCGGGCCGCCGATCGGCGGCGGCCCGGCCGCGGCGGCGGTCAGCGGCGCGGCAGTGGACCAGATGGTGGTCTCGGTCGGGCCGTACACGTTGGTCACGGACGCGCAGTGCGCGGTGAGGGTGCGGGCCAGCGGCTCGGGCAGCGCCTCGCCGCCGACCAGGGCGCGCAGGCCGGCCAGCCGGGGGGCGTGGTCGGCGGCGAGCGACTGCCAGAGGCTGGGGGTGGCCTGCAGCAGGGTGGCGTCCAGGCCGGTGACGGCGTCCGCCAGGGCGGCCGGGTCGCGGACCGTCTCGCGGTCGGCGACCAGCAGTTCGGCGCCGGCGGCGAGCGGGACGAACAGCTCCAGGTTGGCGATGTCGAAGCCGAAGGTGGTGACGGCGAGGAAGCGGTCCTCGGTGGTCACTTCGAAGCGGGCGACCATGTCCTCGACCAGGTTGACCAGCGCCCGGTGCGGCACCACGACGCCCTTGGGGCGGCCGGTGGAGCCCGAGGTGTAGATCACGTACGCGGGGTGGTCGGCGTGCGGGGCCGTGCCCGGTACGCGCTGCCCGGGCGCACCGGTCGCGGCGTCCGGGCCGTCCAGGACCCACAGTTCGCCGGTGCTCATCTCGCCTTCGGCGGCTTCGGCGGCGAGGAGTTCGCGCACCCGGCGGTGGGTGAGGGTGACCACCGGGGCGGCGTCGGCGAGCATGTAGCGCAGCCGGTCGGCCGGGTAGTCCGGGTCCAGCGGCAGGTAGGCCGCGCCGGACTTGAGGACGGCCAGGGCGGCGACCACCAGGTCGCAGGAGCGGTCCAGCGCGATCGCCACCACCTGCTCCGGGCCGGCCCCGGCAGCGTGCAGGGCGTGCGCCAGCGCGTCGGCGCGGGCGTGCAGTTCGCGGTAGGTCAGGCGCTCCTCGCCGCAGCGCACGGCGGGCGCGTCCGGGGTACGGGCGGCCCGGGCGGCCAGCAACGGGGCCAGCCAGTCGCCGGGCAGCGGCGTCCCGGTGGCGTTGCGGGCCTCGGTGATCCCGGCGCGCTCGGCCTCGTCCAGGACGTCCAGCCGGCCGCACGGCTCGTCGGGCCGGGCGACGGCGGCGGCCAGCAGCCGGGCGAAGCGCCGCCCGACCAGTTCGGCCTCGGCCCGGGTGACCAGCGCGGGCACGTGGTTGACGGCCAGGCCGAACGGGGTGCCGGGGAAGACCGTGAGGGTGACCGGGAAGTGGGTGGCGGAGCGGACGTCGGCGCCGGTCACCCGGGGGCCGGTGCCGGTGGCCAGCGGCAGGCCGCCCATCGGGTAGTTCTGGAACATCAGGGCGGTGTCGAAGAGTTCGCCGCGCACGGCGGTGAGCTGCTGGACCTCCGCCAGGGTCAGGTGCTCGTGCGCCAGCAGCGCGGTCTGCGACCGCTGCACGTCGGCGAAGAGCTCGGCCGGGGTGCGGGCCGGGTCGACGTCCACCCGGACCGGGAGCGTGTTGGCGAACAGGCCCACCATCCGCTCGACGTCCGGGACCTCGGCCGGCCGGCCGGAGGTGACCGCGCCGAACAGCACGGTGTCCTGGCCGGTCAGCCGGGACAGCAGCAGCGCCCAGCAGCCCTGCACCACCGCGTTGACGGTCAGGCCGCGCGAGCGGGCGAAGCCGGTCAGCGCGGTGGAGACCTCGGGGGTCAGCTCCAGCGGGACGGCCTGCGGCAGCGCGGCCGCGCCGGCGGCCCGGTCGCGGCCGGCCGGCACCAGCCGGGTCGGGTCGACGACCCCGGCCAGGGCGGCGGTCCAGGCCTGCCGGGCGGCCTCCTTGTCCTGCGCGCCGAGCCAGGCCAGGTGCGCCTGGTAGCGGGCCGCGCCGGCCCGCGGCTGCTTGGCGGGGGTGCCGCCGGCCTTCAGCTCCTCGGCGAGCGCGGCGAGTTCGCCGATCAGCGAGACCATCGACCAGCCGTCCACCAGGATGTGGTGGACGGTCCAGACCAGCCGGCAGCGCCCGCCCTCGGCGCGGGCCAGGGTGAGCCGCTGGAGCGGCGGGCGGGCGAGGTCGAAGCGGCGCAGCCGGTCCTCCTCGGCGAGCCGGTCGAACTCCGTCTCCGGCCCCTCGGCGGAGGCCGCCACCGCGACCTCGCGCCACGGCAGTTCGACCGACGTGGGGATCACCTGGATCGCCTCGCCGTTCTTGCGGTGCCGGAAGCAGGCCTTCAGGTTGGGGTGCCGCTCCAGGAGCAGGCCCGCCGCGGTGCGCAGCGCGGCGGCATCGGCGTCGGTCAGCTCGTCCAGGTCGAGGACCAGCTGAATGGTGTAGACGTCCGTCCCCTCACGGTCGTACTCCGAGAGAAAGAGCAGTCCCTGTTGCAGCGGCGAGAGCGGAAGGACTTCACTGATGGCGGACGGCCGATTCAAACCGGGCTCCTCGTGGAAGGCCTGCAAGTGCGGAATAACAAACGCTTTCCGATGGCGCTGACGAGCAACTGACCGGCAACTGACGGACGGCTGACGCGCGCCTCAGGACGGGTCCGAAACCCTGGTCGCGGACCCCGTCAGCAGTCCGTCAGCCCCTCGTCAGCGCCCGGCGGGAGGCTTGCCGCCGAGGCTAATTCGTTACCGAAGGCCAGGAGTCTCCAGTGCCGGTCATTTCCGCGTCGCACGAATTCGAGGTCAGCGACCTCTTCGTGAATCTGCAGCCGTTCTTCGGGCACCGTCTCTTCCTGAAAGTCGAAGGGTTCAACTTCGCCGGGTCCATCAAGCTGAAAGCGGCCCGGGAAATGGTCGCGCAGGCCGAGGCGGCGGGCGTCCTCGGCCCCGGCTCGACCCTGGTGGAATCCTCGTCCGGGAACATGGGCGTCGCCCTGAGCGTGCTCGCCGCCAGCCGCGGCTACAAGTTCATCTGCGTCACCGACTCTCGCTGCAACGAGGTCACCCGCCGCACCATGGAGTCGTACGGCGCCGAGGTGCACCTGATCACCGAGCCGCACGAGACCGAGGGCTTCCTCGGTGCGCGGATCCGCCACGTCAAGGCGCTGCTCGCCGCCGACGAGAAGCGGGTCTGGCTCAACCAGTACCTGAGTCCGGGCAACTGGATGGCGCACTACCGGACCACCGCGCCGGCCATCGCCCGCCAGTTCCCGGACCTGAACGTGCTGTTCATCGGCGCGGGCACGACCGGGACGCTGATGGGCTGCGCCCGGTACTTCCGCGAGCGGCGCCCCTCGGTGCGGGTCGTCCCGGTCGACAGCGTCGGCTCGGTCACCTTCGGCGCCCCGCCGGCCACCCGGCACATCCCGGGTCTGGGCACCAGCGTGCGGCCCGCGCTGCTGGACGAGTCGCTGGTGGAGCGGGCGGTCCACGTCGAGGAGACCGACACCGTCCGCACCTGCCGCGAACTGATGCGCGGCGGCTTCCTGTTCGGCGGTTCCACCGGGACGGCCGTCAGCGGCGCGCTGCGCTGGCTGAACGAGCACTACGGCGACGGCGCGGGCGGCGTGCGCGAGCGGGTGACCGCCGTGACCATCTCGCCGGACCTGGGCGAGCGCTACATGGACACCGTCTACCACGACGAGTGGGTGCGCGGTTCGGTCGGCCCGGAGGGCCTGCTGCCCGGGGTCGAGCACCGGGGCCTCGGGGCGGGCGTCGCCGCCGGGCTCCAGACGGTGTCCGGCTGACCGGTCCGCCGGGGGCGGGGCCTGCGGGGTCGGAGCCGGCGGGGTCAGAGGGTCGAGAGTTTTCAAGGCGGGGCTGAGGCTGAGAATGACGGAGAGCAAAGCAGTGACGACAAACCGGAACGCTGTCCTTCCGCTCACCGCGGCACAGGCCGAGATCTGGTTCGACGAGCAGTTCGCCGCCGGGCCGCTGGCCTACAACATGGCGGACTACATCGATCTGCGCGGACCGCTCGACGCCGAGCTGCTCGGACGGGCGCTGCAACGCCTCGGCCACGAGGCCGAGGGGCTGCGGGTGCAGTTCGTCGAGGAGGACGGCGCCCCCGGCCAGATCATCCGCCCGCTCGCCCAGCTCCCGCTCAAGACGCTGGACTTCAGCGGCGAGGCGGAGCCCTCGGCGGCCGCCGAGCGGTGGATGCGGGCCGACCACGCCGACCCGATGAAGGTCACCGACTTCCCGCTGTTCCGCGGCGCGCTGATCAGGCTCTCCCCGGAGCACCACCTGCTCTACCTGTGCATGCACCACATCCTCGCGGACGGCTTCAGCCGCTCGCTGCTCTACCCCAAGCTGTCCAGCGCCTACACCCGGCTGGCCGCCGGCGAGGGCCCGGCCAAGCTGGACGCCGACGCCATGCCGGCCTTCCACCGGCTGCTGGACGCCGAGCGCAAGTACCTCGACTCGTCGATGGTCGAGAAGGACCGCGCCTACTGGACGGACCGCCTCACCTCCGACCGGCACGGCGCGGTGCCCGAGCTGGTCTCGCTCTCCGAGCAGGAGCCGGCCCCCGGCCGGGTCGCGCTGCGCGAGACCGCCCGGCTCTCCCCCGCGACCACGGCCGCGCTGCACGCCCTCGCCCAGGACGGCAAGGTCACCATGCCGGTCCTGATGGTCGCCGCGATGGCCGCCTACACCCAGCGCGTCACCGGGGTCGCGGCGCCGCTGCTCACCCTGCCGGTCACCGGCCGGGTCGGCGCGGTCAGCCGCGAGATCCCCGGCATGCTCGCCAACTACCTGCCGCTGGCCGTCCGGGTGCGCCCGGAGATGACCCGCACCGAACTGCTGCGCGCGGCCTGGGTCGAGGTCGCCGGCACGCTGAAGCACCAGCGCTACCGCGGGGACAAGGTCCGCCGCGACATCGGCCTGCGGATCGACGACCAGCGCGCCTTCGGCCCGTTCATCAACGTGCTCAACCAGGACCCGGAGCTGGCCTTCGGCGACTGCCGCGGGGTCGTGGTCAACCTGTCCACCGGCATCGTCAAGGACCTCATCATGACGGTCCTGAACGCGGACGACGGCACCGTCGAGATCCACCTCGACGGCAACCCCGAGCTGTACGAGCCGGCCGAACTCGCCACCCACCTCGCCCGGTTCGAGACCTTCCTCGGCACCCTCGCCACCATGCCCGCGGACCGTCCGCTCGGCCAGGTGGGCCTGGGCGCGACCGGCGAACCGCTCGGGCTGCTCGGCGCCTGGGATCCGGCCACCGCCGCCGACCAGGGCCTGGTCGAGCGGGTCCGCGCCGTCGCGGCCGGTACGCCCGACGCGGTGGCCGTGGCCGACGGCGCCGAGCGGATCGACTACCGCGGACTGGTCGCCCGCGCGGCGGGCCTGGCCGCCCGGCTGACCGCCGCCGGGGTCACCACCGGTTCGGTGGTCGCGATGTTCGCCGAGCCCGGCGTCCCCTTCGTCACCGGTGTGCTGGCCGTCCAGGCCGCCGGCGGTGCCTACCTGCCGCTCGACCCGACCGCCCCCGCCGCCCGCAACACCGGGCTGCTGGAGGACGGCGGCGCCCGCCACCTGCTGGTCGGCGCCGGGTACGAGGCGCAGGCCGCCGAGCTCACCGCCGGGGCGACCACCGCCCTGCCGCTGGCCGACCCGTCCGACTCCACCAGTGGCACCGAACTCGCCCCTGTCGGAGGCGAGTTGGACCTGGCGTACGTGATGTTCACCTCGGGCTCCACCGGCAAGCCCAAGGGCGCGATGGTGCAGCGCTCGGGGATGATGAACCACCTCTGGGCCAAGGTCGGCGACCTCGACCTGGTAGCCGGGGAGGGCGTCGTCCAGAACGCGCCGCTCACCTTCGACGTGTCGGTGTGGCAGATGCTCGCCCCGCTCATCGTCGGCGGCACCGTCCGGGTCTCGGGGACGGAGATGGCCGCCGACCCGGCCGCCCTGTTCGGCATGGCCCGGGACGAGAAGATCGCCGTCCTGGAGGTCGTGCCCTCCCTGCTGCGCGCCGCCCTGGACGCCTGGGACCTCGACGGCACCGCACCCGAACTCCCGGACCTGCGCTGGCTGATGGTCACCGGCGAAGCCCTCCCCGCCGACCTGTGCCACCGCTGGCACGCCCGCCACCCGCACATCCCGATGATGAACGCCTACGGCCCCACCGAGTGCTCCGACGACGTCACGCACGCCGTCATCCGCGCCGGCGACACCCTCACCGCCCGCGTCCCCATCGGCACCGCCGTCCGCAACACCCGCCTATACGTGCTCAGCGACGAACTCCAGCCCGTCCCCGTCGGCGTCCCCGGCGAGCTCTACATCGGCGGCGCCGGAGTCGGCCGCGGCTACCTCCACGACCCCGCCCGCACCGCGGGCACGTTCATGGCCGACCCCTACGCCGGACCCGGCACCCGCATGTACCGCACCGGCGACCGCGTCATCCAACGACCCGACGGCCAGCTCGAATTCATCGAACGCCGCGACCACCAGGTCAAGATCCGCGGCCGCCGCGTCGAAACCGGCGAAATCGAAGCCGTCATCCGCTCCCTCGACACCGTCGCCGACGCCGCCGTCGCCGTCCTCCCCGACGCCTCCGGCAACCCCCGCCTCATCGGCTACCTCACCGGCCCCGGCGTCGACCCCGCACAGGTCCGGGCCGAACTCTCCCAACTGCTGCCCGGGTACATGATCCCGGCGTCCTGGCTCGTCCTCGACACCATGCCGCTCACCCCCAACGGCAAGCTCGACCGCAAGGCCCTGCCCAAGCCCGCCCTCGGCGAGCAGGACACCCTCCGCGGCCCCCGCACCGAGCGCGAGCGGGTCCTCTGCGACATCCTCGCCGAGGTCCTGGGCACCGGCCGGGTCGGCATCGACGAGGACTTCTTCGCCCTCGGCGGCGACAGCATCCGCTCCATCCAGGTCGTCAGCCGGGCCCACAAGGCCGGACTCACCCTCACCACCCGCGACATCTTCACCCACAAGACCGCCGCCGCCCTCGCCCGGGTCGCGGGCGGCGCCGACCCCACGGCGGCGACCGCGCCCGCCGAGGACGCGGGCGGCACCGGTCCGTACGAACTCACCCCGATCATGGGCCAGTTGCACGACGACACCACCAGCCTCACCGGCCCGGTCGTCAAGTACAGCCAGCACGTGGTCGTCCGGGTCCCCGCCGCCCTGGACGCCGAACTGCTCGACGCGGCCCTGCACACCCTGGTCGACCACCACGACGCGCTGCGCACCCGGGCCACCGAACCCGCCCCCGGCCTGTGGCACCTGGAGGCACTGGCCCCCGGCGCGCTCGCCGGCGTCCGCCTGGTCGCCACCGCCGAGAACGGCGCCGGCAGCGGCGCCGACGACCAGGACGCCCTCGGCTTCGCCGAGCGGCAGGCCTCCGCCGCCCGCGCCCGGCTCGACCCCGCCGCCGCCGTGATGATCCAGGCCGTGCTGATCGGCGCGGCCCCCGGCGCCGACACCGCCCTGCTGGTGCTCTCCGCCCACCACCTGGTCATCGACGGCGTGTCCTGGCGGATCCTGCTGCCCGACCTCGCCGCCGCCTGCGAGGCGCTGGCGGCCGGCCGCACCCCCGCCCTCGACCCGGTCGGCACCTCCTACCGCGCCTGGTCCCAGCTGCTCGCCGCGCAGGCCCGCACCCAGGTCCGCGGCCCCGAACTCGCCCTCTGGCAGTCGATCCTGACCGGCCCCGACCCGCTGGTCGGCACCCACCGGCTCGACCCCGAGACGGACGTCTACGGCACCCAGCGCACCCTGCGCCTGGAGCTCGGCCCCGAGGTCACCGGCCCGCTGCTCACCGACGTCCCGGCGGCCTTCCACGCCGAGGTCAACGACGTCCTGCTGACCGGCCTCGCCCTCGCCGTCGCCGACTGGCGCCGCCGGCACGGCCGCGCCGACTACGCCCAGACCCTGATCGAGCTGGAGGGCCACGGCCGCGAGCAGCTCAGCGACGGCCTCGACCTGTCCCGCACCGTCGGCTGGTTCACCAGCGCCTTCCCGATGCGCCTCGACCCCGGCACGCTCGACTGGGACGAGCTCTGGGCCGGCGGCCCCGCCCTCGCCGCCGCCCTCAAGCGGATCAAGGAGCAGCTGCGCGCGCTGCCCGACCGCGGCGTCGGCTACGGCCTGCTGCGCTACCTCAACCCGCACGCCGCCCGCGCCCTGGCCGGCCACCACAAGCCGCAGATCGGCTTCAACTACATGGGCCGCTTCGACGCCCGCGAGGCCCGCCTCTGGGAGCCGGCCGGCGGCGACGGCGTGGTCGGCACCGGTGCCCACCCCGGCATGCCGCTGCCGCACCTGCTCGACGTCACCCCGGCCACCGAGGACCGGCACGACGGCCCGCACCTGATCGCCAACTGGTCCTGGGCCGGCCGGACCGTCGCCGAGGAGGACGCCCAGGACGTCGCGGCCACCTGGTTCCGCGCCCTCGAACTGCTCGCCCGGCACGCCACCGCCCCCGGCGCGGGCGGCCGCACCCCCTCCGACCTGCCGCTGGTCGCCCTGGCCCAGGACGAGATCGAGGAGTACGAGGCCGAACTCGCCGAGGCCGGCACCGCCCTCGCCGACGTCCTGCCGCTCACCCCGCTCCAGCAGGGCATGCTCTTCCACGCCGACTACGACACCGCCGCCGGCAGCGCCGCGGACGCGGTCGACGTCTACACCCTGCAGATCGTCGCCGACATCGAGGGCGACCTCGACGCCGACGCCCTGCGCGCCGCCGGGCAGACCCTGCTCGACCGGCACCCCAACCTGCGCGCCGCCTTCCGCGCCCGGGCCACCGGCGAGCCCGTCCAGGTCATCGCCCAGCACGCCGAACTGCCCTGGCTGGAAGCCGACCTGACCGACCTGCCGGAGCCCGCCCGGGCCGCCGAGCTGAACCGCATCACCGAGGCCGAGCGCACCCGCCGCTTCGACCTCGCCGCGCCGCCACTGCTGCGCTTCGCGCTCGTCACCCACGGCGAGGGCCGGCACCGGTTCATCTGGACCAGCCACCACATCCTGGTCGACGGCTGGTCGATGCCGCTGCTCGTCCGCGAGCTGTTCGCGCTCTGCGCGCCCGGCGCGGACGTCGCGCTGCTGCCCGACCCGGCCCCGTACCGCTCGTACCTGGCCTGGCTGACCGCGCAGGACCGCACGGCCGCCCGGGCCGCCTGGCACGGGGTGCTGGCCGACATCGACGAGCCCACCCTGCTCGTCCCCGCCGACCCGAGCCGCCTCCCGGCGCTGCCCGACGCGGTGCTCGCCGAGGTGCCGCGCGAGCTGACCGCCGCGCTCGCCGGCTGGGCCCGCACCCAGGGCCTGACCGTCAACACCGTGGTGCAGGGCTGCTGGGCGCTGCTGCTCGGCCGGCTCACCGGCCGCCAGGACGTGGTGTTCGGCGCCGTCACCTCCGGCCGCCCGGCCGAGGTCCCGGACGTCGAGTCGATGATCGGCATGTTCCTCACCACCGTGCCGGTCAGGGCCCGGCTGCACCCCGGCGACACCCTCGCCGAACTGCTGCACGCCCTCCAGGACCAGCAGACCGCGCTGCTCCCGCACGAGCACCTCGGGCTCGCCGCGATCCACCAGGCCGCCGGCCTGTCCGGCGAGGTCTTCGACACCGTGGTGCTGTTCGAGAACTTCCCGTTGGACGAGAACGGCCTCGACACCGGCGTCGCCGACGGCCCGCGCATCGTCCGCACCGAGGCCCTGGACGCCCGGCACCACCCGCTGAGCCTGGTGGTCCACCCCGGCGACAGCCTGCACCTGCGGCTGGACTACAACCCCGGCCTGTTCGGCCGGGCCGAGGTCGAGCGGGTCGCGGCGATCTTCCAGCACCTGCTGCGGACCGTCGCCGAGCGGCCCGGACTGCCGCTCGCCCAGGTCGACGTGACCGCCCCGGCGGACCTCACCGGCACCGGCACCCCCGGCGAGCTGGGCGGACTGCTCGGCGCCTGGGACCCGTCGATCCCCGAGGAGAGCCTCGGCGTCGTCGAGCGGGTGCGCGCCGTCGCCGCCCGCACCCCCGAGGCGACCGCCGTCACCGACGGCGCCGGCTCGCTGACCTACCGGGAGCTGGTCGAGGCGGCCGGCGGCCTGTCCGCGGGCCTCGCCGAGGCCGGGGTCACCACCGGCTCGGTGGTCGCGATGCTCGCCGAGCCCGGCGTCCCGTTCATCACCGGCGTGCTGGGCGTGATCGGCGCCGGCGGCGCCTACCTGCCGCTCGACCCGGCCGCCCCGGCCGCCCGCAACACCGGGCTGCTGGAGGACGGCGGCGCCCGCCACCTGCTGGTCGGCGCCGGGTACGAGGAGCAGGCCGCCGAGTTCGCCGCCGCCGTCCAGGGCGGGCCGGTCACCGTCATCGGCCTGGAGCAGGCCGCCGGCGCGCAGGCCCTGCCCGACTGCGTGGGCACCGGGCTGGACCTGGCGTACGTGATGTTCACCTCGGGCTCCACCGGTAAGCCCAAGGGTGCGATGGTGCAGCGCTCGGGGATGATGAACCACCTCTGGGCCAAGGTCGGCGATCTCGACCTGGCCGCCGGGGAGGGCGTCGTCCAGAACGCGCCCCTCACCTTCGACGTGTCGGTGTGGCAGATGCTCGCCCCGCTGGTCGTCGGCGGCACCGTCCGGGTCTCGGGGACGGAGATGGCCGCCGACCCGGCCGCCCTGTTCGGGATGGCGCGGGACGAGAAGATCGCCGTGCTGGAGGTCGTGCCCTCGCTGCTGCGTGCCGCCCTGGACGCCTGGGACACCGAGGGCGACGCCCCCGAACTCCCGGACCTGCGCTGGCTGATGGTCACCGGCGAGGCCCTCCCGGCGGACCTGTGCCAGCGCTGGCACGCCCGCCACCCGCACATCCCGATGATGAACGCCTACGGCCCCACCGAGTGCAGCGACGACGTCACCCACGCCGTCATCCGCGCCGGCGACACCCTCACCGCCCGCGTCCCCATCGGCACCGCCGTCCGCAACACCCGCCTCTACGTCCTCAGCGACGAACTCCAGCCCGTCCCCGTCGGCGTCCCCGGCGAGCTCTACATCGGCGGCGCCGGAGTCGGCCGCGGCTACCTCCACGACCCCGCCCGCACCGCCGCCACCTTCATGGCCGACCCCTACGCCGGACCCGGCACCCGCATGTACCGCACCGGCGACCGCGTCATCCAACGACCCGACGGCCAGCTCGAATTCATCGAACGCCGCGACCACCAGGTCAAGATCCGCGGCCGCCGCGTCGAAACCGGCGAAATCGAAGCCGTCATCCGCTCCCTCGACACCGTCGCCGACGCCGCCGTCGCCGTCCTCCCCGACGCCTCCGGCAACCCCCGCCTCATCGGCTACCTCACCGGCCCCGGCGTCGACCCCGCACAGGTCCGGGCCGAACTCTCCCAACTGCTGCCCGGCTACATGATCCCGGCGTCCTGGCTCGTCCTCGACACCATGCCGCTCACCCCCAACGGCAAGCTCGACCGCAAGGCCCTGCCCAAGCCCGACCTGGGGGACCAGGAGGAGGCCCGCGCGCCGCGCACCGAGCGCGAGCAGGTGCTGACCGAGATCCTGGCCGAGGTCCTCGGCACCGGCCGGGTCGGCATCGACGAGGACTTCTTCGCCCTCGGCGGCGACAGCATCCGCTCCATCCAGGTCGTCAGCCGCGCCCGCAAGGCCGGACTCACCCTCACCACCCGCGACATCTTCACCCACAAGACCGCCGCCGCCCTGGCCCAGGTCGCCGAGGAGCAGGAGCAGAACCCCGCCGAGCCCGCCCCGACGGAGCCCGAAAGCAGTCTGATCGCCCTGTCCGACGAGGAACTGGCCGATCTGGAATTCGAGTTGAATGAGGAACTTTCGTGACGACCGCCCCCAGAACCGGGTCGAAGATCAGCGAAGTACTTCCGCTCTCCCCCCTCCAGCAGGGGCTGCTGTTCCTGTCCTCGTACGACCAGGCCTCGCCCGACCTGTACACCCTCCAGTTCGTCGCGGAGATCGACGGGCCGGGCGCGGGTGACGGCGAGCAGCTCACCGCCCGGCTGCGCGCGGCCTCGGCCGCGCTGCTGCGCCGGCACCCCAACCTGCGGGCCTGCTTCCGCAACCGCAAGACCGGCGAGCCCGTCCAGGTCGTCCTCAAGGAGACCGAGGTCGAGCCGCAGTGGCAGCTGCACGACCTCACCCACCTGCCCGAGGCCGACCGGGAGGCGGAGGCGCAGCGGCTGACGCGTGAGGACCGGCTGCGCCGGTTCGACCTGGCGCGGCCGCCGCTGATGCGGTTCACCCTGATCCGGCTCGGCGCGGGGCACCACCGGTTCCTCTGGTCGGTGCACCACATCGTCATGGACGGCTGGTCGTTCCCGCTGGCCGTCCGCGAGCTGGTGCTGCTCGGCGACGAGGCGGGGGCGGCGGCGCTGCCCGCACCCGCGCCGTACCGCTCGTTCCTGACCTGGCTGAACGGCCGCGACCGGGCCGCCGCGCGGGCGGCCTGGGCGCAGCTGCTGGACGGCCTGGACGGGCCGGTCCGGGCGCTGCCCGCGGCCGGCGACGGCGAGTCCCTCGAACTGCCGTCGCTCGTGCGGGGGTTCCTGTCGCCGGAGTGCACCGCGGCGCTCGCCGGCTGGGCGCGCGGCCGGGGCCTGACCCTCAACACCGTGGTGCAGGGCTGCTGGGCGCTGCTGCTCGGCCGGCTCACCGGCCGCGAGGACGTGGTGTTCGGGTCGGTCACCTCCGGCCGCCCGGCCGAGGTCCCGGACGTCGAGTCGATGATCGGCCTGTTCGCCAACACCCTGCCGGTCCGCGCCGATCTGCGCCCGGACCAGCGGGCGAGCGAGCTGTTCGAGGCGCTGGCCCGCCAGCAGCTCGCGATGATGCCGCACGAACACCTGCCGCTCGCCGAGGCGCAGGCCGCCTCCGGCGTCCAGGGCGAGCTGTTCGACACCGTCCTCGCCTTCCAGAGCTACCCGCTGGACGAGGCCGCGCTGTTCCGCGAGTCGGGCGGCACCGTCAGCTCCGCCCAGGTGCTCTCGGCCACCCACTACCCGCTGAGCCTCACCGTCTTCCCCGGCGAGCGGCTGGACCTGCACCTCGCCTACCGGCCCTCGGCCTTCGCCGAGGCCGCTGAGCACACTGACACCGCCGAGGACCCGCAGTCGTCCGCGCAGCGCGTCCTGGACCGGCTGGTCCGCGTCCTGGAGCAGGTCGCCGACGACCCGCAGGCCCCGCTCGCCCGGCTCGGCGCGCCCGAGCCCGCCGAACTGGCCCGCATCCTCGGCGAGTGGAGCGGCGCCTCGGCCGCCCCCCGGGAGCCCGCGCGGCGCGCCACCGTCGCGGAGCTGTTCGCCGAGCAGGCCGCCCGCACCCCGGACGCCGTCGCGGTCACCGCCCCCGGCGAGGCCGCCCTCAGCTATCGCGAGCTGGACGAGCGGGCCAACCGGCTCGCCCACCTGCTCGCCGCCCGCGGCGCCGGCCCGGAGAGCCTGGTGGCCGTCGCGCTGCCGCGCGGCGTCCAGCTGATCGTCGCCGTCCTGGCCGTCCTCAAGGCGGGCGCGGCCTACCTGCCGCTGGAGCCCGGCCACCCGGCCGACCGGATCGGCTACACCCTGCGCGACGCCCGTCCGGCGCTGCTGCTGACCGCCGGCGGCGTGCTGCCCGAGCCGCCCGACGCCCCGGACCTGCCACGCCCGGACCTGCCGCGCCTGGACCTGGACGCCCCGGAGACGGCCGCCGCGTTGGCCGCCCACCCGGCCACCGCCCCGGACACCGCGGTCTCCCCCGAGCACCCGGCCTACGTCATCTACACCTCCGGCTCCACCGGCCGCCCCAAGGGCGTCGTGGTGCCGCACCAGAACGTGGCGCGGCTGCTGGAGGCCACCGACGACTGGTTCGACTTCGGCCCCGGCGACGTGTGGACGCTGTTCCACTCCATCGCCTTCGACTTCACCGTCTGGGAGCTGTGGGGCGCGCTGCTGCGCGGCGGCCGGCTGGTCGTGGTGCCGTACGACGTGTCGCGCTCCCCCGACGCCTTCCTGGACCTGCTCGCCGAGGAGCGGGTGACGGTCCTCAACCAGACGCCGTCCGCCTTCTACCAGCTGATGCGCGCCGACGCCGACCGCCCGCGCCCGCTCGCCCTGCGGACCGTGGTGTTCGGCGGCGAGGCGCTGGACATCGGCAAGCTCGCCGACTGGTACGCCCGGCACGCCGACGACGCGCCGCGCCTGGTCAACATGTACGGCATCACCGAGACCACGGTGCACGTCTCCTACCAGGAGCTGGACGCCCCGACGGCCGCCGCCGGCGGCGGCAGTGTGATCGGGCGCGGCATCCCGGACCTGCGGGTCTACCTGCTCGACGGCGCCCTGCAGCCCGTCCCGGCCGGCGTGCCCGGCGAGCTGTACATCACCGGCCCCGGCCTGGCCCGCGGCTACCTGCGCCGCCCCGACCTCACCGCGGCCCGCTTCGTCGCCTGCCCGTTCGAGCCCGGCGGCACCCGGATGTACCGCACCGGCGACCTCGGCCGCTGGCGGGCCGACGGCACCCTGGAGTACCTGGGCCGCGCCGACGAGCAGGTCCAACTGCGCGGCTTCCGGATCGAGTTGGGCGAGATCGCGACCGTCCTCGGCCAACACCCCGCAGTCGCCGAGGCGGCCGTGATCGCCCGCGAGGACCGGCCCGGCGACCAGCGCCTGGTCGCCTACGTGGTGCCCCGCGACGGCGCCGACCCGGCCGGGCTGCGGGAGTTCGCCGCCGAGCGGCTGCCCGAGTACATGGTCCCGGCGGCCGTGGTCCCGCTCGCCGCGCTGCCGCTGACCGCCAACGGCAAGCTCGACCGCCGCGCCCTGCCCGCTCCCGCGTACACCACCTCGGCCCGCAGCCCGCGCACCGCCGAGGAGGAGCAGCTCTGCGGCGTCTTCGCCGAGGTGCTCGGACTCGACCGGGTCGGCGTCGACGACGACTTCTTCACCCTCGGCGGCCACTCGCTGCTCGCCACCCGGATCGTCAACCGGGTCCGCGCCGAACTCGGCGCCGAACTCCAGGTGCGGGACCTCTTCGAGGCCCCCTCCCCCGCCCGCCTCGCCGAACGGCTGGCCGCCGCCGCACCCGGCCGCGCCCCGCTCGCCGCCGGGCCGCGCCCGGCCGTGCTGCCGCTGTCGTACGCGCAGCAGCGGCTCTGGTTCGTCGAGCACCTGGGCGCACCCGGCGGGCTGTACGCCATCCCGCTGGCGATCCGCCTCTCCGGGCGGCTCGACACCGCCGCCCTGACGGGCGCCCTGCAGGATGTGGTCACCCGGCACGAGGCGCTGCGCACCGTCTTCCCGCAACACGCCCCCGCCGGGGCCACCCCCGGGACCACCCCCGGGACCACCGGCAGCGGACCGGCCGAGCAGCGGGTGCTCACCCCGGCCGAGGCCGCCGTCCCGCTCCCGGTGAGCGAGACCACCGAGGCGGGCCTGCCCGCCGCCCTCGCCGCCGAGGCCGCGCGCGGCTTCGACCTGGAGCACCACCTCCCGCTCCGCGCCCGCCTGTTCCGGCTCGGCCCGGACGAGCACGTGCTGACGATCGTCCTGCACCACATCGCCGGCGACGGCTGGTCGCTCGCCCCGCTCACCCGCGACCTCACCGCGTACTACCGGGCCCGGGTGGCCGGCCGCCCGGCCCAACTGCCGCCGCTGCCCGTCCAGTACGCCGACTACGCCCTGTGGCAGCGCGGACTGCTCGGCGCGGAGGACGACCCGCAGAGCGAACTCACCCGCCAACTCGGCTACTGGAGCGAGACCCTGAAGGGCCTGCCGGAGGAACTGGCGCTGCCCTTCGACCACCCGCGCGGCACCCGGGCCGAGCACCGCGGCGACGTCGTGCGCACCACCGTGCCGCAGCCGCTCACCGCCGAGCTGCACCGGCTCGCCGCCGCCTGGGGCGTCAGCGTCTTCATGCTGCTGCGGGCCGGGCTCGCCGCCCTGCTCACCCGGCTCGGCGCGGGCACCGACATCCCGCTCGGCAGCCCGATCGCCGGCCGCACCGACGAGCGGCTCGACGAGCTGGTCGGCATGTTCGTCAACACCCTGGTGCTGCGCACCGACACCTCCGGCGACCCGGGACTGCGCGAGCTCGCCGAACGGGTCCGGACCTACGACCTGGCCGCCCACCAGCACCAGGACGTGCCCTTCGAGAAGCTCGTCGAGGTGCTCAACCCCGAGCGCTCGATGGCCCGGCACCCGCTGTTCCAGGTGATGCTCGGCTTCCAGCAGGCCGGCCCGGCCCCGGCGCCCGAGGACGACCCGGAGCTCGCCGTGACCGAGCAGCCGGTGCCGGTCCGGACCGCCAAGTGGGACCTGTTCTTCCAGCTCACCGAGCAGGCCGGCGGCGCGCTCGCGCTCGCCGTCGAGTACCGCACCGACCTGTTCGAACCCGCCACGGCCCGCCGGATCACCGACGCCTACCTGCGGCTGCTCGCCGCCGCCCTCGCCGAGCCCGCCCGGCCGCTGTCCCGGCTGGACCTGCTCGGGCCCGAGGAGGAGGCCGAACTGCTCGCCCTCGGCACCCACCGGGCCGGTACCCCGCGCAGCACCCTCACCGCCCTGGTGGACCGCCGGATCGCGGCCACCCCGGACGCGGTCGCGCTGGTCCACACCGAGCCCGGCCACCCCGAGCGGCTGCGGCACACCAACTACGCCGAACTGGACGCCGAGGCCAACCGCCTGGCCCACCTGCTGACCGCGCGCGGCGCCCGCCGGGGCGACCTGGTGGCGCTGCGCCTGGAGCGCGGCCCGGCCGTGGTGAGCACCCTGCTGGCGATCGCCCGCACCGGCGCGGCCTACCTGCCGATCGACCCGTCCTACCCCGACGAGCGGGTCCGCGACATGCTGGCCGACAGCGGCGCCCGGCTGCTCGTCACCGAACGCTCCCTGGCCGAACGGGAGCTCCCCGCCGGGGTCGTCGAGCTGCTCCTGGACGCCCCCGAAACCCTGGCCGACCTGGCCGACCGGCCCGTCACCGCCCCGGTGCCCGCCGCCCCGATCGACCCCGACGACCTGCTGTACGTCATCTACACCTCCGGCTCCACCGGCAAGCCCAAGGGCGTCGCGGTCCCGCACCGCGCCGCCGTCCGCCTGGTCCTGGGCCTGCCGGAGCTGGCGCCGACCGCCGCGGACACCTTCCTCTACTTCGCGCCGGTCGCCTTCGACGCCTCCACCTTCGAGATCTGGGGCGCGCTCGCCCACGGCGCCCGGGTGGCGGTCCACCCGCCCGGCCCGGCCGACCCGCAGGCCCTGGAGTCCTTCCTGGCCCGCGCCCGGGTGAGCGTCGCCTTCCTCACCACCCAGTTGTCCAACACCATCGCCGACACCCGGCCGCGCGCCCTGGCCCCGCTGCGGGCGCTGCTCACCGGCGGCGAGGCGCACTCCCGCGACCACCTGGACCGGCTGCGGGCCGCCCTGCCGGACACCACGGTGTTCAACGTGTACGGCCCCACCGAGACCACCACCTTCGCCACCGGCCAGGACCTCGGCCGTGCCGAGGGCACCGTCCCGATCGGCCTGCCGATCGGCGACACCCGCGCGTACGTCCTGGACGAGGCGCTGCGGCCGGTGCCGCGCGGCGTGGTCGGCGAGCTGCACCTGGCCGGCGAGGGCCTGGCCCGCGGCTACCTCGGCCAACCCGCGCTGACCGCCGCCCGCTTCACCGCCTGCCCGTTCGGCGCGCCCGGGGAGCGCATGTACCGCACCGGCGACCTGGTCCGCTGGGACCGGCACGGCCGGATCGAGTACGTCGCCCGCGCCGACCAGCAGGTCAAGATCCGCGGCTACCGGGTCGAACTCGGCGAGATCGAACGGCTGCTGGCCGAGCACCCGGCCGTCGCCCGGGCCGCCGTCCTGGCCCCCGCCGACGCCGCCGGCCAGCGCCGCCTGGTCGCCTACCTGGTGCCCGCCGACGGCCGGCCGACCCCCGGACCGGCCGAGTTGCAGGGCCACCTGGCCCGCTCGCTGCCCGGCCACATGGTGCCGGAGAGCTACACCGCACTGCCGGAACTGCCGCTGAACGCCAACGGCAAGCTGGACGTCAAGGCCCTGCCCGCCCCCGCGGCCACCCCCTCGGCCCGCGCCCCGCGGGCGCCCCGCACCGAGCCGGAACGGCTGCTCTGCGCCGCCGTCGAGGAGGTCCTGGGCACGGGCCCGGTCGGCCCCGACGACTCCTTCTTCGCCCTCGGCGGGGACAGCCTGAAGGCGATCCGGCTGGTCAACGCGGCCGGCCGGGCCGGGCTGCCGATCAGCCTCGGCGCGGTCTTCGAGCACCGCACCCTGGAGGCGCTGGCCGCGGCCGCCGCCACCGGGGGCGGCGCGGTCGACCTGCTCGGGCCCGTCCTGCCGATCCGGCCCACCGGCGGGCGGCCCCCGCTGTTCTGCGTGCACGGCGGCCTCGGCTTCGCGATCCCGTTCGCGGCGCTCGCCGAGCACCTCGACCCGGAGCAGCCGGTCTACGGCCTCCAGGCCCGCGGCCTGTCCGACGACGGCCCGCTGCCGACCGACCTGGGCGACGTCGCCGAGGAGTACCTGGCCCGGGTGCGCGCCGTGCAGCCGCACGGCCCGTACCACCTGCTCGGCTGGTCCTACGGCGGCGTCGTGGCGCACGAGATGGCCGTCCGGCTGCACGCCGCCGGCGAACAGGTGGCGTTCCTGGCCAACCTGGACGCCTACCCCGACGACGCCCTCGGGGCCCGGCCCAGCGACGCCGAGTTCCTCGCCGACTTCCTGACCGAGGCCGGGGTCGACGCGGCGGAGCCGGAACGGCTCACCCCGCAAGGCGTCGCCGCACACCTGGCCCGCACCGAAGGCCCCCTCGCCGCGCTCGAACCGGGTACGCTGGAACGGCTGCTGGGGGTCATGCGGAACAACCTGGAGCTGTTCCAGCGGTTCACCCCGGGCCGCTTCGACGGCTGCCCGATGACGCTCTTCGTGGCGGTCGGCGGCGACACCCGCCCCACCCCGGAGGAGCGCGCCCTCAAGGTCAAGAGCTGGGAGCCGCACGTCGGTTCCGCCGTCCTCGCGCACGACGTGGACAGCGGGCACCAGCAGCTGCTGCAACCCGCACCGGCGGCGGCGATCGGCGCGGTCGTCGAACACGCCCTCGCCGCCCTGGCCGCGAGCCCGACCGGCACCCCGACCACCTGACGCCCGGTCAACCCGGCACGTCCCGCGATCCCGAGATCTGGAGAACAGTCATGGCGAACCCCTTTGACCGCGAAGACGGCACCTTCCTCGTCCTCGTCAACGCGGAGGGGCAGCACTCCCTGTGGCCGTCCTTCGCCGCCGTCCCGGAGGGCTGGTCGGTGACCCTGGAGGCCACCGACCGGGCCACCGCCGTCGCCCACATCGAGGGCAACTGGACGGACATGCGCCCGCTCAGCCTCCAGCAGCAGGGCTGACCGGCCGGGCCCGCGCCCGGAATCCGGAAGAACGCCGCCGGACGGCTCCGACCCCGCCGCCCGCCGCACCCCCAGGGCCTTCGCCCGCCGGTGCGGCGGGCGGCCGCTTTGTCCCCCGCACCCCTCCCCACCAGGTACGCGACACCCCGCCAGGACCCGTCAGTGAGCGGTCAGTTGGACGTCATCGACCCGTCATCGGGCCTGACTAATTTGCTGCTCAGAGGCCCGATTTCCGGGCACCCCAGGGCGCCCGCACAGGGCACCCGCAAAAACGGAGGAAAACGAGCATGACGACGGTAGCGCCGGAGCGTCTCACCCGGATCCGCGAAATCATCGCCGAGAACATCGACGTGCACACCGAGTTCGCCGACACCGCGCTGTTCGTCGACGAGCTGGGCGCCGACTCGCTGAAGCTCATCGACGTGCTCAGCGCCCTGGAGATGGAGTACTCCATCGTCATCGACATGAACGAGCTGCCGAAGATGGTGAACGTGGAGGCCACGTACCAGGTGACCGCGACGGCCGCCGGCTGGTGATCGGGGCGGGTTCCGGGACCGGAACCCCCGCCCGCAGGCATCCCACTGCTTAAGGAGTCCCATGTCCACCGCACAGTCGCCAGCGGCACCCCGCGCCGGCGTGCCCGCCGACCGCCGCCGGGTCGTCCTCACCGGCCTCGGGGCGATCTCCAGCATCGGCACGGGTGTCGAGGAGTACACCGCGGGGCTGCGGGCCGGCCGCTCCGGTGCGCGGCCGATCACCCGGTTCGACACCGAGGGGTTCGGCCAGAACATCGCCTGCGAGGTCCCCGACTTCGAGCCGGAGCGCTGGATCCGCAACGTCCCCCTCGACGACATGGGCCGCGCCGGGCAGTTCGCCGTCGCCGCCGCCCGGATGGCCGTGGAGGACGCCGGGCTCACCGAGGCCGACCTCGGCGAGCGCCAGGCCGTCATCAGCGTCGGCACCACCGACGGCGAGGGGCACGACATCGGCGTGCTGGTCGAGCAGGAGCTCGCGGCCGGGGACCCGGAGGGCATGGACCCGGTGCTGTCCCGCCGGATCAACGCCGGCCGGCTCACCACCGTCATCGCCCGCGAGCTGCGGATGCCGAACGTGGAGCCGACCACCATCACCACCGCCTGCGCGGCGGGCAACTACTCGATCGGCTACGGGCTGGACGCGATCCGCTCCGGCGAGGTCGACATCGCGCTGTGCGGCGGCGCCGACGCCGTCTGCCGCAAGGCCTTCGCGCTGTTCAAGCGCTTCGGCGCGCTCACCCCGGACGTGGTCCGCCCGTTCGACAAGAACCGCCAGGGCATCCTGACCGGCGAGGGCGCGGGCATCCTCGTCCTGGAGAGCCTGGAGTCCGCCCTCGCCCGCGGCGCGCACATCTACGCCGAGGTGCTCGGGTACGGCCTGAGCTGCGACGCCGCCCACCCGACCGCGCCGAACCGCGACGGCATCGCGCGCGGCATCCGGCTCGCCCTGGACGACGCCGGGGTCGAGCGGGACGAGATCGACTTCATCTCCGCGCACGGCACCGGCACCAAGGCCAACGACAAGACCGAGTCGGCCGCCATCGTCGACGTGTACGGCGACGCACCGCCGCGCACCGTCGCGGTGAAGTCGATGCTCGGCCACTCGATGGGCGCGGCCAGCGCGCTCGGCGCGATCGCCTGCAGCCTCGCCATCGAGCACCAGTTCATCCCGCCGACCATCAACCACGTGGAGACCGACCCCGACTGCCCGCTGGACGTCGTGCCCAACCAGGCCGTCGACGCGGAGGTCCGGATCGTGGAGAACAACTCCAGCGCCTTCGCCGGCAACAACGCCATCCTGATTCTGGGCACGTACGGAGAGCGAGTCTGACGATGACCACCGCAGCCACCCCGGCGGCCCTGCCGCCGGAGACACTCGTCATCACCGGTTGGTCGGCCGTGTCGCCGTACGGCCTGACCCGCCAGGACTTCGCGTCCGGCGTGCGCGCCGGCGCCAAGACCGCCGTCAAGGCGGACGCCGCGCTCGGCACGCTGCCGTCGCCCGACGTCTGCCTGGTGCCCGGCTTCGACATCAAGGGCCTGCTCGGCCCCACCGGCACCGCCAAGATGGACCGGCTCACCGCGCTGGCCCTGGTCGCCTCCGACGGCCTGCTCAAGGACGCCGACGGCAACCGGGTGGTGGAGACCGACGACCGCACCGGTGTGGTCCTCGGCATCTCGATGGGCAGCCTGGAGAACGTCACCAACTTCCTCAAGCAGTCCTACACCAACGCGCTGCCCTTCCACGTCGACGCCGGCCGCATCCCCTTCGGCAGCCTCAACCACGCCGCCGGCGCCACCGCCATCCGGCACGACCTCAAGGGCCCCAACACCACCGTCGCCGGCGGCCGGGTCAGCGGCCTGCTCGCCCTCAACTACGCGCGGCGCCTGATGGGCCAGGGCCGGGCGACCAAGTACCTGGTCGGCTCGGCCGAGGAGTTCTCCGCCGCGCACGCCTGGATCGAGCACACCGCCGTCGCGGCCGGCGACTCCACGCCGCTGCTCGGCGAGGGCTGCGGCCTGTTCGTGGTCGAGCACGCCGGCACCGCCCAGCGCCCGGCGCTCGCCGCGGTGCTCGCGGTGGAGACCCGCGTCGACATCGACGACGACCCCGAGGCAGCCGTCACCGCGTGCGTGCAGCGCGCCCTGGCCCGCGCCGGCGTCACCGCCGACGAGGTCTGGGCCGCCGTCCCGTGCGCCGCGCCGACCGCGGCCGGCCGGGCCGAGTACGACGCGCTCGCCGCGCTGCTGCCGGCCGAGGCACTGGGCCGGGTCCCGTCCATGGAACTGCTCGGCGACACCAGCGCGGCCTCCGCGTCCTTCCAGATCCAGGCGGTGCTCGGCGTGGCCGAGGCCGACCCGGCGGCCCGGGGCCGGATCGCCCTGGTGTCCGCCGTCGACCGTGACGGCGCGGTGGGCTGCGCCGTCCTGAGACTCTTCGGGGAGCACACGTGATCGCCCTGGTCAGCGGCGGGTCCCGGGGCATCGGCAAGGCCATCGTGCTGCGCCTGGCCCAGGACGGCTACGACGTCGCCTTCTGCTACCGCTCCAATGCCGAGGCCGCCGAGCAACTCGCCAAGCAGGCAGGCGAGTTCGGCACCCGGATCACGGCCACCCAGTGCGACGTGGCCGACCCTGAGCAGGTCCGCGACTGGTACAACCGCACCGAGCGCGAGGTCGGCCCGGTGGACGCCGCCGTCACCTCGGCCGGCATCACCCGGGACCGCCCGGTCATCCTGATGCCGGAGGACGACTGGAACCAGGTCCTGCGCACCAACCTGGACGGCGTGTACCACGTGTGCCGCGCCGCCGCCTTCGCGATGAGCAAGCGCCGCAGCGGATCGATCGTCAACCTGTCCTCGGTGTCCGGCATCTACGGCAACCTCGGCCAGGCCAACTACGCCGCGTCCAAGGCCGGCATCATCGGCTTCACCAAGTCCCTCGCCAAGGAGACCGGCCCGCGCGGCGTGCGCGCCAACGTGGTCGCGCCGGGCCTGATCGCCACCGACATGGTCGGCGACATGTCCGACGCCGCGGTGGAGCGGATGCTGAAGAACGTCGCCCTCGGCCGGGCCGGCAAGCCCGAGGAGGTGGCCGACCTGGTCTCCTTCCTGGTCTCCGACCGCGCCGCCTACATCAGCGGGTCGGTCTTCGAGATCCACGGCGGCGGCACGTTCTGATGGGAGCACGAATGCAGGGGGCCCAGGGACTGCGCGACCACTACGACGCGATCGTCGTCGGCAGCGGCATCGGCGGCCTGACCACCGCCGGCTACCTGGCGGCCGACGGGCGCAGCGTCCTCGTCCTCGAACAGCACGACATCGCCGGCGGCAACGCGCACGTGTTCCGCCGCCGGCGCAAGTACGAGTTCGACGTCGGCACGCACTACCTCGGCGACTGCGGCCCCGACGGGCACTTCCCGGCGATCCTGGCCGGCCTCGGCGTCCTGGACCGGGTGCGGTTCCGGCCGATGGACAACGAGCAGGGCTTCGACCGGATCATCACGCCCACCGCGACCGTCGACGTGCCGGCCGGCTGGGACGCCTACCGCGACCGGCTGCGGCAGGCCCTGCCCGAGGAGGCCGACCGGATCGCCGGCTTCCTCGAACTCGCCGAGAACGTGGCCGGCTCGACCCGCGCCGGCCTGAACGGCGAGTCCCTGGTCGACCTGTTCCGCAAGTCCCCGCAGACCATGCGCTGGTCCCGCCGCACCTTCGCCGACGCCCTGGGCCACTTCGGCCTCTCCGCCAAGGCGCGCACGCTGCTCGCGGCGCAGGCCGGCAACTACGGCACCATGCCCGACGGCATCAGCCTGGCCCACCACGCCTCGATGATGGACCACTACCTGCGCGGCGCGTACTACCCCGAGGGCGGCGGCCAGGCGATGGTCGCCGCGTTCGTCGAGGCGCTGGAGGCGCACGGCGGCGAACTGCGCACCCGCTGCGACGTCCGCCGCATCCTGGTCGAGAACGGGCGCGCCACCGGCGTCGAACTCACCGACGGGCAGCGGGTCTCGGCCCCGCTGGTCATCTCCAACGCGGACTACCGGCGCACCGTCCTCGACCTGTGCGGCGGCGAGGACGCCTTCCCCGCCGAGGTGGTGGCCCGCACCCGCGCGGCGACCATGCGCGGCTCCTTCGTCTCGGTGTACATCGGGCTCGACACCGAACTGCCGGGCCTGCCCAACGCCAACCTCTGGTGGCACGACAGCGACGACATGGAGGGCGCGCACGCCGCCATGCTGGAGCGGTACGCGCGGGACGGCTCGATGGACTCGGTGCCGGCGCTCACCTTCTCCTTCGCCTCCCTCAAGGACCCGGGCGCCACCGCCGTCTGCCCGCCCGGCCACAGCAACTTCCAGCTCATGACGGGCCTGCCGCCCGGCTACGAGTTCTGGGGCCTGGAGAGCGGCCCGGCCGACGGCGAGCCCTACCGCCGCAACGCCGCCTACCTCGCCCGCAAGCAGCAGCTCACCGAGGTCATGCTGGCCACCGCCGAGAAGGTCATCGGCCCGTTCCGGGAGCGCATCACCCACCTGGAGACGGCCACCCCGCTCACCCACGAGCGCTACATCCGGGCCACCGGCGGCACCCCGTACGGCATGGCCAGCTGGGGCGGCTCCAACCAGCGGCCGGACGTGCGCACCGAGGTCGAGGGCCTGTACGTGGTCGGCCAGAGCGTCCGCTACGGCAGCGGCATCGCCGCGGTCGCGAACAGCGGCATGGCCGCCGCCTCCGACATCATCGGCCGCGGGCTGCTGCGCGAGGTGTTCGGCGGCGCAGTGCTCGGCGATCCCTCCCGGCTGCCCGACCGCGGCCCGGACTGGGACCCGCTGGTGGTCTCGCGCGGGCGGGCGCGGCAGCGCGCCAAGGGCCTGGCCCGCATCGGCTGACCCCTCCTCCCCTCCCGTTTCCCCACCCTCCGATCCGCACCCCTCCGACCAGGAGCACTGTTCCCATGAATCAGGTCCCTCCCTTCGCCGTGGTCTCCGGCGCCCAGGTGCACGAGGCCCTCAACGGGCACGAGGACGAGGTCGTCGCCACGGTCGAGGCCGCGTACCGGCTGCACGGCGAGGGGCAGACGGTCAACCCGGACTCGTACTTCCTGCGCTTCCCCGACCGCCCGTCCTCCCGGATCATCGCGCTGCCGGCCTCGGTCAAGGGCGAGGTCGGCGTGCACGGCATCAAGTGGATCTCCAGCTTCCCGGACAACGTGGCGGCCGGCCTCCCGCGCGCCTCGGCCGTCCTGATCCTCAACGACGCCGAGACCGGCTACCCGTTCGCCTGCCTGGAGAGCTCGATCATCAGCGCGGCGCGCACCGCCGCCTCCGCGGCCCTCGCGGCGGCCCGGCTCGCCGACGCCCGCGGCCAGCGCCCGACCCGGGTCGGCTTCTTCGGCGTCGGCCTGATCGCCCGCTACGTGCACACCTACCTCGCCGCCAACGGCTTCGACTTCACCGCGGCCGGCGTCCACGACCTGTCCGCCGAGCACGCCGAGGGCTTCTCCGACTACCTGCGCCGGGCCGAGGGCGAGGGCGTGGAGATCACCGTCCACGACAAGGCCGAGGACCTGATCCGCTCCAGCGACCTGGTGGTCTTCGCCACCATCGCCGGCGAGCCGCACGTGACGGACCCGCAGTGGTTCTCGCACAACCCGCTGGTGCTGCACGTCTCGCTGCGCGACCTCTCCCCCGAGATCGTCCTCGACTCGTGGAACGTCGTCGACGACATCGAGCACTGCATGAAGGCCGGCACCTCGCCGCACCTGGCCGAACAGCGCGTCGGCCACCGCGAGTTCGTCGCCGGCACGCTCTACGACGTGCTCACCGGCACGATCACCCCGCCGTCCGACCGACCGGTGGTCTTCTCCCCGTTCGGCCTCGGCGTGCTCGACATGGCCGTCGCCAAGCACGTCTACGACCGCGTCCTCGCGGCCGGGCAGCTGCACACCGTCCCGGACTTCTTCCACGAGCTCAAGCGCTACGGCTGAGCCCTCCCCACCGTGCCCCAGAGGCCCGCCCGCGCTCCCGGCGCCGGCGGGCCTCCGGCCTTTCCCGCCGCCCCGCCCCCTCCGCTGACGGCCAACTGACGGCACGCTGACCGAACGGCCCCACGGCCCCCCGACGCCTTGTCCGCGCCATGGACGGCCGCCCAGAATCACCCGCATGAGATCCTTTGCCAACCTGGCCGAATTCACCGGGGCGACCGGGGAGCACCTCGGCTACAGCGAATGGCTCGACGTCACCCAGCACAGCGTCGACCAGTTCGCCGACGCCACCGGCGACCTCCAGTGGATCCACGTGGACCCGGAGCGCGCCGCCACCGGCCCGTTCGGCGGGACCATCGTCCACGGCTACATGACGCTCGGCCTGCTGCCCGCGATGATGCGCGCGATCTTCGAGATCCACAACGTCAAACTGGGCGTCAACTTCGGCCTGGACAAGGTCCGCTTCCCCCGCCCGATCCCGGTCGGCGCCCGGGTCCGAGGCGGCGCCAAGGTCACCAGCGTCCGCGAGACCCCGATGGGCCACCTGGCCGCGGTCCGGATGACGGTGGAGGTCGAGGGCCAGCAGCACGCGGCCTGCGTGGCGGACACCCTGTCCCTCTTCGTCGCCGCCCCCGACACCGCCGAGGGCGGCTCGGACGGCTTCTGAGCCCGCCCGCCGACGTCACCGCCGCCGCCAGGTAGAAGAACCTCCCCCTCCGGTCGTGCAAGAGGGGGGTTATTACTACCGATTCCGGCACGCCGTCCCCGCCAGAATGGTCACACGGCCACCACGGCCGGGGCACAGCGAACGGCACAGAGAGGAGCGGGTCATGGACCGCACGATGAAGCTCGGGGGAAGCCCCTCGGCGGTCGAGATCAGGGGATTCTCCGTCCCCGCCGGATTCACCGGGCTGCGGCGGGCACTGGCCCTCTGCTGGATGTCCGTCGCGGCCTTCGGGCGCTCGCTCGGGGTCACCGGCGCGATCTCCCTCGTCGGCCCCGGCCTCGGCCTGGTGCCGCGGGCCATGGAGCGCGTCCGGGCGCTGGCCGCCCGCCAGCGCGGCCTGTCCGAACGCTGGTCCGGCGTGCAGATCCCCGGCCCGCCCAGCGGCCTGCCGGCCGCCCCCGAGGGCGCCTCGGGGGCCGTCGCCCGCTACCGCTGGATCATGAGCGACCCGCAGACCAAGCGGGAGTTCACCTGGGTGCTCACCGACCCGATCGCCGGCGGCTTCCTCGCCTTCATGCCGATCGCCGTCCTGCTCAGCGGCTTCTGGGGCATCTTCCTGGCCTTCTTCGGCGTCCCGCTGTCGACCCAGTGGGACGGCCTCTGGTACCAGTTCATCCCGATCGACGGCCAGGCCACCGCGGTGCTGGCCGGCGTCCTCGGCGTCCTGCAACTGCCGCTGGCCCTGTGGATGGCCCCCCGCGCCGTCCGCAAGCACGCCCTGTACACCCACTCCATGCTCGCCCCCAGCGAGCAGGAACTGATGGCCAGCCGGATCCAGCACCTCACCACCACCCGCAGCACCGCCGTCGACACCCAGATGGCCGAGATCCGGCGGATCGAACGCGACCTGCACGACGGCGCCCAGGCCCGCCTGGTCGCGATGGGCATGACCCTGGACGCCGCCGAACACCTGCTGGAGACCAACCCCGAGGCCGTCCGGGCCCTGCTCATCGAGGCCCGCCAGTCCTCCTCCAAGGCCCTGGAGGAGATCCGCAACCTGGTCCGCGGCATCCACCCGCCGGTCCTCGCCGACCGCGGACTCGCCGACGCGGTACGGGCGCTGGCCATGGTCTGCCCGGTCCCCACCGAGGTCGTCGTGGACCTCCCCGGCCGCCCCGAGATGCCCGTCGAGTCCGCCGCCTACTTCGCGATCTCGGAGATCCTCACCAACGTCGCCAAGCACTCCGGCGCCGACCGGGCCTGGATCGACATCCGTTACGATCACGGCATGCTGCGCATCACCGTGACCGACAGCGGCCGCGGCGGCGCCGACGCCACCCGGGGCACCGGCCTGCGCGGCATCGAGCGACGACTCAGCACGTTCGACGGGGTCCTGGCCGTGAACAGCCCCGTCAACGGCCCGACCATGGTGACGATGGAGCTTCCGTGCGTATTGTCCTCGCCGAAGACCACTTCCTCCTGAGGGACGGCCTGATCCGCCTCCTCCAGGCCTACGGACACGAGGTGGTGGCCGCCGTCGACAACGGCGCCGACCTCCTCGCAGCCCTCACCGAGCAGCAGCCGGACGTCGCGGTCGTCGACGTCCGGCTTCCGCCGAACTTCACCGACGAGGGCCTGCGCGCCGTCCTCACCGCCCGCCGCACCATGCCCGACCTCCCGGTCCTGCTCCTCTCCCAGTACGTCGAACCGCTCTACGCCCGCGAACTCCTCGCCAGCGGCGGCCGCGGCGTCGGCTACATGCTCAAGGACCGCGTCACCAACGGCTCCCAGTTCCTCGACTCGATCCGCCGCGTCGCCGACGGCGGCACCGCGATGGACCCCGACGTCATCTCCCAGCTCCTCGTCCGCAAGGAACGCGACGAGAACGTCGGCAGCCTCACCGACCGCGAACGCGAAGTCCTCGAATGGCTCGCCCAGGGCCGCTCCAACGCCGGCATCGCCCAGGGCCTCTTCATCACCGAGAAGGCCGTCGCCAAGCACATCAGCAACATCTTCACCAAGCTCGGCCTCCTCCCCACCGACGGCGACAACCGCCGCGTCCTCGCCGTCCTCGCCTACCTCGACCAGTAACCCGCCCCACCCCGCCCACGCAAAAGCCCCAGGTCACGGCGAGTGAGTCCTGGGGCTTCTACAGAGCCGCCTGCGGGATTCGAACCCGCGACCTACGCATTACGAGATCATCGGCGGTCGTGATGCGCGGTGCCGAGCCATGCCGTCTCGTGATGTTTCAGCTGATCAGAGCGCGTACGGCAGGTTGGCCCGTGCCGCCCGGTGCCGCGCCGTCCATAGGCGTCCGTCCACCGACCGTCCACCAGGGACAGCCGTGAGCGGCTCGACGGCGGTTTGAACCGCCTTGTCTCTTCTTTACAAGAGCCCACGCTGTGACACCCGCTGGCGCCCACAGCCGGAGCTTCCCTGCCGCACAGCGCTCACCAGCACGGCGCTGCGTCGGAGCGGCCCAGCTAGGCTCAGTCGGACTCGGCGTTACCGTCCTGCAGAGCAAAGGCCAGCGCTGCCAGAGTGGCGCCCTCCGACGTCTGCCAGCGGGCCGTCCCCTGGTTGGAGACCGGCCGCTCTTCCCACCTCGCCTGCCCCCACATCAGCGTGACCAGCCCGGAAGGCGAGTACCGCCGACCGTCTGCCTCCCAGAGCAGCGGCTTCGTCCGGTCGTTGACCCAAGTGACCCGGGAACGCCGATCATCCTCCGCCAACCAGTCGGCCAGGGCCTCCTGCTCGATGGAGTTCATCGACACGAAGCGCAGCGGTGTCCCTTCCTTGATCGCCTGGTGATCGACCAACGTGGGCACGGCATTGGGCCGTCGCCGCTTACGCGCCTGAGTCTGCTTGCCGTATCGGTCGACCAGTCCGGCCGTATCCCCGCCCGTAGCCCCGAGTCCGGCAACCTTCGCGGCGAGCTCGCGGCACTTGTCGGGATCGCTGAGGAGTCCCTGCACCCGGGACGTGTAACCCTTTTCGAGGACGTCGACCAGTGCGGCGAGCTGCGCTCCGACGGTCGCCGGCACCTGGGGCAGAAAGTCGCCCTCCCAATCGAGGTCCGGGTCGTCAATCCGATCCGTCCCCAACTGGCGGAACACCAAGTGGCACATCAGGTACGTGCCGTGCTCGAGGACGGCGGCCGGGAGCTTCTCGTACGTGGGCCGCAGCCGGTGCAGCTCATTACGGATCAGCCGCATCGTCACGACAGAGCGCCATACTTGGAAGGCGCTCGGCTGCGGGCGGAAGAGGATGTCGTAGGTCTCCTTGCTGCCCCGCTCCCACAGCGTGCTCGGTGAACTGGCCGCCCTGCCCGCGTACTCGGCGTTCGGGTGGGCGCAGGCGAGAGCGGTGGCTGCCTCATCCAACGAGCATCCCGTCTCGGGTGAAGGACTCAGTTCGCCGCGCTTCACCGAGTACGACTTGCCCAGTTCGGCCCGGAGATCGGCGCGAATCTCCGCCTGAACCGGGTCCAGGGCCGCGAAGTCACGTGGCCCCACCTGGTTCTGCCGGTTGGTGGCCCGGGTGGTGCGCGAGGAGAAATCAGTCGCACCACCGGTCGCGATCACCCGGACACCTACGCGCGCTGTCGCCGGATCATCGGAGGACTCGAGCGCTCGTTGGACCGCCCTGACCGTCTGAGCACCGTTGACGACGCTCGCCCCGGTGAGCCGAAGAACCACCGGTCCGCCGTGGGGATTTCGCATCGAGTCGTACAGCGGATCCACCGTGTCACAGAGCACGGTGATTCCGTTGTTGAAGTACCAGAACAGCGAGGGTTCGTCCGTCAGTGTGGCGACCAACTCCTCATTCGCGAGCGTGCCATCCAATGGGTTCCGGATATTGAGTTCGAAGAGTCGGGTGCCGTGGGTGTCCAGCCAACCGGCAACCTGCTCCGCTTTGACTACTCCCTGGAACGCCTGGTGAGGTACGTCGAGGGAGAACCACGGGTCCATCTTCCCCGACATGGCCACGGGCGCCGGTGCGGCGTCCGCGCGAGCCCAGTTCCACACATCCGAAGCATGCAGGAAGCGATGGTCGACCCTGTCGCCATGGGTGTTGAACTCGCGCTCTCCGTTGACCAGTTCGTTGAGAACTTCTCTGGACGGCGGCTCGGCGCCCATCAGAACGGTGACCAGCGTGACCCCGACCGCCTGCTCGCTCATCGCCTCCTTGGCCTGCTCGGCCAACAGCTGACCGCGCGGGTTGAACTGGCTGCTCTCTTCCCCATCGATCAGCCTCAGCCCGGCGAACATCTTGAGGATGGCATCGGTTCGAGCTGTCGCCCGCCCCTGGTCGCTCCACTTCGCCTGCACCAGGTAGACATGCGGAGGGCTACTCGTGACGGCGATGGCGTCGATGCCCTGGTCATCCCGCCCGTCAATGACCGCTTCCGCTGCGTCCGTGTTCTGCCAGCCGGTGACCATGCGCACGGCCAGGGCGGCCAGCGCTCGGGACCGGAATGCCTTCTTGCGCTGCTCCTCGGAATTGCTTTCGAAGTCGGACATGTCGATACGACCGTCGAACGCCGCATCCAGCATGCGACCGACCTGTCGAACTGCCGTGAGGTCGCCGTTGTTCGTCCTGGCCATGCCCACCCCAATGCGCCTATCCCGGTCCGTTCCGCTCGACGGTAGCGCAGACGCCGGCATCATCGTGGTCGAGCTGAAGGACCCGGCACCGCCACCGAGCATCCCCTGCTAAACCACGTCCCCCATCCACATGCGCCGCCCCAGTTCATCGAGCTCCCCGCGACGGGACTCACATTCGGGCAGAGCCGACCTCAGCAGCCGCCAGTAGTCGGCACCATGTCCAGGGACCCGCACATGTGCAAGCTCGTGGGCGATGACGTAGTCCACCAGGTGCATCGGCAGCTGGAAGAGCGGCCAGCCGAGGCTCATGCGGCCCGGCCCGTGCCCCTTCGGGTCGGGCCGGTACACGCCCCAACGCGTGTCAAGATCACGTACATCCACCACCGGCCGGGTCACGGACATCCGAGCCGCCCATGGCTGCAGTCTCCCTGCCGCCCAGGCGTGGCCGGCCCGGCAGTACCAGTCGACCAGCACCGCCCGCCCACGGATCGGATCCTCGGCCTGTTCCCTGCCCATGGTCAACCGCCCAGCGATCAGGCGGACGCTGCCATCGGCAGGTGGGTCCGCCACGATCGCCAGCCGGTACGTCCGTCCCAGGTAGCGGAAGACCTCGCCCTCGATCAGCCGCTTCGCAGGATTCAGCGGTCGGGTTCGCTCCCGTACGCCGACC
This sequence comes from Kitasatospora sp. NPDC058492, assembly GCF_042720685.1. NCBI lineage: Bacteria > Bacillati > Actinomycetota > Actinomycetes > Kitasatosporales > Streptomycetaceae > Kitasatospora > Kitasatospora sp. NPDC058492. Next base: position 63,826 of record NZ_JBHXMU010000013.1, read on the forward strand.
TTGGCCATCAGCCAGGCACGGTGCTCGCGGACGAACCGCTCTGCGTCCCCTGCCTGACGGCCCTCCGGCGCGTGCAGCGTCAGCCCGGCGTCCGCCTCCACCGTCAGCGCGAACCGCTTGCGGCGGGCGCTGACCCGCACCCGCAGCACCAGGCCGTCCACGGTGAGCCTGTCCCCTTCGGCAAGGGCCAGGGGGACGCGGTTGTCGGCGAGGGCGGTCACCCCGCCTATTCTCCCCGCAACCTGCCCAGGAACTGCCGCCGGTTGCCCGCCGCATACACCGCGAGTCTCTGCGCGATGCCCTGCAGGGGTGCCCAATCCTTACCTGCCGGCCGTAGACCGCCCTCGAACAGCTGATTCTGGATACCGTCAGCCAGGGTGTCGAGGTCCTGGTGCTGCCCCTGGTACGACGCCTTGACCATGATCTGTGCGGCCGTGTCGCACACCGCGTCGACGAGTAGCCGGGTGGCCCCACCCCTCCGCACGACTCCCGGGTTCTCCGCGATCAGCCGCTCCAGCAGCCGGTACACCCGCTGTTCCACCGGGCTGAGCCCCGCGAGCTCCGGGTCTTCCTCGTCCTCTCGCCGGGCCTGCTCGATCAACGGACCGAACGCCTCGACCTGCTCGTCGAAGCGTCCTGCCAGCTCCCGCAGGATCTCCTCCACCCGCTCGGAGAGCCGGTCGTACTTCTCCGGGTCCTCCCGCTTGACCCGCTCCTCCAGGTGGAAGCGGAGCGCGTGCCCCATCTCGGCCGCGGCCTCGCGCGGCGGCAGCGCGCGGACGCTGTCGTCGAAGACGGGCGAGGCGAGCGAAACCGGCGCGATGACCTGCTCGATCTCCGGCCCCTCCAGGTGATCGGCGATCATCGCGCGAACCTTTCGGCCGTAGCGCCGCAGGCTGAACGAACCGCCCGGCGCATCCCGGTAGAGCCTGCGGATGCGCTTCTGGAGCATCCCCCAGCGCCGGGCGTCGGCGATGTAGTCCAGGCCGTGCTCGTGCGGCAGAACGCGTTCCAGCACGGCGAGGAACCGGTGCAGCACCTCGTCGTACCCGAACCTCGCGGTCTCGTCCTCGAAGGCCAGCGCCGCGGAGCCCAACCGCCCGAGGTCGGCGAGGTCCGCCTCTGTCACCCCGTGCGCACGGAGGTAGGCGCGCACCGCCTCAGCCGCCGGCCCGAGGCCGTCGATCTCCTCCGACAGGCTGCGCATCGTGTCGTCGACGTCGGCCTGCTGGTAGGCGGCCAGCGCGCCGGACAGGTGCTCGAAGACGCCGTGGTAGTCGACGACATAGCCGACGTCCTTGCCCGGCATCGGCCGGTTGACCCGGGCGACGGCCTGGAGGAGTTCGGCGTCGCGGATCGGCCGGTCCAGGTAGAGCACCTGCTCGCGCGGGGCGTCGAAGCCCGTGAGCAGCATGGACTTCACGATGAGGAAGGCGATCGGACTCTCGGGGTGCACGGGGTCGGGTCCGGCCGTCGGCCGACTCCCCGGCTGCTCGACGGTCTCCTGCGACCACGGGTTGTCCCCCACCGTGCTCGCCTCCGGCACCTCGGGCACCGGTACGTGGAAGGGCGTGGTGGCGACCCACTCGGGCTCGGGCGGCAGGTGCGGGAAGGCCTGGTGGAAACGCTCGATGTAAGCCCTCTGCCGGTCCTTGTCCGTCCAGTGCAGCCACTGGCGGCGCTTGCGCTCCGCGCCAGGGGAGATGATCGGCACGAAGTCGATGCGGCGTAGCAGGGAACGGTACTGGTAGGCCTGGTGCAGGTAGCGCAGTCGGCGGGGCAGCTTCTCCGGGGGAATGCCGGCCACCGACTCCGGGTCGAACACGGCGAGTTCGGCCAGGAGGGTATCGCGTGCCAGTCGCAGTGCGTGGTGGTACTCGACGGCCGCCTTCCGGCTGACCGCCGCGACCTGGGCCTTGAAGCCGCCGCCGGGCAGCACCCAGGTCACCCAGTGCTCCAGCATGTCCTCGGCCTTCGCGCGGATCATGGGCTGGGTTTCGGCGACGTCACGTGCGGTGGGCGAGCGCCGCAGCGCGCTGCGCTCGTCGTCCGTGAGGTCGCGGACCAGATCCGCGAAGTTCCGGTCGAGGCCGTCCTTGTCGAAGACCTTGCCCTCACCGGTGCGGCCCTCGTAGCGGATGCGGACGACGACCCCGTCGTGCTCGGCCTCCGCCATCCGGTAGGTGTCGAGGAAGCCGCCGAAGATCCGGCGGGTGTCCTCCAGCCGGCCCGTCATGATCGGCGTGCCCGTGAAACCGATCTTCGCCGCCCTGGGGATGGCCTTGCGCAGAGCGGCGTGCAGCGTGTTGGTGTGCGAGCGGTGGGCCTCGTCGACCAGGACCAGGATGCCGGACGAGGTATTGCACTCGGGGAAGTTCACTACGGGCGGCTGGGTGTCGGGCTGCCGGCCCGCGCCGGCTCGCTCGGCCTCCTGGTATTCCTCCGCCAGGTCCCGGTCGTCCTCGTCGCCCGTCGCCTCGGCGGCGAAGGTGAACCCGGTCCCGTACTTCTGGATCATCGCGAAGACGACCCGCCGACCACCGTCCCGCAGCAGCCCCTCCATCTGGGTGCGGGTCGCGGCGGTCTCGACGTCGGATTCGCTCAGCTTCAAAGTCTTGGAGAGCTGGTCCTGCAACTGGGTGCGGTCGGTGACGACCACGACCATGAACTCGCTGAGCCGGTGGTGCAGATGGATCCGGCGCACGAGGAACGTCATGGTCAGGCTCTTGCCGGAGCCCTGGGTGTGCCAGATGATCCCGCCGCGCTCGTCGTCGGCCACGGAGCCGCCGCGCGTCCTGCCGGTGAGCAGCCTGTGCACGGACTTCTCTGCCGCGCGGTACTGCTGGTGCCGGGCGACGGCCTTGACCGTCCGGGTGCCCCCGGATTCGGTCTCCACCGGGAGCGGGATGACGTAGTGGCGTACGACGTTGAGGAGCGCGGCGGGGCGCAGGACGACCCCGACGAGCTTGTGCCGCTCGTTCAGCTTGCCGGTGTGGTCCGGCAGCTCCGCCCTCAGCGTCGCCTCGCTCTGCGGCTCGATGCTCCGCCAGGGGTGGAAGTGGTCGGGCGTGGAGGTGACGGTGCCCAGATAGGCACTCCCCTCGGTCGCGGCGACCAGCAGCTGCACGGTCCGGAAGAGCTCCGGGACCCCTGCGGGCGTGAACAGGGCGGGGTCGTCGCGTTCGTCGTCGGCAACGGGGTCGCCGGCGTAGTGCCGCAGATCGAGCACAGCACTGTGGATCGGGTCGGCGAGGTCGGGACTCTTGCACTCCACGGCGACGAGCGGGATCCCGTTCACGAACAGGACGATGTCGAGGACCGACAGCTCCCCGGACCGGTTCCGGACGCTGAGCTGGTCGACGACGGTGAAGTCGTTGAGCGCGGCCCGGTCCTCGTGCCATTCGATGTACTGCACGGTGGCCGATGCACCGCCGTGCGCGGCAGACGGGCCGGAGAGGACGAGTCCGCTGAGCAGCAGGTCGGTAGTGTCGAAGTTGGCCTGCGCGACGCCCTTCCCGAGAGAGACGGACGCCAGCTCCGCGATGGACCGCTTGACGTCGGTCCCGTTCATCCACGGCTCGTGGTCCGACGCCCGGACGTTGATCCGGCGCAGGGCTGCATCCAGCTCGTCCACGAGCAGCGGCGTCTCGACATCGAGCGTGTCGACCTCCGTACCGGGCACGTGCCGCCACCCCATCGCCTGGAGCTGCGCGACGATGGGTCGCTCCACCTCGTCCCGCTCGGTCTGCACTGCCATGCCCGCGCCTTCCCCCGCCGATCACCGCCCAGGTGATCCATTCTGCGCCATGGGTGGGGTGCGGCGGGAGTGTTCGAGCGAACGGGAGTACGGCGGCTCAGGCCTCCAGCGCAGGCGGGTCGCTCCCCTCGGGGTCGTCGTAGGCGGGTACCGGAAGGCGGGCACCTCTGCTCTCCGCAATCCGGTGCACGTCGCGCAGCGACTCCGCCAGGCTGGCGGCGAGGAAGCGGAGCTGCACTGCGGTGGCCCGGCGGTCAGCGAGCATCTCGGTGGCGTGGCCGAGCAGTTCAACCGCCATGCCGAGCTGCACGCGCTCGACCCTGTCGGCGGTCCGGGAGACGCGGCCGGTCCCACCGCCGACGAGGTAGCAGGGCTTGCCTTCCGGGGTGGTCCACGGGAGCAGTCGCCGCCCGCTCTGCTGGCCGATCACGCGACCACCTCCGTGCAGCACACGGCGCACAACCGCGCACGCCGCCGGCGCGGCAGAGTGGCGGGGAGCGCGTCCACAGACGGTGCGCCGGTCGAGCGGTGGCGGCCCGGGGCGGGCCACAGGAGCCGCGGCAGCGGCTCGAAAATGCGGGCGGTACAGTGCAACACGTCATCAACTCCGGTTAGTTGAAGGCCACGCCCCCGGGCCGTCGCAAGCGGTCGCGGGGGTCTTCGGTCTGCGGCCGGCCATTCCCGGCCGGGCATCGCTGCGTAGCGATCCACTCACAGAGTGAGACGGGCGGGGTTAGGCTCGCCAGTGGTTGGCAGGTGACACGGCGTCCGTCACGCGGGGGTTGACGATGGGAAGCATTTACGGGGACTGGCTCAAGGCGCAGCGCGAAGCGGCGGGGATGACCCAGCAGGAGCTGGCCGACGCGGCGTTCATGACGCGCTCGCACATCGCCCACATCGAGGCCGGCCGCCGCATCCCGTCCAGGGACGACGCGCGGCGCCTGGATAAGGCTCTGGGCACGGGAGACGTGCTGACCAGCTTCCTGCCGCAGGACGACGCGGCGGTCGCCGATCACTTCGCCACTGCGCGACACCTTGAACAGCAGGCCACGACGATCCATGAGTTCGCGTTGACCTTCGTCCCCGGCATCCTCCAGACCGAATCGTACGCACGCACGGTTCTGGGCAGCGGCTTCCCCCTTGAGAACGAAGAGGAATGTGACAGGGCGGTTGTCACACGCCTCAAGCGATCCGAGATCCTCACTCGCCCCGCGACGCCGGTAGTCTGGGCCCTGCTGGACGAGATGGTTCTGCGGCGTGCCATCGGCGGCCCCGATGTCATGGCAGAACAGATCACGCACATGATCCGACTGGTTGAGGCTAAGCGTGTACGCGTACACGTACTGCCACTTGATCTAGGGTTTCATCCGCTCCTGCACAGCATGCTGACGCTGATGTGGTTCGAGGATCAACCGCCGGTTGCCTACACCGAAGGCTTGCACGTGGGCAAGGTGCACGACAGCCCGGCTATGGTCGAACGGCTCCAGCGCGCCTACGCTCTTGCCCTGAGCGACGCAATGCCGCTGAAGGAGTCACTTGCCTTCCTGAAGGCAAGAGCGAAGGACTACGGGCACCATGACTGATCACGCGATCCCGGATGCCAGCTCACTGAGCGGCTGGCGGAAGTCGTCCTACAGCGGACCTGATGCTGGCAGCTGCGTCGAGGTGCTGGACGGCCACGCGTCGGGCATCCCCGTCCGCGACTCCAAGAACCCGCACGGCCCTGCCCTGCTCTTCGCAACGGATGCCTGGTCATCGTTCGTCGCAGCCGTCAAGGACGGGCGATTCCCCGTCTAAGCGGTCAGGCACTCCCAGCCAATAGGTCGTCGACAAGGCCCAGCCTGAGCGTGCGCACCTTGTTCAGCTCCGCTTGCTCACCTTGGATCTGTTCGTCACATGAGGAGAGCAAGTCAATGATCCGACGCTGCTCAACCAGATCGACCGGCATATCGATTTCCAGTTCACGCAGTCGGGTTGGATTGACGTTCACCTGCTGAACCGCGACGGTAGAGATCGACTGAACCCGTTGGCGGATCAGCGGGTGCATCAACCACTCGACCAGGTATTCAGGAATCAAGCGAGTCTTATCCGGATTGATGCGCACCAGATACGAGGCGAATGTAGCCCGGGGAATTTCCGCACGCCACATAGCAGACTTTCCGATATGTTCAATACTGTTCGTCCGATTGAACAATACATCCCCACGTCGAAGCTCAAGCCTTCCCGGCACTGACACCGGACTGTATCTCAAGTCCGATAGCTCCGGCCTACCGTCGCGGAGATTATTCATCCGGAGAACAGGGATGCCTCGGGGGTCCTGATCGAGAGCGTTAGAGATGCCGTACTCAGCCTCGGGCACCACGTCCTTGAGTGGCATCCGAGCCCACCCTCGCGGGAGCTCCCCACCTCCGACTGAGGTCATGGAGGCTAGCAGAGTGCCCTGCCGTACGCTGCGCATCTTCGCAATCGACGCCTCGATGGCGTATTCCTGTGCCGACATGGCATCGACCACATCGACAATCCGCCGCTGCTCCGCGAGCGGAGGCCATCGCAGGGCAAGGCCCTCAATAGCGCCTTGGCTGATGTTCTGCATGCTCAGGCTGCTACCCGAAGACGAATTAATAATCTGCTGACGAAGTTGATGACTGGACAGAGAGAGACAGACGTACCGGACATCGGCAAGAGCAGGATTGACAACTAGACGCAAGGTCTTGTCCGACAGCAGGAGGCGCTCACGAGAAGCTGTAGCAATGCAAGCAGAACCAACTAGATCAGGCGTATTCGCGCGAGAGAAAAGGAGGTCCCCCGGGCGCACCTCGTAGCGAGATTCAATTGGACTTGAATCGTTCAGGGCTTTGTTCTCGCTCGGGCGGTAGCCATTCGCATGAACTGCACTGACCTTGAGAACGCCCCAATTTCCCGGCGCAGCAGGAATGTCCGGCAAGTGTGGGCTTTTCCCTGCCTCGATCCGCAGCAGATACTCGCCTAGCGGGGCCGACCGCCAAGCTTGAGCGTCAGTTCGCATAGCCCAGCCCCTTCAGGAATCCATCCAGCTTCGCCGCCGCCTTCTCCCGCTCGGCCCGAATCTCCCGCAGCGACACCGCGTACTTGTCCTCCCACACCCGGTACGTCTCCGCCAACTCCCGCCGCCGGCGCACCACATGCCCGTCCAGCTTCCCCACCAGGTCGTCCCGCAGCAGGTCCAGCACCACGCGCCGCTCCCCTACCGGGTCCAGCTCCGCCCGTGCCCGGAACAGCCTCGGCGGCTCCTCGCCCAGCGTGGGCGGGTCGCTCGGCCACGGGAACCAGAACTCCGTCTCCAGGCGCTTGATCACAGCACCCGCCTTCGTACGTTCCTTCTTCACCCACGCCAGCTCCGCCAACTGCTCGGCGCTCAGCGCGACTTCCTCCCGCGTGGGAGCGTCGCCGTCCTCCTCGTCCCCGCCCTCGCCGTCCTCCGACGAATCCGGCTCTGCGTTGAGTTCCTTCCACCGCGCGTCCAGCTCCGCCTTCCGCGCGTCCGCCGCCGCCAGCTCCTCCAGAAAGTCCGGAAGGATCGCCGCGACCACCTTGTGGTCGTACGCCTGGCGCCGCTCAGCGGCCGTGCGCTTGCGCAGCTTGCGGGTCTTCGGGTCCTGCTCAGGGGCGAGCAGCGTCTCGACGTTCTCGACCCAGCCGTCCAGGACGCCCGCGAACCCGTTCTCGGAGAGCGTGAGCAGGTCGTACTTGGCTTCGTACCACCAGCCAGCGACGGCGCCCGCGAGGGCGTACGGGTCCAGCAGCCCGACCCGGCCCAGACGTTCAACGAACGACTCGATCAGATCGCCGCGCACGGCCATCAGCGCAGCCTTGCGCTCCGAGGGGGTCAGGTCCGCAAGCCGCTCGGGAGTTGCGGCCACCGCCTCCAGGCGTTGAACCTCCGCCTGCCACCACTCCTCGAACACGCCCCGCAGCGCATCCTCCCGAGGGCGGGCTAGCTCCGCCAGCCGGGCCGCGTCCGGGTGCTGTCCCTCCGGCAGGAAGTCCACGTACTCGGGGTCCACCGGGTCGCGCTCGGCGAAGAGATCGGCGAGGCCCACCCCGTACGCATCGAGCAGTTCCTTCTTCGTCTCGATCTCCGCGCGCGGCACCCCGCCCACCAGGTGGGCCCGCACGTCCTGCGGCTCCGGCGGCGGCGTGTTGTCCACGTAGCGGCGGATGTTGAGGTTGTCGCCGTTGTCGCGCAGCTCCTCACGGCTCACCAGTCGCGAGAATCCCGGCACCTCCGCATACCCATGGAAGGTGGAGGTGATCTTCTCGGCATGCTCGGGCAGCAGGACGTTCTGCGCCGACTCCTTGCGGTACTCCCGGTCCGCATTGATGAACAGCACCTTGTTCGCCAGCTTGGGGTCCTTCTTGCCCGGTGGGCGCAGGATCAGGATGCAGGCGGGGATGCCGGTGCCGTAGAACAGGTTCGGGGCGAGGCCGATGACGGCCTCGATCGCGTCCTCGTCGAGGAGCTTCGTGCGGATCTCCTGCTCGCCGCCGCCACGGAACAGCACCCCGTGCGGCATGACCGTGATGACCATCCCGCCGCTCCCCTCCCGCTTGGTCATCCAGAGCATGTGCTGGAGGAACATCAGGTCGGCCTTGCCGCGCTCGCTGGTGGCCCCGAAGGCCGCACGCTGCGTGGCGAACTTGAGGCCGCTGAGCGTGTAGTCCATAGAGAACGGTGGGTTACTGAGGACCCCGTCGTAGCGGTCCGCGTCGGACTCCGGTACCTCCGCCGGCTCGGCGAGGGTATCGCCGGTGTACAGGTCGAAGCGGCGCACGCCGTGCAGCACCATGTTCATCGTCGACATGATCCAGGCGCCGCTGTTGGCGTCCTGGCCGGCGAAGTACATGTCCGTGGTGTCGCCGCCGTGCTCCTCCACGTACTCCTTGGCGTGGATGAGCATGCCGCCGGAGCCGACGCACGGGTCGTAGATGCGCATCCCCTGCCGGGGGCGGAGCAGTTCGACCATCATGCGGACGACGGCACGCGGGGTGTAGAACTCCCCGCCCTTGCGCCCGGCCGAGTCCGCGAACTCCTTGATCAGGTACTCGTACGCGGCGCCGATCAGGTCGGGGAACTCGAAGTCGTCCGTCCGCAGCCGGATGCGCCCGAAGTGGGCGATCAGCAGCTTCAGCCGCTGGTCGGCGAGCTTGGCCGCGCCCGCCGCCGCGCCGGAGCCACCGATGCGGTTGAAGTCGAGATGGTCGAACAGGCCCTTGAGCTTGTCGTTCTGCGCCTCCAGCGCTTGGAGGGCGGGGCGCAGTCGTTCCTCGGTGATGTTGTGGGTAGCCGAGGAGATCTGCTCCCAGCGGGCCTCCGGTGGGACGAACAGCACGTCGCGCTTGCTGTACGTGGACTTCTGCTCCAGGTAGCCGTCCAGCAGATCCCCGGTGAGGCGCAGCTCCTCGGCCGCGGACTCCCTGATCCGGTCGCGGGCGGCCTCGAACTCGTCGTTGGCCCGCTTCAGGAACAGCAGACCGAAGATGTAGTCCTTGTACTCGGAGGCGTCCATCGTGCCGCGGAGGATGTCCGCGGCGGCGAACAGATGCCGCTCCAACTGCGCGAGCGTGAGCTTGGCCAACGTACGACTCCCTACGACCGGTCTGACGTAGGAACCCTACGGGGGCAGGGCGACCGAGCGGAAACCGTTCATCCGAACCGGTGGGCTTCCGCTCAGTACGACGCGATGCCGAGCCCCTTCTCGACGAAGTCGTACACGTCGGTGTACGGGTCGCGCTGGGTCAACGGCATGTGCTTGCCGTGCTCACCGTTCATCTTCTCGGCCCGAGCCTTCGCCTTGATGAATCCGCCCTTGATCTGCGTCGGCAGCACCACCTTGATGTTCCCGGGCTCCTTGACGAACGGCAACCTGGCTTCCGCCTCCCCACACACGCCACCGAAGGTGCCGGTCACCGGCTTGTGATGGAGCAGCCGCCACACCTCGAAGCACGGGTGCGAAAAAGCGACCTGGACATCACCTTCGCGGGCCTGCTTGAGCGCCGTATCGATCGATTCGTGGTCGTCCCGGTCGAACAGGCACCAGACCTGCGGCCACAGTTCCTTCTTCACTCCGCTGCGCTTCGCACTGCGGGCTTCGTCCCGCATGAGCCGCACCGCCGCCTCGACCAGCTTGATCGGCTTGCGCTGGGAGCCCGGGGCGCTCGCGTTGGCGATCCGGACTTCGACCCCCTGGTCGTGCAGGAGGACCAGGCCGGAGACCGCCTCGATGTAGGTGGGTTCGGTGACCTTCCCCTCGGTGAAGACATGGACCACTCGACGGCGCCGGCCGCGCTGCTGCTTCGCCGGCCCCAGCGATTCGTTCCCCTTCGTGCGCGCCATCAGCTCCGCCCCGCCCCTTCCTCGCGCTCCTGCTCGCCCACAGCCAGCAGCCGCCGGGCGATCTGCCCCTCCAGGAGTGAGGGAACCCCCCCGAACGCACCGACCAGGTAGGACCTCATCAGGTCCTCGTCCTCACCCGGCGCCGCGGCGGTCAGCGGATACAGCTCGGTGGCCCCGTCCTCATCCTTCTCGGTCAGCCACACCTGGTCCGGTTCCAGTAGGCGGCCACCGCTCGGAGTGGCGAGAACCGACGGGTCGTGCGAGGTGAAGAGGAGCTGCGCTCCCCTGGGGTTGGACTGGGGGTCGTGGAAGAGTCGGACGACCTCGGCGGCGAAGCGCGGGTGCAGGCTGGCGTCCAGCTCGTCGACGAGCAACACCGCACCCTCGTCGAGCGCCAACAGGAGGGGGCCGAGCAGTGCGAACCAGGAACGGGTGCCAAGCGACTCGTCACGCCAGTCAAAGGCCACGTCACCGCCGGTCGACCGATGGGTGAGCCTCACCCTGGCTCCGCCCTTCTCCTCTTGGACGATCTCCGCTCCGGTGATCCCCAGGTCGGCGACCCGCAGCAGTTCATTGATCCGGCGGGCCTGGCTGCCGGAGAGGGCGCGTGTCGTGAACTGTTCCCGTTGCTCCCGTTCGTCCTCCGGGTTGATGATCCAGAGATTCCGGCGGAACCAGTGGAAGAGCGCGGAGAGCTGAGGGTGGTTGTCCGTGCCCGCCGTGGACAGGAGAAGGGCATTGGGTCGGGTACGCCGCGCCAACTGCGCGCGGTCCTTGACCCGGCCGCCCGGCCACTCGTACACCTCAGGCCGCGAGGCATCTCGATCGAGCCAAACCTGGCGATGACCACGCGGGTAGCTGTGGATCCACTCGGCTTCAACGCGCTTCGGCCCCAGCTCGAACCCGTACGTCCAGCGCACCTCGTCGATGACGACATCGACTTCGAAGAAGCTGGGCTCGTTCTCGTCCGTGGCCTTCAAGGCGAAGGGCCTGCGCGGGACCCCCTCGTACGAAGCCCAACGAGCGTATGAGTTGAGGACGGCCGACCTCATGTCGGTCAGGGCAGCCAGCACGTTCGACTTGCCCGAAGCGTTGGCGCCGAAGATTCCGATCAGAGGGAGCACGGATACCGAACGGTCACCGCCGGTTCGAAGCTCACGCGACGCAATCTCCGGCTCACCCTCGGGAAGGACGAAGGACAGCTCCTGTTCGTCCCGTAGTGATCGCACATTCGCGACACGGAAACGGAGCAGCATCCCGTCCCCCTCTCTCGTCGATGCGATCAGAGTAGCGGCGAAGACCTCACCGAACTGCTTGAACGATGATCTTTGGCTCAGCCTCAGAAGCGATTCCCGCGCCGGCCCAGCGTTCCGCTTTCGGCCCCTTCTGTCGGAACGCCACAACCAGAGCAACCTGCAGGCGCTCCTCCAACGACCAGCGCGGCTGCTCCTGGCGCTGAATCACGCACGGCTGTCCACCGACTGTCCACCGAGGCCACCCAGCAAGAACTGCCCCAACCCATCGCACTCGACGAAGCCGCAGGTCACAGGCGCCACCTTGTGAATCGATGACGCTAACGAACCGATGACCTACGCATTGCGATGCACAGGCTCCAGATGCCCGATTTGCCTGACTCACATGGTCATCAAAACCAGAAAACCCCAGGTCAGAGACTTGACCTGGGGTTCTCCTTGGAGCCGCCTGCGGGATTCGAACCCGCGACCTACGCATTACGAGTGCGTTGCTCTGGCCAGCTGAGCTAAGGCGGCACCGTTGTCACGCGTGGTGGCAACGCGGGCCAGTCTACACAGGTTTCGCGGGTGATCCACACCCGGTTGGCGGGGGTGCGGGTCAGGCGGAGGAGACGGCGAGTTTGGCGGCGAAGCCGGCGAAGAGGACGGCGACGCCGCTGGTGAGGGTGGCGGAGAGGCGCCTGCGGCGGCGGAAGGTGGCGGCGAGGGTGGTGCCGGCGAAGATCAGCAGGGAGAGGTAGAGCACGCTGAAGGTCTGGAGGATGCCGCCGAGCAGGCCGAAGGAGAGGGCCGGCTGACCGTAGGCCGGGTCGACGAACTGGGTGAAGAAGGAGAGCAGGAAGAGGATCGCCTTCGGGTTCAGCAGGCTGATCACCAGGGCGCGGCGGAACGGGCGCTCGACGGGTTCGGCGGCCGGTTCGGCGGTGGCGGCGGGGTTGTCGGGGTTGTCGGCGGTCCGGCGTTCGCGCCAGAGCTGGCGGGCGGCGCGGAGCATGCCGTAGCCGATCCAGAGCAGGTAGGCGGCGCCGCCGAGCTTGACCACGGCGAAGACGGCCGGGTTGGCCTTGAGGAGGGAGGCGGCGCCCAGCGAGGTGAGGCTGATCAGGGTGAGGTCGCCGACGAAGACGCCGGCGGCGGCCTGGTAGCCGGTCCGGATGCCCTTGCGGGCGGCGACGGACAGCACGTACAGGGAGTTGGGGCCGGGCAGTAGGACGATGACGAGGGCGCCGAGGACGTACGTCGCCAGGTCGTTGACTCCGAGCACGGTGCGCTCCGGGGAGGGGATGAGGACGGGGGGCGCTCATCGTAACGTCGCACCGGCGGTCGGTTGAAGCGGAAACCATCCCTCCTACCGGGCGCAGCGCTTGCCCGGCTCCGGTGCCTCACCCGCCAGCAGGTAGCGGTTGACCACGCCGTCCACGCACGCGTCGTGGTGCCCGTACGCGGTGTGGCCGTCCCCGTCGTAGGTGAGCAGGCGTCCGGACTCCAGTTGCCCGGCCAGCGCCTGGGCCCACGCGTACGGGGTGGCCGGGTCGCGGGTGGTGCCGACGACGACGATGGGGGCGGCGCCGGCGGCCCGGATGGTGTGCGCCGTGCCGGTGGCCCGGACCGGCCAGTAGGTGCAGGCCAGCGCCATCCACGCCATGTCGCGGCCGAAGTGCGGCGAGGCCTGTTCGAAGTCCGGCACGGCCCGCTCGACGTCCTCCGGCCCGGCGAACGGGGCGGGCAGGTCGAGGCAGTTCACCGCCGTGTTGGCGAACATCAGGTTGGGGTACGAGCCGTCCGCCTCGCGCCCGTAGTAGGAGTCGGAGAGCCTCAGCAGGCTGGTGCCGTCGCCGGCCTTGGCATCGGTGAGCGCGGTGCGCAGCTTGGGCCAGAGGAAGTCGGCGTACATGGCCTGGATGACGCCGGTGGTCGCCTGGGCCGCGGTGAGTCGGCGGCCGTGGTCGGTGCTGGGCAGCGGGTGGGCCTGGACGGTGGCGAGCAGGGCGGTGAGCTGATCGCCGATCTGCTGTTCGGTGCGGCCGAGCGGGCAGTCCTCGTGCTTGGCGCAGTCCTTGGCGAAGGCGGCCCAGGCGGTCTCGAAGCCGCCGGCCTGGGTGCGGTTGCCGGTGACCGAGTCGAGCGACGGGTCCACCGCGCCGTCCAGCACCAGCCGCCCGACCCGGCCGGGGAAGAGCCCCGCGTAGGTGGCGCCGAGGAAGGTGCCGTAGGACTTGCCGACGTAGTTCAGCCGCTCGTCGCCGAGCAGGGCGCGCAGCACGTCCATGTCGCGGGCGGCCTCGACGGTGCCGAGGTGGCCGAGCGCCGCCCCGGCACGCTGCCGGCAGCCCTCCGCGAACTCCTTGTCTGCGGCGATCAGCGCGTCGATTCCGTGCTGGTCGCCGGGGGTGAGGTCGACGGCGGTGTAGGCGTCCATCCGGTCGCCGCTCAGGCAGGTGACCGGGTTGCTGCGGCCGACTCCGCGCGGGTCGAGGCCGACCAGGTCGTACCGGGCGCGCACGCCGCTGTCGTACGTCCGGGCGGCGGCCTCCAGGTACTCGACCGCCGAGCCGCCGGGCCCGCCGGGGTTGAGCAGCAGCGAGCCGAGCCGGCCGCCCCCGGCCCCCTCCTCGGAACCCGAGCCCGAGCCCGCTGGGACGGCGGTGGCGCGGGCCGCCACCAGGGTGAGGTCGCCGTCGCCGGGCCGGTCGTAGTCCAGCGGCACCCGGAAGGCGGTGCACTCGAACCCGCCGTCGCACGGCTGCCAGTCGAGCCGCTGCGCGTAGTACGGGGCCAGCCCGGCCGGGACGGCGGCGGGCAGCGGCTCCAGCGGCGTGACCCCGGGCGGGGCCGGGGTGGACGGCTCCACGGCCCCGGCCGCGTTCGACGAGGCCGCCCCGGCGGGACCGGACGGCCCGCCGCCCCCCACCCCGGACGAACCCGATGAACCCGATGAACCCGACGAACCCGACGAACCCGCACCGCACCCGCCCGCCAGCAGCCCGACGGCGAGCGCCGCGGCCAGTACCCGCCCGGTGGCCCTCATCCGACCCCTCGCGATCATCCGAGCCCTCTCGATCGTCACCCAGGGTCGTCGCCCGGCGACCCGCCTCGCATTGCACCACAGCGCGCCGCCCGGCACCCGTCACGGGCACCGGGCGGCGACGCCCCGTCCACACCGGGTCAGGACGCCTTGGCCAGCGCGTCGGCCAGGTACTGCGCCGCCTGCCGGACGAGCCGCATCCGCTCCCGGTCGGGGGTGTAGTCCTGCACGTTGTCGGAGATCTTCACCTCGGCCTTGGCCGCCGGTCCGGCCCCGGCCTGGAGCGCGGCCTGGAGCTTGCGGGCCGTGTCCAGCCCGGCCGTGTCGGCCTTGGCGGCGGCCAGCAGGAGCTTCGCCGCGCTGCCGGCCGGGGCCTCGGCGCCGGCCTGGGTGAGCGCGGCGGCGTCGTAGCGGCCGGACACCGCGGCGGCCGCGCCGTACAGATCGGGGCGGGACAGCCCGGCGGCGGCCGCGCACGGCGCACCGCCCTCGACGCCGAGGGTGCCCCAGGAGGCCGGGCCGGGCGCCAGGATGCGGAACGAGGCGGCGATGGCGGCGCGCAGCGTCTCGTCGTCGGCGACGGCGGCCGGCGCGGCGGCGACCAGGTCGCAGGGGTGCGCGGTGCCGTTCGGCGCCTCGGGGGCGACCAGGATGAAGGGGCGGGCGCGGCCGGTCTGCAGGGCCGCGGTGAGGCCCTCGAAGACGTCCGGGACCTCGGCGTCGGCGGTCTTGCGCGGGGTGGCCGCCTGCATCACGACGACCGGGAAGCGCGCGTTCGGCTCCTTGGCGTACTGCGGCGGCAGCCAGACCCGGACGGTGCGCGGCTGCCCGTCCGGGCCGGGCACGGCGGACTGCAGCAGTTCACCGCCGCCCGGCTGGCCGACGCCGTCGAAGTGGCTCACGGCGGCCGACGGGGCGCCGGAGGCCGCGGCCGGCTCCGCCACGACGGGCGGCGCCGGCTGCTGCCGGACCGCCGGCCCCCCGCCCGGGCCCGCACCCGCCGCGCCGACCATCGACTCGGCCCGGTCCGATTCCTGGCCGCGGGGGGTCAGGCCGCCGAACGCCCCGAGCGCCGTGAGCAGCGTCAACGCGGTGACGCAGACCCCGCAGATCATCGCTCCGGCCGCCCGCACCAGCATCGGCCAGCGTTCACCGGCCAGTTCGTAGGTCGCGGCGGCGCGCAGGTCGCGCCAGCGCTGGAGCGCGCCGCGGGCCAGCCAGATCCCGCCCAGCGCGGCCATCAGCAGGGGGATGACGAGGAGCGAACGAACCATGGGACGCACCGCCTCGGGAGGAGGGCCGGCGCCGGACGGGACCCGGTGCCGTACGGGGGCGACGGCCCCGGCACCGGGGCACAGTCGGCCCCCAGCGTGCACAACGGGCGGACGGTCGCACGCGGGTGTGCCCGGCGCGTATCGATCGTTCACTCGAAGGTGGGACAACGGGACGGCTCCGGGAGGCCTACGCCGGACACCCGGCCCCACGGTCCCACCCCGAACGGCCCAGCGGCCCAGCGGCCCGACGGCCCGACGGCCCGGCAACGCAGCTCAGCCCGCGCGCAGCGCCACCGTCATCGCCTCGACGGCGAGCAGCGGGTCCACGTTGCGGTCCAGCGCCCGCCGGCAGGCGAGCACCGCCTCGATCCGGCGCAGCGTGCCCTCCGGCGGGCCGTCCTGCGCGACCCGGTTCAGGGCCTGCCGCTGGTCCTCGTTGGCGAGGGTGCCGCTGGAGCCGAGCTGGAGCGCGAGCACGTCCCGGTAGAAGCCGAGCAGGTCGAGCAGCGCGACGCCGAGGGTCTCCCGGCGGGTGCGGGTGGCCCGGCTCTTCTGCCGCTTCTCCAGCTCCTTGACCGCCCCGGCCATGCCGCGCGGCGCCTTGCTGCCCTCGGCGGCGCCGTAGGCGGCCTTCAGGTCGTCGGTCTCCTTGGCGTCCTGGGTCTCGGCGAGCGCCTCGGCGTCGGCCTTGGCGGTGTCGACGAGACGCTGGGCGGCGGCCAGGCAGCCGCCGATGTCGCCGACCTCCAGCGGGATCCGCAGCACCTCGGCGCGGCGGGTGCGGGCCTGGTCGTCGACGGCGAGGCGGCGCGCGCGCTCGACGTCGCCCTGCCCGGCGAGTGCGGCCAGCCGGGCCGTCTCCGGGTCGACGCCGTCGCGGCGGACCAGCATGTCGGCGACGGCCTCGGCGGCGGGCGTGCGCAGGACGAGCAGGCGGCAGCGCGAGCGGATGGTCGGCAGCACGTCCTGGACGGAGGGGGCGCAGAGCAGCCAGACGGTGCGCGGGGAGGGCTCCTCCACGCCCTTGAGCAGCGCGTTCGCGGCGGCCTCGGTGAGCCGGTGGGCGGCGTCGACCAGGATCACCGACCAGCGGCCGCCGGTCGGGTAGCTGGAGGCGCGCAGCACGAGCTCGCGCATGTCGCCGACGCCGATGGACAGGCCGTCGGTCCGGACGTACTTGACGTCGGCGTGGCTGCCGGCCAGCACGGTGTGGCAGCCGTCGCAGAACCCGCAGCCGGGCGTACCGCCGAGCGCGAGGTCCGGGCTGGTGCACTGGAGGGCCGCGGCGAACGCGCGCGCGGCGGTGACCTGCCCGGCCCCGGGCGGGCCGGTGAACAGCCAGGCGTGCGTCATCAGGGAGGCGTTCCCGCCCGGCTGCGGGCCGGCTCCGCGGCCGGCCGCGATCGTCGCCCCGGCCGACCGGGCGGCGGCGGTCAGCTGCTCGACCACCCGCTCCTGGCCCACCAGGTCGTCCCAGACGGCCACTGCTGCTCCCAAGCTCCGTACGGCAGCGCTCCCGGCGCCTCTTCCCCGCCGTCGAGCATACGTGTCCGCTCCGACAGCCACGGCGCCCTCCGGGGCGCCCACCACCGAAAGGAGGCGCCCCACCGCCGAAGGCGACGGGCGGCGCCGCCGGGGCTCTCCACCCCGACGACGCCGCCCGTCGTCCGTACCGCTGTCCTACCGTCGTCCGTACCGCCTTACGCCCGAGGCCGGCCCCGGCCGCCCCTCAGCCCCGACGGCCCCAGCGACGGCCCTTGCCCTTGCCGCCGCCCTCGCCGCCCTCGCCGACCCCGCCCTGGTCGCCCCCGGGGGCGGGCCGGTCCTGGCCGCCACGCGGGTCCTGCGGGGCCGGGCCTCCGTGATTCCAGCGCGCCCACTCGTCACGCGAGCCGAGCAGGGTGTCGGTGAGGCTCGGCAGGTCGTCCATCGGCGTCTCCTCGGCCCACTCCGGCCGGGGTCGCTCGGCGGTGGCCTGCGACTCGTCGGCGGGCTGCGGCTCGTCGCCGACCACCGGCAGCTCGCGGGTGCTGTCCACCGGCTCCTCGCGCCACAGCCCCGGCGGCACCCGGTCCTCGGTACGGCCCGCCTCGGTACGACCCGCCCCCGCACGGCCCGGCTCCACCCGGCCCGGTGCCGGACGCTCCGACAGAGAACGCCCCGGCGCCGGACGCCCCGGCTCGATCCGCGGCAGCACCGCGGTCCGGTCCGCCTCCTCCGTGACCTTCGGCAACACGGCCGTCTCGTCCACGGCGGTCGGCGGGACGACCGGCAGCTGGGCGGTCGCGTCGGCGGCCTCCGCCGCCCGGACGGCCGCCTGGCTGTCCCGCAGCGACAGCTCCCGCGTCGCCTCGTCGGTGCCGCCGGGCCCGGGAGTGCCCACGGGCCCCGCCCCCGGGACGTCCCGGACGGCCCGCAGCTCGGTGGTCACGGCATCCCCGGGAACCGAACCAGCGGCCGGACCGGCAGCCTGACCAGCAGCCGAGCCCGAGGCCGAACCCGCCGAGCCCGCCGCCGCCCGATCCGCCGCCGCAGCCGCGGCCGCAGCCGCGAGCGCGGCGGCCTGCGCCAGCCGGGCCTCCTCGGCCCGCTGCAGCGCCTCCTCCGCCCGGCGGCGCTGCTCCTCGCGCTGGAGCTCCCGCTGCCGCTGCAGCTCCGCCTGGGCGGCCGCCTCGTCGGCGAGGCGCTTGCGCTCGGCGGCCTCCGCGGCCAGCCGGGCGTCCTCCTCGGCCTTCCGCTTGGCCTCCTCCTCGGCGCGGCGGCGGGCTTCCTCCTCCGCCCGACGGCGGGCCTCCTCCTCGGCCTTGCGCCGGGCCTCGGCGGCGGCCCGTTCGGCCTCCTCCTTGGCCAGCCGCTCCTGCTCGGCCTGTTCGGCCCGCAGCTGCGCCAGCACTTCCTGCCGCTTGCGCTCGGCGGCCTCGGCCTCGGCCTTCTTGCGGGCCTCCTCGGCGGCGCGGCGCTCGGCCTCTTCGCGGGCGAGCCGCTCCTGCTCGGCGCGGGCGTCCTTCTCCTGCTCGGAGAGCGGCAGCTCGCGGTCGAGCCGGTGCCGGATGGCGGTGGTGACGAAGCCGGGGGCCTGGCTGCCGTCGACGACCAGGTAGCGCGCCGGGTCGGCGGCCGCGAGGGCGAGGAAGCCGGCCCGGACCCGCTGGTGGAACTCGGTGGGCTCGGACTCCAGCCGGTCGAGCGCCTCGGTGAAGCGCTCCCGGGCCCTGGTCGGGTCGACGTCCAGGACGACGGTCAGGTCGGGGAGCAGCCCGCCGGTCGCCCAGCGGGAGATCCGGGCGACCTCGGTGGCGGCCAGGTCGCGTCCGGCGCCCTGGTAGGCGATGGAGGAGTCCATGTACCGGTCGGTGATCACCACGGCGCCGCGGGCGAGGGCCGGCCGGATGACGTTCTCGACGTGCTCGGCCCGGTCGGCGGCGTAGATCAGCGCCTCGGCGCGGTGCGACAGGCCGGTGTTGCCGACGTCCAGGACGAGGCCGCGCAGCCGCTGGCCGACCGGGCTGCCGCCGGGCTCGCGGGTGAGCACGACCTCGTGGCCCTTGCCGCGGATCCACTCGGCGAGCGCCTGGGCCTGGGTGGACTTGCCGGCGCCGTCGCCGCCCTCCAGGGCGATGAAGAAGCCGGTGCCGGCGCCCTGGCGCGGGGCCGGGCCGACGGCGCCGCGCACCGCGTCGACCAGGTCCCGGCCGAAGGGCGCGGTGCCGCGCCGGTCGTCGGTCCGCAGCAGGACGACGGCGGCGAGAACCAGCGTGAGCAGCCCCGAGGTGGCGACGGCCAGGGCCGCGCCGCCGTGGATGAAGGTGAACGAGCCGGGCTCGACCGTGCCGTACTCGACGTCCCCGTACGCCGCGGCGATCAGCGGGACGACGACCAGCGCGGCGCCGACCACGACCCGCAGCACCGCGTACAGGTGCTCGGTGACCTTCGGCAGCCGGGCCTCCTCGACCTCCTGGCCGAGCAGGGTGCGCCCGGCGGAGACGACGATCCCGGCGGTGAGGCCGGCCAGCACGATGAGGGCCAGGACGAGGACGAAGTCCAGCACCAGCCCGGCCAGGATCAGCGCCACACCCTCGGTGAGCAGCGCCAGCGCGAGCAGGCGGCGGCGGGAGAGCGCGGGCAGCGTGGCCCGGGTGAGCCGGGAGCCGAGGGCGGGCGCCGCAGTGGCGGCGAGGACCAGCAGGCCGTAGCCGATCGGCCCGGCCCGGTGTTCGGCGGCGGTGAGCAGCGCGAGCGCGGCGACGCCGGCCATCGAGGCGTACCCGGCGGCGACGGCGAAGGTGAAGTACGGGGCGCTGCCGGTGCGGCCCTTGCTCAGCGCGGGGCCGGGCGTGGCGTCGGTGGGGGCGCGCAGGCCCTGCAGCGGCGAGTGCGGGGCGACGGCCACCGGGCCGACAGGCAGCTGCTGGAGGTAGTCGCGAGCAGCCGAGGCGGCGAACAGGCCGGCCGCGCCGAGCGCGGCGAAGGTGACCTGGTGGGCCCGGAGCCAGTCCGAGCCGAGAGCGGCGCCGATGTTGTTCAGCAGGGTGAGGGCGACCAGGCCGGCGGCCGCGAGCGGCAGGGTGGCCCAGCCGGTGAAGCGGTCGATGCTCCGGACGGTGTCCAGGTGGGCGGCGGCGGGCCGCTGCTCGGCGGCGGGGGCGTACGGATCGGCGGGCGGCAGCAGGCCGGGGACGGCGGCGTCCTTGGCGATCCCCCGGACCCGCTCGGCGGCACCGGTGACGAACACGGTGGCGAGCAGGACGTAGGCGGCGGCGCCGGAGGGCTTCGGGCCGGAGCCCAGCCAGACGGTCCACCAGGGGGCGAGGCCGATCAGCAGGGCGCACAGCGCGTCGGCGCCGAACAGCGTCCAGCGCCGGTCCAGCCGGCCGGCGACCAGTCGGTGCACCGGTCCGAGCAGCGCGACGCCGACCAGCCCGGTGGCCGCCAGCCGGACGGCGAGGACCGCCGTGACGGCGAAGGCGAGGCTGCGCGGCAAGGCGCCGAACTGGCCGCCGAGGGCGACGGCGATCACGGTGAGCGCGAGCAGCACCAGCAGGCCGAGCCGGTCGGCGGTGCCACCGATCAGCTGGGTGGTCCACAGGCGCCGGTAGGGGCGCGTCCGCAGCAGCGCGCGAGCCCGGTCGACCGGGGTCCCGGCTGGCGCGACCTCGGGCAGCCCGGACGTGGCGTCGCGGGCGGCCGGGGCGGCGCTGGGGGTGGGCTGCTCCTCGCTCGTCATACGGTCAGCGTAGCGGGCTGGGGTTGACCGGAATGAGATGAACGGGGTTCCGGATCCCGCTCATCACCGGGTTGTGACGTTCCGCGCACACCGTCCGACCGGCCTCGGGCCCGCGTCCCCGGGGTGGGGTCGCGGGCCCGTAAGCACTGGCGGGGCACTGGCGAAGGTGCCGGCGAAGGCACTGGCAGCGGCACCGACGGAGCCCCTGCCGGAGGATCCGGAGGAGATCAGCCCTCGTCGGTGGCCGCGGCCTTCCCGACGGCGGTCTTCTTGGCCGCCGTCTTCTTCGCCGCGGTCGCCTTCGTCGCCGTCGTCTTCGTCGCGGTCTTCTTGGCGGCGGTCTTCTTCGCGGCCGCGGTCTTGGTGGCCGTGGTCTTGGTCGCCGTCGCCTTCTTGGCGGTCGCCTTCTTGGCCGGGGCCTTCTTCGCCGTCTTCTTCACCGGCCCGCGCGCCCGCTTCTCGGCGAGCAGCTCGTAGCCGCGCTCCGGCGTGATGGTCTCGACCTCGTCGTCCTTGCGGAGCGTGGCGTTGGTCTCGCCGTCGGTCACGTACGGTCCGAAGCGGCCGTCCTTGACCACGACGGGACGCTCGCTGACCGGGTCGGTGCCCAGCTCCTTGAGCGGCGGGGCGGCGGCGGCCCGGCCGCGCTGCTTGGGCTGGGCGTAGATGGCCAGGGCCTCCTCCAGGGTGACCGTGAACATCTGCTCCTCGTCGGTGAGCGAGCGGGAGTCGGTGCCGCGCTTGAGGTACGGGCCGTAGCGGCCGTTCTGCGCGGTGATCTCCACGCCCTCGGCGTCGGCGCCGACCACGCGCGGCAGCGAGAGCAGCCGCAGCGCGTCCTCCAGGGTGACGGCGTCCAGCGACATCGTCTTCAGCAGCGAGGCGGTGCGCGGCTTGACCGCGTTCTTGCCGGTCTTGGGCGTGCCCTCGGGCAGGATCTCGGTCACGTAGGGGCCGTAGCGGCCGTCCTTGGCGACCAGCATGTTGCCGCTGACCGGGTCCGGGCCGAGCTCGAAGTCGCCGCTGGGCTTGGCCAGCAGTTCCTCGGCCAGCTCGACGGTGAGCTCGTCCGGCGGCAGCTCGTCGGGGATGTCGGCGCGCTGGCCGGGCTCGCCCTCGACGTCGGAGGCGCGCTCGACGTACGGGCCGTAGCGGCCGACCCGCAGGGTGATGTCGTCGCTGATCCGGAACGAGCTGATCTCCCTGGCGTCGATCGCGCCGAGGTCGGTGACCAGTTCCTTCAGGCCGCCCAGGTGGTCGCCGTCGCCGTTGCCGGCCTCGGCGGCGCCGCCGGTCGCGTGGCCGTCGCCCTCGCCGAAGTAGAAGCGCTTCAGCCACGGCACGGACTTGGCCTCGCCGGCCGCGATCCGGTCGAGGTCGTCCTCCATCTTGGCGGTGAAGTCGTAGTCGACCAGCCGGCCGAAGTGCTTCTCCAGGAGGTTGACCACGGCGAAGGAGAGGAAGGACGGGACGAGCGCCGTCCCCTTCTTGAACACGTACCGGCGCTGGATGATCGTGTCGATGATCGACGCGTAGGTGGAGGGGCGACCGATCTCCCGGTCCTCCAGCTCCTTGACCAGCGAGGCCTCGGTGTAGCGGGCCGGCGGCTTGGTGGCGTGGCCCTCGGGGGTGAGCTGCTCGGCGGCCAGCGGGTCGCCCTCGACGACCTGCGGCAGCCGGCGCTCGCGGTCGTCCAGCTCGGCGTTCGGGTCGTCCGCGCCCTCGACGTAGGCCTTGAGGAAGCCGTGGAAGGTGATGATCTTGCCGGAGGCGGAGAACTCGACGTCACGGCCGTCCGCGGACGCGCCGCCGACCTTGACGGTCACCGACTGGCCGACCGCGTCCTTCATCTGGGAGGCGACGGTGCGCATCCAGATCAGCTCGTAGAGCCGGAAGTCGTCACCGGTCAGGCCGGTCTCGGCGGGGGTGCGGAAGCGGTCGCCGGAGGGGCGGACGGCCTCGTGCGCCTCCTGTGCGTTCTTGACCTTGCTGGCGTAGGTGCGCGGGGCGTCCGGCAGGTAGTCGGCCCCGTACAGCTGGGTGACCTGCGCGCGGGCGGCGGAGATCGCGGTCTCCGACAGCGTGGTGGAGTCGGTGCGCATATAGGTGATGAAGCCGTTCTCGTACAGCTTCTGGGCCACCTGCATGGTCCGCTTGGCGCCGAAGCCCAGCTTGCGGCTGGCCTCCTGCTGGAGCGTGGTGGTGCGGAACGGCGCGTACGGCGAGCGGCGGTAGGGCTTGGACTCGACGCTGCGGACGCTGAACGCGGTCTGCTCCAGGGCGGCGGCCAGCTGCCGGGCGGCCTGCTCGTCCAGGTGCAGCGTGTTGGCGCTGCCGGCCTTCAGTCGGCCGTCCGAGCCGAAGTCGCGGCCGGTGGCGATCCGCTTGCCGTCCACCGAGGACAGGCGGGCGCCGAGGGTCTCCGGGTTGGCCGCGTCGGCCGGGGTGCGGCCGGTACCGAAGGTGCCGACCAGGTCCCAGTACGAGGCGGTGCGGAAGGCGATCCGCTCGCGCTCGCGCTCGACCACCAGCCGGGTCGCGACGGACTGCACCCGGCCCGCCGAGAGCTTCGGCATGACCTTCTTCCACAGCACCGGCGAGACCTCGAAGCCGTAGAGGCGGTCGAGGATGCGGCGGGTCTCCTGGGCGTCGACCAGGCGCTGGTTGAGCTCGCGCGGGTTGGCCACCGCCTCCTGGATCGCCGTCTTGGTGATCTCGTGGAAGACCATCCGGTGCACCGGCACCTTGGGCTTGAGCACCTGCTGGAGGTGCCACGCGATGGCCTCGCCCTCGCGGTCCTCATCGGTGGCGAGGAAGAGCTCGTCGGACTCCGCGAGCAGCGACTTCAACTTGCTGACCTGGGACTTCTTGTCCGCGTTGACCACGTAGATGGGGGCGAAGTCGTGGTCGACGTCCACCCCGAGGCGGCGCACCTCGCCGGTGTACTTGTCCGGGACCTCCGCCGCGGTACTGGGGAGGTCGCGGATGTGCCCGACGCTCGCCTCGACGATGTAGCCGGGGCCCAGGTAGCCCTTGATCGTCTTCGCCTTGGCCGGCGACTCGACAATGACGAGTCGCTGTCCGTGCGCGGTCTCGCTGCTCGGGGACACCTTCGCTCTTCTCTCCCGGTCCTTATGTGGGCTGGTCGGCGCCGGCAGCACGGGCTGCGCTCCGCCCGACCCCTCCACCGCCCCGGGGCTGCCGCTGTACGACGACCCCACCAGCGGAGTGTGACCGTACCCCGGCCACTCTTGTCAAACGGAAGGATCCCGCGTTTTCACTTTGCCGGGCTCACCGACGCCACTCGAACGGTAACCCGATGACGGAGGTTCGCGCCCCGTGGAGGGGGGCTTCGGCGGGTTCCGGAGGATGGAATGACGGATTTCAAAATCTGTCAACGGAATATCGACGGCCCCACGGAGGGCCGCAGCGAGGCCTCCGCAGGGCGCCGGCCACCGGTTCCCGGCGAGCCCGACCGGGGTCGGCCGACCGCCCCGGATTCAGCCGTTGACCGCCACGAGCAGCCCGGCACCCGCCGCCAGACAACCCATGCCGAGCACGCTCCACAGCAGGTCGGCGACGGCTGCCCGGCGGACCTCCCCGGCCGCCAGCACCACCCGGCTCGGGCGGCGCGGGTCGTAGCAGATCCGCACCGGGGCGCCCGGAGTGAAGCGGTCCGGACGGCGCAGCGGGGTGTGTCCGCGCGGACGGGTGAGCACCAGCTCGGCGATCCGGCCAGCTCCGGCCCCTTCGGCCGGGGGCAGGACGGAGAAGGAGAGCAGCGGGGCGCTGTCGAGCTGGCCGTGCGCCTCGTCCTCGGCCACGACCGTGGCCACCGCCGACGCCCCCGAGCGGCGCATCCGGTGGCGCAGGCGCACCTCGGCGGCGCACCAGAGCAGCAGCACGCCACCGAAGAGGGCGAGCACCAGCCCGCCCACCGTCGCCGTCGTCGTGTCCACCCCTGGCCCCCGGCTCCCCAGCTCTGTCCACAGCCTGTGGACAGAGCCTCACAGCAGGGGGCCAACGCGCGGCGGCCGACCGGAGACCGCCGGACGAACCGGGGAGTACGGGAAGGTGAACCGGCGCCGACCGCCCCCGCCAGGGGCGCCGCACCGAGGGCGCCGCGCCCGGGTGCATCACCCCGAGGACGCCGCGCCGGGTGCGCCGGGTGCGCCGCGGGTCAGGCGCGCCGCGCCAGGTGAACCGGGTCAGCCTGCCGGGCGGATGAACCCCTGCTCGGTCAGCAGCCGCAGCGACTCGGGCACCCGGTCCCGCAGCACCACCCGGTCCTCGCCGAGCAACTGCGCGATGGCGTCCACGATCTCGCCCGCCGACAGCGAACCGTCACAGACCCCGACGAAACCGGCACCCACCGTGTCCACCTTGGTGGCCCGCCGCATGCCCCGGTTGTGACGCAGGATCACGTGCTCCGGGTCCTCCGCGCCCGGCTCGCCGACCTGCTCCTGGACCACCTCGTCGGCCAGCACGTAACGGGTCGCGAGCAGGCCCGCGTCGTCGTGCGAACGCAGGAAGTCCTGCCGGTCGAACCACTCCTCGATGTGCGGGCCCAGCGGCTGCTCCACCGGGTGCGGCCACTCCTCCACCCGGACGGTCGGGCGCTCCGCGCCGCTCGCCCGCAGGGTGATCCAGCCCATGCCGATACCCTCGACCCGGCCCGCCTCGAAGGCGTCCAGCCACTCGCCGTACCGGGCCTGGTAGTCGCCGCCCGGACCGCGGTGATCGCCGCCGTCCCGCAGCCACAACTCGGCGTACTGGGCGACGTCCTGGACCTCCCGCTGGACGATCCAGGCGTCCAGCCCGGTGCCCGCCACCCAGCCGGCCAGCCGCTCGTGCCAGTCCTCGCCCTTGACGTGCTGCCAGTTGGCGAGCAACTGGCAGTAGCCGCCCGGCTCCAGGTGGTCGGCGGCCGAGCGGACCAGGCTGCGGCACAGGTCGTCGCCGGCCATGCCGCCGTCGCGGTAGGTGAACCGGCCGGTCGGCGAGATCACGAACGGCGGGTTGGAGACGATCAGGTCGAACCGGCGCTCCCCGACCGGCTCGAAGAGGCTGCCGGTGAGTGCCTCCCGCCGCTCGAAACCGGACAGCGCCAGGGTCAGCTCGGAGAAGCGCAGCGCGCGGGGGTTCAGGTCGGTGGTGGTCACCTGCCCGGCGTGCCGGGCCGCGTGCAGCGCCTGCACACCGGAACCCGAACCGAGGTCCAGCGCGGACCGGACCGGACGGCGCACGGTGATGTTGGCCAGCGTCGTCGACGCGCCGCCGACCCCGAGCACCAGGTCCTTGCGGGCCACCCCGTGCGCGGTCTCGCCGGATCCGATACCGCCCGCGCCACCCACCGCGCAGCCCAGGTCGGACACCACCCAGGCGTCCGAACTGTCCATCCCGGCCACCTCGTTGGCATACGGCCGGACGTCCACCGTCGCCCGCACCAGCTCACCGTCGGAGCGCAGCCAGCCGTCGGCCAGGCAGTCCTCGACCGGCAGCGCGGCCGCGGCCACCCGGTACGGCACCGGCTGCTGGAGCAGGAACAGCCGGACCAGCGTCTCCAGCGGGCTGCCGCCCCTGGTCGCCCGCAGCGCCGGCACGGCCTCGCTACGGGCCAACGCCGCATAGCCGGTGGGCCCGAGCAGGTCGAGGCAGCCATCGGCGGTGAACGAGGCGGCGAGCAGCGCCTCACGCAACTTAGCGAGGCGGGTCTGGTCGAGAACGGGGCTACTGATCACCCCGCCATTGTCCCCCGCCCCGGACCGGGCGGCCGCCGGGTCCGGGGCGGGTCGGGGGCCGTCTTCGGGGCCGCCTTCGGGGGCAGGGTCGGGCACCCTCCGGACCGGCGCCGGACCGGCGCCGGGGCGGCCGGCCCGACGGCCCCGGGCTCAGCTCGCGCTGGGCACGGGGGTGGTCGGGGTGGTCGGCGGGGCGGCGGGCGGGCTCGCCGGGGTGGTGTCGGTGCCCGCGGAGGGGGTGGTCGACGGGCTCGCGCCATCCGTCGCGCCGGGCGCGGGCGTCCCACCGGGCGCCCCGGCGCTCGGGGTGGCGGACGCGCCGCCCGGGGCCGCGGCGGCGGGCTTGCAGCCGTCCTGCTTGGCCATGGCCGCGCCGAGGTCGCCGCGCTGCAGCTTGCCCTGCGCCTGCGTGGACAGCGAGGCCAACTGCTGGATCTGGTCCGAGATGCTGCGCAGGCCGTCCGCGAACTTCGACTGGTCGGTGTTGGTCACGGCGTCCAGCTTCTTCTGGATGTCCTGATAGCCGTCGGCCGCCTTGGTCAACTCGGCGACGGCGTCCTTCTGCAGGTTCGCGCCGTCCTTCACCTTGGGCACCCCGGCTGCGGTGATGGCCGCCGCGATGTCCTGGTTGGTCTTGGCCAGCCGCCCGATGTCCGTCGAGAGCCGCTTCTGCAGCTCGGTCGGGGTCTCGCCGGTCTTCACCTGGGCGGTGTCGGCGAGCGCGGCCTGCGCCTGGACGATCGGGTCCTTGGCCGAGCCGCAGACGTTCGACGCCCAGGACTCCAGCTGCTTGCCGTTGTCGTCGCCGCCGCAGCCGACGGCGCCGAACGCGAGCAGCGCGCCGAGGACGGGTACGGCCAGCAGTCGCTTGTTCACCGGGAGGAGCCTTTCGGTTTCGGTCGTCTTCGGTCGTCGAACCTACACGGCCGATGTCCGCCGCCTGGCGACCGGTTCCCGGGCCCCGGGTTGCCCCCACCGGGTGCCCGGCCCCGCTCGGGCGCGCTCGACGCGGATCGGGCGGATCGGATCGCCGGGCCGGACGGCGCGCGGCACGCCGACCGGCGTGCCGAAGCGGACCTCTTCGCTCCCGGTGCTCACCGAGGAGCTGGTCGGCAGCTCGGCCCGGAGCGCCTCGGTGGTGGGTGCGGCCTTCAGCGTGGCGGCGGCCTGTCCGGCCTGCCTGGCCTGTCGACCGGCCGCAGAATGCGAATCCGCAGGGGCTTCCTTGTCGCGACGGGTCCGATCACCGATCGGACCCGGTCGTGCCGGAAGCAGCGAACCGCCAGATTCAACAACGTTTCAACGCATCCCAGAGGACCGGGCCGACGCCCGGACCACCCCGGGCACGCGAGGCACGCCGAAGGCCGGGCCCTCAGACCACCACGGACTCGACCGAGACCGGCCAGCTCATCCGGATCAGGCCGCCGTCCGTGCCGTTGGTGACCTCCAGGTCCTCGACCAGGCCGGTGATCACGGCGAGGCCGAGGGTGTCCTCGTCCGGGTCCGCCCCCTCGGCGGCACCGGGGGCCGGGACGGCGGCGGGGCCGGCCTCGTCCTCGACCTCGATGAGGAAACGCTTCTCCTGGTCGGTCAACGCGACCCGGACCGTGCCACCGATGCCGCCGCGCTGGTGCAGGCCGACCGCACGGGAGCAGGCCTCACCGACCGCGAGCCGTACCTCGTCGAGCACCGACTCGTCGACCCCGGCCCGTCTCGCGACGGCCGCGGCGACCAGCCGGGCCGTTCGCACGTGCTCCGGAAGCGCACTGAATCGAAGTTCGACGGTTGCCATCTCTCCCCTTCGGGGTGCTCCGACCAGGGCCGACGATGCGGCCCCTGCGGGCCGGCGGAACCGGCCCCGGGGCGGCCGGGAAGCACCGGGGCCCGCAGGCCCCGGCACCCCGGACGCTTGGAACGAACGGGCCGGCCTCCACGGGCACGGGCCGGCCCGGCCGCGTCAGTCGGTCGCGTTGACCGCGTCGTCCACCGAGGTGTGGATCGGGAAGACCTTGGTCAGGCCGGTGATGCGGAAAATCTTCAGGATGCGCTCCTGGTTGCAGACCAGGCGCAGCGAGCCCTCGTGGGCACGCACCCGCTTCAGACCGCCCACCAGCACACCGAGACCGGTCGAGTCGAGGAAGTCAACGCCTTCCATGTCGACGACGAGGTGGTACTTGCCGTCGTTGACGAGCTCGACCAGCTGCTCCCGCAGCTTCGGGGCGGTGTACACATCGATCTCGCCGCCAACCTCGACGACCGTACGATCGCCGACTGAACGGGTCGACAGGGACAGGTCCACGGAACCTCCAGCACCTTGCCTTGCTACGTCATGTGCGATCCTCGGCCGGCCGGCCGCCACCGCATGGTCGCGAGCCCGGGCGCGCCCAGCCACACGTGGCAAGCCTCGGCGCTGCGACCCACGGCCATCCGGCCGTCACGGCCACATTCAACCACCTGCGACCATGCCCGCACGATGGCTTACGACGATTCTCCGTCACGCCGGTGACACACTGGGTCCTCATGCCGCCCCGACACAGCCTGCCCGAGGCACTGCTCACGACCCTGTCCACCAGCCGGGGGCGGTCCGACCGGCTCACCCATACGGAGCACCTTCCCGCCCGACCTGCGCGTTATGCGCCGTGGCCCGAGTCGATCCGGCCCGAGATCGTGGCCGCCGCCCTCGCCGTCGGCGTGGAGCAGCCCTGGGCGCACCAGGCAGAAGCGATGAATCTGGCCAAAAGCGGTCAGACTGTGGTGATCGCCACAGGCACCGCCTCGGGCAAGTCGCTCGGCTACCTGGCCCCGGTCCTCAGCGACCTGCTGGACGGCACCGAGGCCCGCAACGGCCGCGGCGCCACCGCGCTCTACCTCGCCCCGACCAAGGCGCTCGCCGCCGACCAGCGCCGCCGGGCCGCCGAACTCGCCCCGCCCCGGGTCCGACCCGCCCTCTACGACGGCGACACCCCGCCCGAGGAACGCGAGTGGGTCCGCCAGTACGCCTCGTACGTGCTCACCAACCCGGACATGCTGCACCGCGGCATCCTGCCCGCCCACGCCCGCTGGGCCTCCTTCCTCAAGGTGCTGCGCTACGTGGTCGTCGACGAGTGCCACAGCTACCGGGGCGTGTTCGGCTCGCACGTCGCCCAGGTGCTCCGACGGCTGCGCCGCATCTGCGCCCGATACGGTTCGTCACCCACCTTCCTGCTCGCCTCCGCCACCACCGCCGACCCGGCCGCCACCGCCGAGCGCCTGACCGGCCTGCCCGCCCGGGCGGTCACCGAGGACGCCTCGCCGCGCGGACCGATGGTCTTCGGCCTCTGGGAGCCGCCGCTGACCGAGAACGTCGGCGAACACGGCGCGCCCGTCCGCCGCACGGCCACCGCCGAGGCCGCGCACCTGCTGACCGACCTGGTCGAGCGCCAGACCCGCACCGTCGTCTTCGTCCGCTCCCGCCGGGCCGCCGAACTCGTCGCCCTCCAGACCCAGGACCAGCTCGGCCGACCGCTCGCCGACCGGGTGGCCGCCTACCGCGGCGGCTACCTCGCCGACGAACGCCGGGCCCTGGAACGCGCGCTGCACAGCGGCCGGCTGCTCGGACTCGCCTCCACCTCCGCTCTCGAACTCGGCGTCGACGTCTCCGGCCTCGACGCCGTCCTGATGGCCGGCTACCCCGGCACCCGGGCCTCGCTCTGGCAGCAGGCCGGGCGGGCGGGCCGCGAGGCCCAGGGCGCGCTGGCCGTCCTGATCGCCCGGGACGACCCGCTGGACACCTACCTGGTGCACCACCCGGAGGCGCTGTTCGCGGCGCCCGTCGAAGCCACCGTGCTCGACCCGGACAACCCCCACGTCCTCGCGCCGCACCTGTGCGCGGCAGCCGCCGAACTCCCGCTCACCGACGCCGACCTGGAGCTGTTCGGCCCTTCCACCGCACCGCTGCTGCCCGTCCTGGAACGGCGCGGCCTGCTGCGCCGGCGCAGCGACGGCTCCTGGTACTGGACCCGCCGCGAACGCGCGGCCGACGCCGTCGACCTGCGCGGCAGCGGCGGCAGCCCGGTGCAGATCGTCGAGGCCGACACCGGCCGCCTGCTCGGCACGGTGGACGCCGCGGCCGCCCACACCACCGTCCACACCGGGGCCGTCCACCTGCACCAGGGCCGCACCTTCCTGGTCCGGGAACTCGACCTGGAGAACTCGGTCGCCCTGGTCGAGCCGGCCGACCCGCCGTACACCACGGCCGCCCGCGACATCACCTCCATCTCCGTGCTCGACACCGACACCACCGTTCCCTGGGGCGAGGGCCGGCTCAGCTTCGGTTCGGTGGAGGTGGTCAACCAGGTGGTCGGCTACCTCCGGAAGCGGATCTCCACCGGGGAGATCATGGGCGAGAGCAAGCTCGACCTGCCGCCCCGCACGCTGCGCACCCGCGCGGTCTGGTGGTCCGTCACCGAGGGCCAGCTGCTGGACGCGGACCTTCCGCTCGACCAGCTGCCCGGCGCCGCCCACGCCGCCGAGCACGCCTCGATCGGCCTGCTGCCGCTGTTCGCCACCTGCGACCGCTGGGACATCGGCGGGGTCTCCGTCCCGCTGCACCCCGACACCGAACTGCCCACCGTGTTCGTCTACGACGGCCACCCGGGCGGGGCCGGCTTCGCCGAACGCGGCTTCCAGCGGGCCGTCGAGTGGCTGACGGCCACGCGCGAGGCGATCGCCTCCTGCGAGTGCGAGCGCGGCTGCCCGTCCTGCGTCCAGTCACCCAAGTGCGGCAACGGGAACGAGCCGCTGGACAAGGCCGCAGCCGTCCAACTGCTGGATGTCCTGCTGGCCGGCGCCCCCACGACGGCAGGCGCCCGGACGGCAGGCTCCAGGACGGCGGACCCCTCAGTGGACCCTGGAGCGGCGACTCCCTCAGCAGACTCCTCAACAGGCCCTTCAGCGGACCCCTCAGCGAACCCCTCAGCGAGCTCCGAAACGGACCACGAGACGGACCCCGAGAAGGACTCCGGGGCGAAGCCCGAGCCGAGCGCGGACGGTGGGCCGCCGACCGGCTCATGAGCCCGCCGCCGAGCCGCCGGTCGGCCCGCCGAGGCCGTCCTCGGCGGCGGTGACCGCGGCCCGCACCGGCCCGGCCCGCGCCCTCGCCCGCGCCGGGCCGACCGGCAGACGCGCCGGCAGCCCACCGACCGTCACCTCGGCCACCACCTCGACGGCGTCCCCCGTCCGGTCCACCGTGCAGGACACCAGACCGGCGCCCTGCGCGGCGGCGATCCCCTCGGCCCGCCCGCACCCGCCGTCCGGGTCCAGCAGCAGCCGGTCCGCGGCCGCGAGCGCCGCCAGGTCGGCGGCCGACTCGGCCCGGTGCCGCGCGGCGACCACCGCTCCGACCGCGATCGTCCCGGCGAAGACCGCCGTGCCGAGCATCGCCAGGGCGAGCAGCCAGACCGTCGCCGAACCGGCATCCGGCCCGCGCCCGCCGACGGCGGCCGCCCGGGCGGTACGAGTCCTCGCCCACCGCCGCACCCCTGCCCGCACCCCGGTCAGGCCGGCCATGAACCACCACCTCCCGCGATTCCCGCACCTCCCGTGACCCCCACGAGGGTGTCCTCCCGCGCCGCCACCGCGGTCGCGCCCAGCCGTACCGCGAGCAGCCCGCCGAGCCTGCCCGGCGCCCCGCACGGCGCGTCCACCTCCACCCGAACCACCTCCGCCGCCATCGCCACCCGCACCTGAGCCCCCGGCGGCGCGGCCGCACGGGCGAGTTCGGCGGCGTCCGCCTCCCCGCGTGCGGCCGCCCTGGCCCCGACCCGGGCCGCGTCCACACAGCGGATCTGCGCGGCCGCCGCCAGTACGCCCCAGATCAGCATCGCCGCGAGCAGGACGAGCGCCGGCAGGGCCACCGCGGTCTCCGCCGTGACGAAGCCCGCATCTCCACGACGGCCCGGCCGCAGCGACCACGCCCGCCCGCCACCACATGCCGCCCCCAGGCCAGGGCGAGCCTTCGGCCTCCCGCCATCCACCCGGAGGCGGTGCGCGGCGGCGTCGGGGTGCGCGCACCGAACGGCAGCGGAGGGGCCCGACCCGGAGGGGGCACCTCCCGGCCGAAGGCCGGGGGACGCCTGCCGGCCGACGGCAACGCGACGAGACGCGTCCCCCAACGCCGCCGCGCAGGCGGGAGTTCGCGGACGGTCGCTAGGTCGCATGAAGCGCCCGTTCCAGTGAATCGGTCAGCGCCCCCATGATGGTCGCGCTGGTCACCACCTTGTACAGCCCGGCCGCGAGGGCACACGCGGCCAAGGTGCCGACGGCGTATTCCGCCGTGGTCATCCCGGCGTCCGACCGGCCCCGGCTCCGGGCCATCCCGCGCATCCGGCGGGCCGCCCAGCGGCTCCTGCGCCGCCACACCCCGGGCGCCTGACGGAGCGCGCGCCCGCTGCCGGGCCTCGTTGCGATCACTGCGGTCATGAATCTCTCCTGTCTCCGAAATTCCGAAATACCGATGCCCCGCCATACCGATGTCCCCGATGCCTCCTACGCGGCTGCCGCCGACGCCGCTGCCCACGGCTCCGCCGCCGATCCGCTTGGCGCGGCCCCGCGTTCACCCGCCCTGGGCGAAGCGGGTGGTGAGGCCGATGACGACCGGCACCACGCCGATCAGGACGAAGGCCGGGAGGAAGCAGAGCCCGAGCGGAGCGGTGGCGAGCACCCCCGCCCGGCGGACCCGGGCTTGGGCCGCCCGGGCCGCCGCCGTCCGCCGCCCCTGCGCGAGCCCGATCAAGGGCCCGGCCGCCGGAGCCCCGCCGAGGCTCGTCCGGACCAGGCAGCGGGCCAGCGGGGCCAGCGACGGGTGCTGCTCGCCCAAACGGCTCCAGCACAGTTCCGGCGGCGCACCCAGGGCCAGTTCGGCACCGATCGCGATCAGCCGGGGCCCCATCGGTGCCCCCACGCTCCGGCCGACCGCCGACACCGCTGCCGAGGGTGAGGCCGCCGAACCGAGGCAGGCCGCCAACAGCTCGGCACTCAGAGGGAGTTGTCTGGTCAGCAGCTCCTCCTCCAGGACCGCCCGCCGCTCCGTCGGGGACCGCACCCGGGCCGACCACCGGTGCACGCCCGCCGCCAGCAGCGCCCCGACGACCACCCCGACGGCGCCGCCGAGCAACACCGTCGCGCCGGCCCCGGCGCCCACAGCCAGAGCCACAGGCCGCCAACGCCCGCCACCACGACCGCCGCCACCACCAGATGCCGGCGGCACTCGCACCAACACCCGCCCGAACAACCGCCGTTGTCGCGCCCACCCGCGCACCAGCACCACACCGGCCACCACCACCGGACCCCCGGCGATCACCCACCCGACTCCCCGGATCACCCCGACACCACCTCCGCCCGCGCCCGTACCCGTGAGAGCCCGCAGCTCCCGCCGCCACCAGCGCCCCGCTCCCCGGCAGCCCGCCGGGGAGCCTCCAGGGCGCCCTGAGCGCCCTGAGTCGCCGCCCGGACGATGCAGGCCGTCCAGAACACGCCCAGGCCCTCCAGTGCCGCCCCCGCCGCGAGGCACCCCAGCCCGGCCGGCGTGTGCAGCAGGATGCCCACCGGCCCGGCCCCGAGCGCCGCCCCCAGCAGCAGCCCGGCGGCCGGCAGGGCGGCCAGGACGGCGATCGTGGTCCGCGGCCCCGCCAGTTCCCCGGCAATCTCCTCCGCCAGCGCCCGCTCGCCGCGCAGCGCCTCCGCCACCCGGTCCAGCGCGACGGCCAGCCCCGACCCGCCGTCGGAGGCGACCCGCCAGCAGGCCGCGATCGCCGACGCCCCGCTCCCACCCGGCAGTTCGGCGAGCAGGTGCAGCGCGGCGGGCACGTCCCCGCCGTACCGGCCCGCCGCGAGCCGCGCCACCGGTTCCTCGCCGAGTCGGCGCAGCCCGTCCGGGTCGGCCGCGAGGCGGGCCGTGACCAGGTGCAACGCCTGCTCCGGCGTCGCCCCGCCACGCAACTCCCCTGCCAGCCCTGTGCAGAGCTCCACCACGGCGGCCGCTCGCCGCCCGGCCTCCACCGTCACGCGCCGTCGCAGCCGCCACCGCCGCAGCGGCAGTACGGCCAGCCCGGCGGCGAGCACCGGCAGCGGCGAGGAGGTCGCCTGCCCGGCCGCCAACCCCACCGGCAGGAGCAACAGTTCGGGCGCCGGCCAGTCGGACGTCCGCGGCCGGGCGCGCCCCGCGGTCACCGGCGGCGGGCCCGGCACCGGAACGGGCGGGGGCCCGCTGCCCGCCAGCACCAGCCTGTACCGCCGCCCGCCCGGCAGCTGTTCCTGCACCGCACGCCATGCGGCGACGGCCAGCAGGCACAGCACCAATGCCCAGCAGAAAGAACTCTGATCACTCATCACGTCAGGACCCTCCCGGTCGTCGGTCTTTCCTGTTCCACGCCCCGAGCAGCGTCAGGGCGCCCGCCACGCACCCGCCCAGCAGCAGGACGAACGCGAGTTCCGCCGCCCGCACGGCCGCACTCGCCAACCCGGCCGCACCCACCAACCCGGCTGCACCTGCCAACCCGGCCACCGCCGCCGTCACGTCGGCCCCGCAGCGAGCGACACCCCGCGCACCGCCAGCAGCCCGACCAGTCGCTCCCAACCCGCCCCGGGGACCAGACCGCCCGCCACCGGGAACTCCACCGCCGGGGTGGTGACGGCCAGGCCGTCACGGCCGGCGGCCAACGTGTGGATCTCCGCCACCCGTCGGCGCCCCGAGCCCGGCTCCCTGACCAGGTGCACCACCAAGTCGAGCGCGGCCCGGAGTTGGCTGTGCAGCGCGGGCCGGTCGAGCCCGGCGAGCGAGCCCAGCGCCTCCAGCCGGACCGGCACGTCCGCCGCCGTGTTGGCGTGCACCGTGCCGCAGCCGCCTTCGTGCCCGGTGTTCAGCGCGGCCAGCAGGTCCGATACCTCGGCCCCGCGGACCTCTCCGATCACCAGCCGGTCCGGACGCATCCGCAGTGCCTGCCGGACGAGGTCCCGCAGCGTGAGCTCACCCAGCCCCTCCTGGTTGGGCGGTCTGCTCTGCAACCGGACGACGTGCGGATGGGCCGGCCGCAGTTCGGCGGAGTCCTCCGCGATGACGATCCGCTCCTCCGGCCCGACCAGGCCGAGCAAGGCCGCGAGCAGCGTGGTCTTGCCCGTGCCCGTCCCGCCGGACACCAGCAGCGACAGCCTGGCCCGCAGGATGCCGGCCAGCAGGCCGGCGCCCTCCGGCGGCAGCGCCCCGCCCGCCACCAGTTCGTCGAGCGTGAACGGCTGGGGCCGGCAGACCCGCAGCGAGATGTGCGTGCAGCCGGCCGCGATCGGCGGCAGCACGGCGTGCAGGCGGGTGCCGTCCGGCAGCCGGGCGTCCACCCAGGGCCGCGCGTCGTCCAGCCGCCGTCCGGCCGCGGTGGCCAGCCGGTGGGCCAGCCGCCGTACCGCCTCGGCGTCGGCGAACCGGATTCCGGTGGCCCGGTGCAGGCCGCCGCCACGGTCGACCCACACCTCGTCCGGACCGTTCACCAGGACGTCCGTGACGTCGGGCGCCGCCAGCAGCCGCTCCAGCGGGCCCGCACCCACCAGTTCGGCGCGCAGCGAGCGCACGGTGTCCAGGACTTCGTCCCCGCCGAGCGGCGGCCGGGTGGCCCGCAGCACGGCCGCGACCGACCCCGCCGTCGGGGCGGCACCCGACTCGGCCAGCCGCAACCGGACCGCGTCCACCAGCTCCGCCGTCCGCTCCTCCCGGGCGGTGCGCCCGTACGGGCAGGGGTGGCGCGGCGCCTCGGGTGGCCCGCCGGGCGGCGGCACGATCCTGAGCGGCCGGTGCTCCCGCGCACCGTCGCCCCGGCTCTTCGGACCGCCCCCCGCCCGCACGGTGGGGCCTGTTCTGCGCAGACGGACCATCAGTACACACCTCCTCCGACCGCCGGCACCGGCGGCAACACCTCGTCCAGGAAGGTCTCGCAGAAGCGCGCGAGCGGGCCGCCGTCCCGGATGCCGGGCGGGACGCCCTTCTCGACGTCCTCCGCCAGGCCGGGCTCCGGCTCCAACTCCCCCGCGAGCTCCAGCCGCAGCCCGCGGGCGATGCGGTGGGCCGGGAGTCCGAAGGTGCGCGGTGACCGCACCACCGCCCGGACGTCCCCGAGCCGCATCCGGGCGGCCGCCGCGACCCGGTCGGCGGCGGCCACCGCGCGCAGTTCGGCCGGCACCACCAGCAGCGCCAGGTCGGATTGCTCCAGCGCCTGCCCGGCGGCCGCGTCGAGATGGCGCGGCACGTCGACGACGACCAGCCCGCCGCGCCGCCGGGAGGCGGCCAGCACGCTGCGCATGGCCTCCGGCGGCACGGTCAGGGTGTCGCCGCGGTCCCAGGACAGGCAGGAGAGCGCGGAGATCCGTTTGAGCACCGGTAGCGCCCTGGCCAGTTCGACCCCGCTGACCCGCCCGCGCGAACCGGCCAGATCGGGCCAGCGCAGCCCGCGGGCCGCCTCGCCGCCGAGCAGGATGTCGAGGCCGCCGCCCAGCGGATCTCCGTCGATGAGCATCGTCCGCCGCCCCGCCCGCGCGGCCGTGACCGCGAGGGCGCAGGCCAGGGTCGAGGCCCCGGCCCCGCCCCGGCCGCCGAGCACGGCGACGGTGAGCGCCGGGGAGCCGGCGCCCTCGGCCGCGTCGGCGATCCGGTCGAGCAGCCAGGCTTCGGCGTCGGGGAGGAACAGCACGTGCTCGGCGCCGAGTTGGACGGCTCTGACCCACACCCCGGCGTCGTCGAGGTCCAGCCCGAGCAGCAGCACCCCGCCGCGCCGGCCGAGCCCGGCGCACCGGGCGGCCTGGTCGTCCCCGATGAGCACCAGTGAGGCGCCCTCCCAGAGCTCGCGCGGCGGTGGTGCGCCCCGGATCAGCCTCGGTTCGGTGCCGGCGGCCGCGCAGAGCCGCAGCAGGTGCTCGGCCAGGCCCTCGTCCTCGGTGACGACGAGCGGACCGGTGGCCCCGGGCCCTTCGGTGGTGGCGTGGTCGGCGATCGGCGTCGACATGGCGGGCTCCCCTCTGCGCCGACGGCCGCCAGGGGCGGTCCGGGGCGCACGTCGGACGGTTCCGGCGAACGGCCGCCCGGCAGACCTCGTGGGAGAGAGGGAGGTGAGATCCGCCCGGCGACCGCCGCCGACCATCACGGTGGGGGGAGATCGGGATTCCGTCATCCACGATGCGAATCCCTGTGGATAACTCGTGGGCTGTGGAGGAAAACGTTCACCCGGGCGGGGGATTAATCGTCAAAGAATTGACGATCGGGGATCACGGAGACGAACCGGAAGCCCGTCGCGCCCCCCGCCGGCCACCCGGCAGACCCTCCCGGAGGCCGCTCGGACACCCCGCCGCAGCAGCCCGGCCCACCGATCGGAACCAGCCGAAGAGCCATGGGCAGCCATGAGCAAATGGCGACACAGAGTGACGAAAGGTGGTCAGTGGACCAGGGTGTCGACACCCCCTGTACACCGTCGGCGGGGCGGCCGCGGCGCTCGCCGCGAAGGGCCTTCAGGCCCTGAAAATGGCCCCGGACGTGCGACGACCCCCGCCGGGGGGGAGAGCGGGGGTCGTCTATCCACAGCCCGACTCGGGGGGGAGGAGCCGGACCGGGTTAGCACGGTCGCGAACGATCCGTGACTTCCATGGTGTACCCGAGCGGCCAGAAACACAAACCCGCACGCCCACGAGTACACCGAATGGCGGCCTGTTTTGCGGCTCCCTCTATCCTCGGTTCCCGTGGACACCACCGAGAACGCCGACGACCACGCCGACGAGTCCCCGGGCGAGGCCACCGGGCCCGCGCAGACCCGCTCAGCCGTTCGCCCCAGGCCGGGCGGGCCGCGCACGGCGGCCTTCTTCGACCTGGACAAGACCATCATCGCCAAGTCGAGCGCGCTGGCCTTCAGCCGCCCGTTCTACCAGGGCGGTCTGATCAACCGTCGGGCCGTACTGCGCAGCGCGTACGCCCAGTTCGTCTTCCTGGTCGGTGGCGCGGACCACGACCAGATGGAGAAGATGCGCGAGTACCTCTCCTCGCTCACCCGGGGCTGGAACGTCCAGCAGGTCCGCGAGATCGTCGCGGAGACGCTGCACAACCTGATCGACCCGATCATCTACGACGAGGCCGCCTCACTGATCGAGCAGCACCACGCGGCCGGTCGGGACGTGGTGATCGTCAGCAGTTCGGGCTCCGAGGTGGTCGAGCCGATCGGCGCGCTGCTCGGCGCGGACCACGTGATCGCCACCCGGCTCAAGGTCGAGGACGGCTGCTACACCGGCGAGATCGAGTACTACGCCTACGCCGAGAACAAGGCCGCCGCCATCCGGGAGTTGGCCGAGTCCGAGGGCTACGACCTGGCCGCTTCCTACGCCTACAGCGACTCCTCCACCGACCTGCCGCTGCTGGAGGCCGTCGGCCACCCGTCGGCGGTCAATCCCGACCGCGCGCTGCGGAAGGAGGCCCAGGCCCGGGAGTGGCCGGTGCTGGTCTTCGACCGGCCGGTGGAACTGCGGCGGCGGCTCCCGGAGTTCTCCGCGCCGAGCGGCTCGGTGCTGACGGCCGTGGCGATCGGGACGGCGGCCGTGACCGCCGGGGTCATCTGGTACCTGGCCCACCGGCGCCGTCCGGAGGCCTGAGCCGCCCGCCGCGGGCCCGCAACACAGGCAAACGCGGGCCACCCACCGCAGGCCTCGCAACGCAGGCAAATCAGACAATCAGCGCAGAGTTCACTTTTCGGGTTCCCCTTTCGCCCGAAACGCGATACAAATGAAGCACGGCCCGCGAGACCCGGTCAGGACCCGAAGAGGTCAAACCGACAACGCAGTTAAGGCCCCACGGACCGCGTGTACAGATGACCGAGCACCCACATGCAGCCGACCCGCTGTCGGGCCGCTGGACCAGACGAACGGGCAGGATCCCCGTCTGATCAGCACTTCCGGTGCATGCATGGTCACCCGGTATCTGCACCAGCGGCGGCACCAGGCAGGATCAGGTGCCGCCGCATCTTCGTGTCAGAAGCGCCAGAAGCTCCGGCAAGAGCCCGCGCCCCCGCCCGCGCCCCTCCCGCGCCCGCTCAGACCATCCCGCGCTGCATCGCCTCGCAGACCGCCGTGCTCTCCCGCACCCCGAGCCGCAGCGCCCGCCCGCAGTGCGCGATCCAGGCCGCCATCCCCTCGGGCGTGCCCGCCAGGTAGCCGGCCAGGGCCCGCCGGTAGGCGTCGGTGCCGAGTTCCGCCAGCCCGACCTCGGCCGGGCAGATCGACTTCGGGTCGAGCCCCTCGGCGAGCAGCACGATCCGCTGGGCGGCCCGCGCGATCACGCCGTTGTACGCGCCGAACGGCCGCAGCGCGAGCAGTTCGCCGTGCACCACGGAGGCGACCACCAGGGCCGGCGTCCCCACGCCCTGGCCCTCGGCGCGCGCCACCAGCAGCCGGGAGAGCTGGTCGAGCCGGGCCGCGACCTCCTCGGCACCCGGGGCGGGCGGCAGCACCGGCAGCGGCTCGTCCACCTGGGCGACCTCGACGCTCTCCACCGGCTTGAGCCCCAGCGGGAACAGCTCCTCGACGCCCTCGCCCGCGCGGCGGGGCCGCCCGGCGGACGGCTCGCCGTCGCCGACGGCGAGCAGGTGCAGCCGGGCCAGCACCTGGAGCGGCGAGTGCCGCCAGATGCTGAGCAGCTGGCCGGCCTCGGCGGCGATCCGCAGGGCCGCGCCGACCGTCCGGGCCTCGGGGTCCGCGCTGAAGTCGCTGCGGCGCCGGACCTCCTCCAGCGGCCAGTCGGCCCCGGCCAGCGCCGCCGACGCGCGGGCGCCGCGCAGCGCGGACTCGGAGGTGACCTCGGCCGCGCGGCGGCGCATCACCCGGTGGCCGTAGAGCCGGTCGACGGCCTTGCGTACCTCGGCCACGGCGTCGGGCACCCCGGGGAGCTGGGCCAGCGGGGCGAGGGGATCTGTTCCAGTGCTCACCTACCCGAGAGTAATGAACAGCCGGCCCCTCCCGGAACAGCAACCCCGGATCACCCGTTAGAGGCAATCCTCACTTCCCTCCGCCGAGGAGGCCCAAACCCCGGCTAGCATGGCCACTATCGGAGACGATAACTATTTCCACTTAGGGGCCTCGGCATGTGCGACCCCTGAGCAGGTGGCCCCCGAGCGCGGGCCCAGAGCGAGAGCCGGAGTCCCAGATGAAGATCGCCTTCGTCGGCAAGGGCGGCAGCGGGAAGACCACGCTGTCCGCACTGTTCATCCGCCATCTGGCCGCCGTGGGCCGGCCGGTCATCGCCGTCGACGCCGACATCAACCAGCACCTGGGCCCGGCCCTGGGTCTGACGGATGCCCAGGCCGCGGAGCTGCCCTCGCTCGGCGCGCACCTGCCGGAGATCAAGGAGTACCTGCGCGGCAGCAATCCGCTGATCCGCTCGGCCGACGAGATGATCAAGACCACGCCGCCCGGCCGGGGTTCGCGCCTGCTGCGGATCGTCGAGGAGAACCCGGTCTACGCCGCCTGCGCCCGCCCGATCGCCCTGGACGAGGGCTCGGTCCGGCTGCTGGCGACCGGCGCCTTCACCGAGGAGGACCTCGGGGTGGCCTGCTACCACTCCAAGGTCGGCGCGGTGGAACTGCTGCTCAACCACCTGCTGGACGGCCCCGACGAGTACCTGGTCACCGACATGACGGCGGGCTCGGACTCCTTCGCCTCCGGCCTGTTCACCCGCTTCGACCTGACCTTCCTGGTGGCCGAGCCGACCCGCAAGGGCGTCTCCGTCTACCGCCAGTACAAGGACTACGCCCGCGACTTCGGCGTCCGGCTGCGGGTGATCGGCAACAAGGTGCAGGGCCCGGACGACCTGGCGTTCCTGCGCCGGGAGGTCGGCGACGACCTGCTCACCACCTTCGGGCACTCGGACTGGGTGCGCCGTCTGGAGCAGGGCGCCGAGCCGCCGCTGAAGTCGCTGGAGCCGGCCAACCGGGCCGTCCTGGAGGAACTGCGGGCCGAGGCCGAGGCCGCGTACGGGCAGCGGGACGTGCGGCGCTACACCGAGCAGGCCGTGCTCTTCCACGTGCGCAACGCGCAGAGTTGGGCCAACGCCAAGGTCGGCGTCGACCTCGCGACCCAGGTGGACGAGACCTTCGTGCTGGGCGGGCTCGGGGTCGGCGGCGAGCGGCCCGCCCCGGCGGGTGCGCACGCCTGACGCCGCTCCGCCCGAACGGGCCGTGGCCCTCCCCCCTTCCCCGGGGAGGGCCACGGCCCGTTCCGCATGTCCGGACCGCCCGGCGCCGCCAGCAGATCCCCAGCGGTTCGAACACCACCCAATGGGGTGAATCAGGGGGTTTTCCCCTTCCCTCCCGGAATGACGCTGTGCAAAGCTTTCATTACCCTCGGTTTACCGAGTCTTGATGGTCCGTCCCGACGGCCCTCGGCGAGACGTCCCGCACCTCGCCCAGGCCCCTGGCGGGCCCTGATGGTCAAGGTCCGGCCGGTGACACCCGCACTCCCCGCCGCGCCCACGCCATCCCGCCACACCGTCGCGACCCACGACAGCCGATCCGCCCCGGAGCCCCACCCACCGCCGGACCTGACTGCGTTCGTTCCCCCGGACAGACGGGAAGACAATGACCCTCGACATCTCCAGCGCCCCCATCGCCTCCGACACCACCGACCACGCACCACCGGGCCCCGGCACCAAGGCCCGCTGGGCCCAGGACCTCTCCGCCTCCCTGGTGGTCTTCCTGATCGCCGTGCCGTTCTCCCTCGGCATCGCGCTCGCCACCGGTGCCCCGCTCACCGCCGGCCTCGCCGCCGCGGCCGTCGGTGGCATCGTCGTCGGACTGTTCGGCGGCACCCCGCTCCAGGTCAGCGGCCCCTCGGCCGCGCTGACCGTGATCACCGCCGGACTGATCGTCCAGTACGGGTGGCGAGCCACCTGCGCCATCACCCTGGCCGCCGGGCTGCTCCAACTCCTGCTCGGCCTGCGCCGGGTGGCCCGGACCGCGCTCGCCGTCTCGCCCGCCATCGTGCACGGCATGCTGGCCGGGGTCGGGCTCACCATCGCCATCGCGCAGCTGCACGTCGTCCTCGGCGGCTCCCCGC
The DNA here is from genome assembly GCF_042720685.1 of Kitasatospora sp. NPDC058492. NCBI lineage: Bacteria > Bacillati > Actinomycetota > Actinomycetes > Kitasatosporales > Streptomycetaceae > Kitasatospora > Kitasatospora sp. NPDC058492. Next base: position 106,577 of record NZ_JBHXMU010000013.1, read on the forward strand.
AGAGCTCCGCGATCGCCAACCTCCTCGCGCTGCCAGGCCAGTTGGCCGGGCCGCACCCGCCCGCGCTGCTGGCCGGCTCGGTGACCGTGGCCGTCCTGCTGGGCTGGCCCCGCCTCGGCCGGCTCCCCGGCCGCGCAGGCGAGTTCGGCGCCAGGCTGGCCAAGGTGCCGGGCCCGCTGGCCGCCGTCGCCACCGCGACCGCGCTCGCCCTGGCCCTGGACCTGCGGCTCGCCCACATCGGGCTGCCCGCCTGGCAGCCGCACGCCCTCGTGCCGGCACTGCCGCACGGCCCGCCGGCCGGGGTGCTGGCCGCCGTCCTGACCGTCACCGCCGTCGCCGGCGTGGAGTCGCTGCTGTCCGCCGTCGCGGTCGACCGGATGTCCCGCCGTACCGGCGACCTCGACCGCGAACTGCGCGGCCAGGGCCTGGCCAACATCGTCAGCGGGCTGGTCGGCGGGCTTCCCGTCGCCGGCGGCGCCGTCCGCAGCACCGCCAACGTGCGGGCCGGCGGCCAGACCAGGTGGTCCTCGGTGCTGCACGGCGTCTGGGTGCTCGCCGCCGCACTGGCGCTGACCGGCGGGCTGCGCCGGATCCCGCTGGCCGCGCTGGCCGCGCTGGTGCTGGTGGTCGGGCTGCAGATGGTGAGCTTCGCGCACATCCGCAACGTGCACCGGCACCGCGAGTTCCCGGTCTACCTGACCACCGTGCTCGGCGTGGTGGCGCTCGGCGTGCTGTGGGGCGTCGCGCTCGGCGCCGGCACCGCCGTGCTGCTCGCGCTCTACCGGCTGACCCGCGCCCACGTGGACGTGCTGGCCGGCCCGGCCGGCGCGGTCACCGTCCAGACGCACGGGCCGCTCACCTTCACCGCCGTGCCCCGGCTGAGCCGGGCGCTGGCCGGGATCCCCTCCGGCGCCGAGGTCACCGTGGTCCACGACGGCTCCTTCCTGGACCACGCCGCGTACGAGACGCTGCACAGCTGGCGGACGGGCCACCAGGCCGCGGGCGGACGGGTCTCGATGGTGACGCGCCGCAGGGACGACGAGGTGCTCGACCCCGACGGCACCGTCCGGGCGGGCAGTTCACCCGGCCCGCACCGCTGCCGGGCCTGGACGCCCTGGGTCGGCCACCACTGCATCGAGCAGCAGGAGGATCCGCACGGCCGGCTGCTGGACGGCGTCCGGGTGTTCCAGCAGCACACCGCCCCGCTGATCCGGCCCGAACTCGCCCGGCTGGCCCGGGAGGGGCAGACGCCCTCCCAGCTCTTCCTGACCTGCGCGGACTCCCGGATGGTCACCAGCATGATCACCAACAGCGGCCCGGGGGACCTGTTCACCGTCCGCAACGTCGGCAACCTGGTACCGGCCCCGTACGAGCCCGGCGCGGCCGACGACTCGGTGGCGGCCGCGGTGCAGTACGCGGTCGAGGTCCTGGAGGTCGGCTCGATCACGGTCTGCGGCCACTCCGGCTGCGGCGCGATGAAGGCCCTGCTGGACGGCGTGCACGAGCGCCCCGGGCCGCCCACCCCGCTGGCCCGCTGGCTGCGCAACGGCCGCGGCTCGCTGGACCGGCTCCGCCGGGTCCCCGCCGAGTTCGACGCGCGGCCGGTGGTGGACCTGGTGGAGCAGCTCTGCATCACCAACGTGGTCCAGCAGCTGGACCAGCTGCTTGCCAACCCGGCCGTGGAGCGCCGGGTGGAGGAGGGCACCCTGCGGCTGGTCGGGATGTACTTCGACTTCGCGACCGCCCAGGCCTACGTGCTCGACCGGGCCGAGGGGACGTTCAGTCCGATCGAGGCGCGCATCGGGACGGCAGCGGCCGCAACCGCGGCCGGCCCGGCAGCGCCGAGGACACCGCCGGCCGGGCCGGTGGCGGGCGACACGCCCGAACGGGTGAATGAGGACGGCCGGGTTCCCACCGGCGGCACCGAGGACGGCCCCTGGCTGGCCGCCTGAGAGCCGGGCCCGTGTCCCCGCCGGGCGGGCCGGGGCACGGGCCCTCCGGCCGTCGTACCGCGCACCGCCCCGAGGCGGTGCGCCGTACGATGGTCCGTTCGACTGTCGGTCAAAGGTCTACACCAATTACCCGGAGGCTCTTGTCAAGTGCCCCATTCGCCTGGTGAGCTGTGCGCTGGGACACACGGGACAATCCCCACGCACGGGATCGTCTCCGATCATGACTCGATGAGGAGTGCGCGTTGAGCAACGAGAGCCTGGCCAACCTGCTCAAGGAGGAGCGGCGATTCGCCCCGCCGGCAGAGCTCGCCGCCGCCGCCAACGTCACCGCGGCCGCGTACGCGCAGGCCTCCGAGGACCGCCTGGGCTTCTGGGCCGAGCAGGCCCGCCGCCTCAGCTGGGCCGTCGAGCCGACCGAGACGCTGGACTGGTCCAACCCGCCCTTCGCCAAGTGGTTCGCCGACGGCAAGCTCAACGTGGCCTACAACTGCGTCGACCGCCACGTCGAGGCCGGTCTCGGCGACCGGGTCGCGATCCACTTCGAGGGCGAGCCCGGCGACAGCCGCTCGATCACCTACGCCCAGCTCAAGGACGAGGTCTCGCAGGCCGCCAACGCGCTGCTGGAGCTCGGCGTCCGCAAGGGCGACCGGGTCGCGGTCTACCTGCCGATGATCGCCGAGGCGGTCGTCGCGATGCTCGCCTGCGCCCGGATCGGCGCCACCCACTCGGTGGTCTTCGGCGGCTTCTCCGCCGACGCCGTCGCCTCCCGCATCGAGGACGCCCAGGCCAAGCTCGTCATCACCGCCGACGGCGGCTACCGCCGCGGCAAGCCGTCCGCGCTCAAGCCGGCCATCGACGAGGCGCTCACCAAGGTCGACGGCGTCGAGCACGTCCTGGTGATCCGCCGCACCGGGCAGGAGATCTCCTGGACCGAGGGCCGTGACGTCTGGTGGCACGAGATCACCGCGCGCCAGTCCACCGAGCACGCCCCCGAGGCGCACGACGCCGAGCACCCGCTGTTCATCCTCTACACCTCGGGCACCACCGGTAAGCCCAAGGGCATCCTGCACACCTCGGGCGGCTACCTCACCCAGGCCAGCTACACCCACCACGCGGTCTTCGACCTCAAGCCGGAGACCGACGTCTACTGGTGCACCGCCGACATCGGCTGGGTCACCGGCCACTCGTACATCGTCTACGGCCCGCTCTCCAACGGCGCCACCCAGGTCATCTACGAGGGCACCCCGGACACCCCGCACCAGGGCCGGTTCTGGGAGATCGTCCAGAAGTACGGCGTGACGATCCTCTACACCGCGCCGACCGCGATCCGCACCTTCATGAAGTGGGGCGACGACATCCCCGCGAAGTTCGACCTGTCCTCGCTGCGGGTGCTGGGCAGCGTCGGCGAGCCGATCAACCCCGAGGCCTGGATCTGGTACCGCGAGCACATCGGCGCCGGCAAGACCCCGATCGTGGACACCTGGTGGCAGACCGAGACCGGCGCCATGATGATCAGCCCGCTGCCGGGCGTCACCGAGACCAAGCCGGGCTCGGCCCAGCGCGCCCTGCCGGGCATCGCGGCCACCGTGGTCGACGACGAGGCCAACGAGGTCCCGAACGGCTCCGGCGGCTACCTGGTGCTCACCGAGCCGTGGCCGTCCATGCTGCGCACCATCTGGGGCGACGACCAGCGCTACATCGACACCTACTGGTCGCGCTTCGCGGGCCGCTACTTCGCCGGTGACGGCGCCAAGAAGGACGAGGACGGCGACATCTGGCTGCTCGGCCGGGTCGACGACGTCATGCTCGTCTCGGGCCACAACATCTCCACCACCGAGGTCGAGTCGGCCCTGGTCGGCCACCCGTCGGTGGCCGAGTCCGCCGTGGTCGGCGCCACGGACGCCACCACCGGCCAGGCCATCGTCGCCTTCGTGATCCTGCGCGGCGGCGCCACCGAGAGCCCGGAGCTGGTCGAGGAGCTGCGCGCGCACGTCGGCCGCACGCTCGGCCCGATCGCCAAGCCGAAGCAGGTCAAGGTGGTCGGCGAGCTGCCGAAGACCCGCTCCGGCAAGATCATGCGCCGTCTGCTGCGCGACATCGCCGAGGGCCGCGAGGTCGGTGACACCACCACCCTCGCCGACAGCACGGTGATGAGCCAGATCCAGGCCCAGCTGCCGCCGGCGGGTGGCAACGGCTGAGCCGGCCGACACGGTGAAGCGTGCCCCGGGCGGTGGTCACCGCCCGGGGCACAGCCATGCCGCGGGTCTGAAGCCCCCTTCCGGTCGGCCGCCGGGGTGTACAGCGGGGCGGCCGGGAGCGGGCGGTGCCCCGCGACCGACGGTGACGCGTTCACCCGTCTGCGAGCGGCCTGGGCCATTCGGGTGCCGTGCCGCTGCTCCTCCGGAGTGCAGAACCCACCCGTAGGGCTTAAGTCCTTGAATAGGACAATCCGGATGTCACCCGAACGATCCCCTAGACTGTTAACGACGCATCAAGATCCCTGAACGGGAGTCCGAGCGTCACAGGGCGCGCCGGGAAGTCTGGTCGGCAACTGCACCACACGTGCATCCGTTGCCGCTCCCAGCCCCTCAGGAGGTCCTCGTGACCGACCAGCCGCCCGTCCACGAGCCGACGACCCGCCGCCGGCAGCTGCTCGGCCGACTGTCCCTGCCCGAGCGGACGTTCATCACCGACGCCCTGCGCACCGAGACGGTCGGCGGCGTGCTGCTGCTGCTCGCCGCCGTGGCCGCGCTGGTCTGGGCCAACGTCTGGCCGCACGCCTACGAGAGCGTCCTCGACTACACCGTCGGGCCCTCCGCCCCGCTGCACCTCGACCTCACCCTCGGCAACTGGGCCAAGGACGGCCTGCTGACGATCTTCTTCTTCGTGGCCGGGATCGAGCTCAAGCGCGAGTTCGTCGCGGGCGAGCTGCGCACCCCGAGCGCCGCGCTGCTCCCGGTGGTGGCCGCCGTCTGCGGCGTCGCGCTGCCGGCGATCCTCTTCGCGCTCGTCAACTCGGGCAGCGGCGGTCACCCCAGCGGTTGGGCCATCCCGACCGCCACCGACATCGCCTTCGCGCTCGGCGTGCTGGCCGTGGTCGGCAGCCACCTGCCGTCCGCCCTGCGCGCCTTCCTGCTCACCCTCGCCGTGGTGGACGACCTGATCGCGATCCTGATCATCGCGGTCTTCTACAGCTCCGGCATCAGGTTCTGGGCGCTCGGCCTGGCCTTCGCCGGCCTGGTGCTGTTCTGGTTCCTGCACCGGCGCGGGGTGCACGGCTGGTACCTGTTCGTACCGCTGGCCGTCGTGAACTGGGCGCTGATGCACGAGAGCGGCATCCACGCCACGGTCGCGGGCGTCGCGATGGGCCTGATGCTGCGCTGCCACCGGGAGGGCGACGAGCAGCACTCCCCCGGCGAGCACATCGAGCACCTGGTCCGCCCGCTCTCGGCCGGCCTGGCCGTCCCGGTGTTCGCACTGTTCGCCGCCGGGGTGACGATCTCCGGCCCGTCGCTGCGCGAGGTGTTCACCCAGGCCACGCCGCTCGGCATCGTCATCGGCCTGCTGGTCGGCAAGACGGTGGGCATATTCGGCGGCACCTGGCTGGCCGCCCGGTTCACCCGGGCCGAGCTGAACCCGAAGCTCAGGTGGGCCGACATGTTCGCGGTCTCGGTGCTCGCGGGCATCGGCTTCACCGTCTCGCTGCTGATCAGCGAACTGGCGTTCCGCGACGACCTGGCCCTCGCCGACCTCTCCAAGACGGCCGTCCTGGTCGGCTCGCTGCTCTGCGCGACGGTGGCCACCGTGCTGCTCAAGCTCCGCAACCGGCACTACCGCGAGCTGTGCGAGGAGGAGGACCGGGACGTGGACGGCGACGGCGTCCCGGACGTCTACCAGGAGGACGACCCGGCCTGGCGGGCCCGGGCCGCCGGGCTCGCCCCGCGACCCGACGGCGAGGGGCCGGAGAAGCCCCGCTGAGGCCCGCCGGCGGCCCGGCAGAGCCCGGACACGTCCCCCCGGCGGGGCCCCGGAGTGGTGTGCGACTGACCGGTAGGGGCATGATTCTGAGCTGTCGACAGTCCACTGACGCCTCCGGGCCCCTCCGGCCCCCCGAACCGCACCACGCGGCGGCGTCACGCCGCACAGCCGCAGAGGAGAACCGCTGATGCCCGCAGGAGCCGCAGACCCGTCCAGCAACGGCCGGGCGCCCTACGAGGGCGAGCGTTCGGTGGGGCAGCTGTTCGCGGCGGCCACCGCCGACCTGTCCGCACTCGTCCACGACGAGATCGCGCTCGCCAAGGCCGAGATCCGGGCGGACGTCAAGCGCGGCGTCTCCGGGGGCGTCTCGCTGGGCGTCGCCGCCGTGGTGGCGCTGGCCGCCGTCCCGATGCTGAGCGCCGCGGCGGCCTTCGGCATCCACGCGCTGGGCCTGTCGCTCGGCTGGTCGTTCCTCATCGTGGCCGGCGCCTACCTGCTGCTCGCGGTGCTGCTCGGGCTGATGGCCTGGCGCTCGTTCAAGCGGATCGAGAAGCCGCACCGCACCATCGAGGGCGCCCAGAAGACCGCCGACGTGCTGAAGAACGCCCGGCCGCGCCCGGCCACCAAGGAGGAGATCGACCGGGCCCTGGGCCGCATCCCGTAACCGTCCGTCCGGTGGCGGTGCACGCCGCCCGCCCGGACCCGCCGGGAGCGAGCGCCGGGCGCCGTCCGGCGCACGGATGTGACACGCTCTCGGTATGCCGCTTGACCAGAAGCCCGTATCCGCGCAGCCGTCCGCCGACTCCGGACCCGACCTGGCACCCGGGGGGGAGCCCGCCGATGAGGCCCCCGGCACCACCCCCGACGGCGGCGCCGAGGCCTGGAGCGTCCGGCAGAGCGGCCCGTGGACGCACCGCGACCTCGCGGCCAACGGCGCCCGGTTCCACATCGCCGAACTGGGCTCGGGCCCGCTGGTGCTGCTGGTGCACGGCTGGCCCGAGTACTGGTGGGCCTGGCGCCACCAGCTGACCGCGCTCGCCGAGGCCGGCTACCGGGCGGTGGCGCTCGACCTGCGGGGTGTCGGCGGCAGCGACCGCACTCCGCGCGGGTACGACCCGGGCAACCTCGCCCTGGACATCACCGGGGTGATCCGCTCGCTCGGCGAGCGCCGGGCGCACCTGGTCGGGCACGCCGCCGGCGGCACGCTGGCCTGGGTGGCGGCGGTGATGCGCCCGTCGGTGATCCAGAGCCTCACCGTGGTCTCCGCCGCGCACCCCCGGGACCTGCGCCGGGCCCTGCTGACCGACCGCCGCCAGGCGGCCGCCTTCGAGCACGTGCTGGGCTTCCAGCGGCCGTGGATACCGGAACGCCGTCTGGTGGCCGACGACGCCGCGCTGGTCGGCCGCTACCTGGACGCCTGGGCCGGTCCGAACCGGCTGGACGAGGAGGCGGTGCACGCGTACCGGCAGGCCATCCAGATCCCCAGCACGGCGCACTGCTCGATCGAGCCGTACCGCTGGCTGCTGCGCTCGATGGCGCGCCCGGACGGCATCCAGTTCGCCCGGCGGATGAAGAAGCCGATCACGGCGCCGACCCTGCACGTCCAGGGCGCGGCGGACCCGGTGCTGCTGTCGCACACCGCGCTGGGCGGCGGCGAGTACGTGGCGGCGCCGTACCGCTGGCGGCTGATGCCGGGGGTCGGGCACTTCCCGCACGAGGAGGCCCCGGAGCAGTTCACCGCGGAGCTGCTGGACTGGGTCGGCCGTCACAAGGAGTGATGGCGCAGGAGCGGCGAAGGGGCCGGGAGGGAAGGGCCCTTGGTCCCAACTCCCTTGATCTGACGCACATATGACAACCGCATAGGCCATTTTCGACGCGCGCCCGGCGGTTACCCCCACCGGCCCAGGGGCATCCATTCCGGTATGACCTGGATGCCCGATCGCGGCGGCGCCCCGCGCGCCCGACGCCACAACAGCTCCCAGCGCTCCGCCCACCGCCCCGACTGGGCGGACGACCTCGGCTACGACGGCCCCGACCGCCGTCCACGCCCGGCGCAGCGGCAGCTCGGCATCCCCCGCATCCTCGGCCGGCGCGCCCGCTGGGTCGGCGCACGACTGCGGCGCGAGACCTGAGGCCTCGCGCCGCGTCGTCCGGCCGGTCCGGCGGACCGGTTCCGGCCGACCAATCGGTTCGGCCGGTCGGTCCCGCCGGTCGGGTCGGCTGGCCGGCCAGTCCCGCCGGTCAGTTCACGAGCGTCGGCGACACCGCGGTGAACCAGAGCAGGACGAAGGTCGCCACCGACATGATCGGCACCAGCACCTTGGTCTCGACGTTGTTGCCGCTGCGCTTGATCAGCACCACCTCGTAGCGCTCCTTGTGCGGCCAGAGCAGCGGCGCGCCCTTCTTGGTCAGGCAGTCGCCCAGCAGGTGCGCCAGGGTGCCCAGCGCCACCGCGTACGGCAGCCAGCCCGGCGAGTTCGGCATCCAGGTGTTCATCCCGAAGGTGCCGAGCGCGGACAGCCCGATGACGGTGATCCAGCTCTCCGGGCCGTCCCCCGGCGGGCAGAGCCGCAGCGCCCGGATCGCGAGCGCGATCAGGAAGAACGTCAGCACCAGGGTGAAGTTGCGGCCCAGGTAGGTGACGCCCGCCCAGGTGCCGGCGCCCATCAGCGCGACGAACAGCAGCGAGTGGGTGGCGTGCCGGTGCCCGCCGGAGGCCCAGGCCACGAAGCGGCAGAGCGCCTTGGAGATCGGCCCCAGGAAGTTGGCGATCGAGCCGTCGTGGTGGTCGAGGTCCGGCAGCAGGGCCGCCCCCGCGCACAGCACCGTGCCCATCAGTATGTCCGCCGGCTGCAGCGTGGTGTGCAGCAGCAGCGGGGGCAGGAACGGCGCGGAGGCGGCGTACAGCATCGCCCCACTGACCGCGTGCGAGTGACCCATCATCGGACTACCACGACCTCCCGTAAGACTCACTCCGGGACGGCGCCCGGTTGAGCCGAACGGGTGAGCGCGGCAGAGGCTACCAGGGCGGACTGACGGTGTGACGGATATCGGATCGTCGGACCCGGCGCGTCGGACCGCCCCGCGGCCCGGTCAGAGCGCGCAGCCCTGGGTGTCCACCGGGGTGCTCGCGGTGCTGCCCCTCTCCGCGTCCTCCCGCACCTCGGCCGCGGTCAGCACGTACCCGGTGTCGGCGCTGTCCAGCGACTTGGCGAACACCACGCCGTAGACCTGGCCGTCCGGGGTGAGCAGCGGGCCGCCGCTGTTGCCCTGGCGGACCAGCGAGCGGACCGAGTAGACGTCGCGGACCACCTGGCCGCGGTGGTAGATGTCCGGGCCGTTGGCCTGGATCCGGCCGCGGATACGGGCCGGCTGGACGTTGAAGGCGCCGTTCTCCGGGAAACCCGCCACGATCGCGCTGTCGTTGGTCTTCGCCTCGCCCGCGAACGCCAGCGGGGGCGCGTTCAGCTTGGGGACGTCCAGGACCGCGATGTCGCGCTGCCAGTCGTAGCGGACCACCGTCGCGTCGTACAGCTGGCCGACCCCGCCGATCTGCACGGTCGGCTCGTCGACCCCGCCGACCACGTGGGCGTTGGTCATCACCCGGTGCGGGGCGAAGACGAAACCGCTGCCCTCCAGGGTCTTGCTGCAGGAGGTGGCGGTGCCGACCACCTTGACCAGGCTCTGCTTGGCCCGCGCCACCGCCGGGCTGCCGGCCAGCGCCGGGTCGGGGGTGTCGACCTGGGTGATCGGCTCGTGCTCGAAGGGGTTGAAGACCTGCGGGAAGCCGTTGCGGGCCAGCACCTTGGAGAAGTCCGAGAACCAGTTCGGCGCGTCGTCGGGCAGCGCGTTCTGCACGCCGCCGAGGATCGCCGAGGAGCGGACCTGCTTGGACACCGTCGGCAGCGACGCCCCGGCCAGCGCCGAGCCGATCAGCCAGGCCACCAGCAGCATCGAGACCACGTTCACGGCCGCGCCGCCGGTCGCGTCCAGCACCCGCGCCGGACGGCGGCCGATGTGGCCCCGGAGCTTCCAGCCGAAGTGCGCGGTCACCGCCTGGCCGATCGCGGCGCACACGATCACCACCACCACGGCCACCACCGAGGCCGTGGTGCCCGGGCTGAGGTGGTCGAGCAGCAGCGGCAGCAGCTGGACGGCCAGCAGGCCGCCGCCCAGGAAGCCGACCAGGGACAGGACACCCACCACGAAGCCCTGCCGGTAGCCCGACACGGCGAATGCCACGGCAGCGGCGATCAGCAGCACATCCAGGACGTTCACCCGGACACCCTCCCACGGCCCGCGGCCCGGCCGCGCAGACGGCCCCTCACGTGGGACCGGCGTCGCCGCCCGGCAGCGCCCGGGAGTGGTCGAGATCGCCCTGAACCAGGGCCAGCGCCTCGTCCGAGAGGTCGACGATCCGGGACGGGTCCCAGGGCAGCTCCAGCCCGCCGTGGTGCAGCACCCGGTCGATCACCCCGGCCGTGAACCCCCAGACCAGCCGCCCGGCCACCGCGAAGGCCGGCCCCACGTGCCCGGACGGGTGGCGCAGCCGCACCCGGTTCGCCGGGTCGGCCAGATCGGCGACCGGCACCCGGAACACCGCGCCGGTCTCCCCCTGGTCCACCGGCCGCACCGGCGACTCCTCGCGCCACCAGCCCAGCACCGGGGTCACCACGAACCGGCTGACCGGGATGTACAGCGCCGGCAGCACCGCGAACACCTGCACCCCGGCCGGGTCCAGCCCGGTCTCCTCCCAGGCCTCGCGCAACGCCGCCGCGACCGGGCCCGGGCCGTCCGGGTCACCGTCCTCCGGATCCAGCGCGCCGCCCGGGAAGGACGGCTGCCCGGCGTGCGAGCGCAGCGAGCGGGCCCGCTCGATCAGCAGCAGGTCCGGCCCGTCCGGGCCCTCGCCGAACAGCATCAGCACCGCCGCCGCCCGGCCGCCCTCCACCGGCGGCAGGAAGCGGCTCAGCTGCTCCGGCAGCACCCGCTCGGCCGCCTCCCGCACCGGCTCCAGCCAGGCCGGCAGGCCGTCCCCCTCGACCACCCGCACCGCCGACGGCTCCGGCGCCCGCCGTGCCTCGCGGGTCACTCGCCCACCGCCAGGTCCGCGATCCGCCCCTGGTGCCCGGCGGCGTCGGCCCGGGCGGCGGCCTCCCCAGGGAAGTCCCCCGGCGGCCTCAGCCGCTGCCCGGGCTGCCCGCCCAGCTCGTACTTGAGCAGCTTGCGCGCCTTCTCCGGGTCGGTCTCGCCCTCCCCGTACGACGGGCAGAGCGGCGCGACCGGGCAGGCGCCGCAGGCGGGCTTGCGGGAGTGGCAGATCCGGCGGCCGTGGAAGACCACCCGGTGCGACAGCATCGTCCACTCCGACTTCGGGAAGATCTCGGCGACGGCCGCCTCGACCTTCACCGGGTCCTCCTCGGCGGTCCAGCCGAACCGCCGGGCCAGCCGCCCGAAATGCGTGTCCACGGTGATCCCGGGCACCCCGAAGGCGTTGCCGAGGACCACGTTGGCGGTCTTGCGGCCCACGCCCGGCAGCTTCACCAGGTCGTCCAGGCGGCCCGGGACCTCGCCGCCGAAGTCGTCGCGCAGGGCGATCGAGAGGCCGATCAGCGACTTCGCCTTGTTCCGGAAGAACCCGGTCGGGCGGATGACCTCCTCCAGCTCCTCCGGGTTCGCCGCCGCCATGTCCTCCGGCGTCGGGTACTTCGCGAACAGCGCCGGCGTCGTCTGGTTCACCCGCAGGTCCGTCGTCTGCGCCGACAGCACGGTCGCCACCAGCAGCTGGAACGGGTTCTCGAAGTCCAGTTCCGGATGCGCGTACGGGTACAGCTCCGTCAACTCGCGGTTGATCCGCCGCGCCCGCCGCACCATCGCCAGGTGCGACTCCGGCTTCCCCGGCTTCACCCCCGGCACGGCCTTCGCCTTCGGTGCCGCCGCCGCCCGGACCTTGCTCTCTGCCATGCACGAAGGCTACGCCGAACGGCCCACGGCGGGCAGCGGATCACCGGAGCCCGCGGGAGCCGCGGACCGACCTTCGGATGGGCGCGGTCTGGTGGCTCGCGACGGCTGGCTGCCCCAGTCTGAGGGCTACGACGACGCGAGGTGCCCATGTTCGACGAGAGCTTCGCCTTTCCCAGCAGCCTGCTGCGCCCGGTGACCGGCGCCACCGGGCGGGTCGCGGTGATCGGGGCCGGGGTGGCGGGCCTCGTCGCCGCCTACGAGCTCCAGCGCCGGGGCTTCGGCATCGTCCTGTACGAGCGGTCGAACCAACCCGGCGGACGGGTGCGCACGCACCGCTTCTGGGACGGCACGCACGCCGACCTGGGCGCCATGCGCATCCCCGGGAACCACCACTGCGTCCTCCACTACGTGTCCCAGTTCGGCCTGCGGACCAGGCCGTTCGTCAACTTCAACCCGGACGCCTACTACCACCTGCGCGGCCACCGCGCCCGCGTCCAGGAGGTGCACGCGCTGCACCCGGCGTTCGCGCTGCGCGCCGCCGAGAAGCAGGACCCGCGGCGGATCCTGGACCGGCTGCTGACGGCCGCCTGGGAGACGCTCACCCCCGACCAGCGCCGGCGGGTGCTGGACGGCCACTGGGACGACCCGGCGCTCGACCGGCTCGTCTCGGTGTCGCTGTGGCAGTACGTCCACGAGCACCTGTCGCAGGACGCCTGGGACCTCCTCGGCCACGCCAGCGGCCTGGTCCACTACGAGCAGTCCTCCCTGCTGGAGGTCCTCGTCGACTACTTCGGCCTGTTCCACGCGGGCCAGGTGGAACTGGTCGACGGCACCGACCGCCTGGTGCACGCGTTCGTACGCCGGCTGCGTCCGAGGACCCTCCAGCTGTCCACCCAGATCGACGAGCTCTCGCTGACCCGCCGGGGCGTCCGGGTGCACGGGCGGCGCCTCGGCGGCACGATCACCGAGGACGTCGACTTCGTCGTCTGCTGCGTCCCCGTCCCCGCCCTCGACCAGATCAGCTTCCGGCCCGGCCTGCCCCACCACCAGCGCCACGCGATCCGCGGCATCAGCTACGCCAGCAGCACGAAGACGCTCGTGCACACCAAGCGGCGCGGCTGGGAACTGGACGACCGGATCTTCGGCGGCGGCAGCTTCACCGACATGCCGATCCAGCAGTGCTGGTACCCGTCGGACAACGCCCGGCCCGTCGACGGCCGGACCAACGGGAGCACCGTCGGCAGGCGGCGCTGGGCCGCCCGGGACCCGCAGCGCTCCCACGAGCCCGCGGTGCTCGTCGGCGCCTACCTGTGGGGGGCCAACGCCCGCCGCTTCACCACCCTGCCGCCGGCCGACCGCGACCTGCTGGTCCTGAAGTGCCTGGAACGGCTGCACCCCGGCATCCTCCGCGACGCGGACGACATCGTGCACTGGAACTGGGACGACCAGGTCGGCATGGGCGGCGGCGCCTTCGCCCACCTCGCGCCCGGCGAGCACACCCGGTACCTGACCGGGCTCGGCGCCCCGCACCCGACCGACGACCCGAGGATCTTCTTCGCCGGAGAGCACCTGTCCGGAGCGCACGCCTGGATGCAGGGCGCCGCCCAGTCGGCCCTGGCCGTGGTGGGCCAGGTGATCGACCGGGGGCAGCACGCCGACGACACCGCGCGGCTGCGGGCCGGGTGAGCGCGGCACCGGCGCCCCGGCGCCGAACCGGCGAGCAGAGCGGCGGCCCGGCGGCGGGAGCGGCGCTGCACCGCGACGACCTCGGACCGCTGCTCGCCCCGGCCGCGGCCGCGACCGAGCGGATCGGGCTGGAGATCGAGAACGGCATCGTCGACCCGGAGACCGGGCGGGCCGCCCCCTACGAGGGGAAGAACGGCGTCCGGGCCGTCCTGGAGGCCGTCCTCGCCGAATGGGGCGGCGCGGACCGGCGCGACAACGGCCGGCTGACCGGCGTGGACCTGGCGGACACCGCCCAGATCACGCTCGAACACGGCGGCCAGGTCGAGTACTCCTCCGTCCCGGCCGCCGACCTGGCCACGGCCGTGGACGACATGCGGGCCACGATGGAGCGCCTCGCGGAGCTCGTCGGGCGCTTCGGCCTGGCCCTCCTGCCCGGCGGCAACCTCCCCTTCGACCGGCTCGACACCGTCTCCTGGGTGCCGATGCTCCGCGGTGCCGTCATGCGCGACTTCTTCGACCGGATCGGCGAGGCCGGCAGCGGGGCCCCGAAGATCATGTCGATGTCGCTGTCCACCCAGGTGCACCTGGACTACCTGTCCGACGAGGACTTCACCCAGAAGCTGCGGATGCTGACCGCCGCGTCCCCGGTGGTCGCCGCACTGCTCGTCAACTCGCCGCTGCAGGGCGGCCGGTCGAACGGGCTGCTCTCGCACAGGTCGCAGAACTGGCTGCGGATGGACCCGCGCCGCTGCGGCGTCCTACCGCCCGCGCTGCGGCCCGACGTGAACGCCGACGACGTCATCGACTGGGCGCTGGGGATCCCGATGATCTACTACCGCGGCCCGGACGGACGGTACCGGCCCGCCCCCGACCGGCCGTTCGCCGAGATCCTGCGGCAGGGCTTCGACGACGGCACCATGCCGACCTTCGACCACTGGGTCTCCCACATGTCGCAGATCTGGACGGACGTCAGGGTCCGCCGGACCCTGGAACTGCGGGCCGGGGACGGCCCGCCGTACCGGCACATCCCGGCCGTACCGGCGCTGTGGGCGGGGCTCGCCTACCACCCGCCCTCGCGGACGGCGGCCTGGGAACTGCTGCGCCACCACGGCGTGGCGGAGCACCGCGCGGCGAAGGCCAGGCTCCCCGCCGACGGCCTGGACACCATGCTCGGCGGCGACCGGGTCCGCGAACTCGCGGCGGAACTCGTCCGGCTCGCCCGGGCAGGCCTGCGGGCCCGGGTCCGCGCCGGCCTGGAACAGCCGAAGGTGCTCGACTACCTCGACCCGCTCGACGAAGTGCTGCGCACCGGGCAGACCTTCGCCGAACAGACCACGGCCCGCTGGGACACCGACCTCCGCCGCGACCCCCGCCGCTACGTCGCGGCCTTCCGCGTCTGAAACCCCACGCCCGACCCTCCCGCCCGAGCCGTGGAGTTCTCCGGCCGAAGGGCCTTCCTCGCCCGAACCGTCGCGGGTTAGCGTGACCGGCGGCGGTCGGCCGCCGCCCGACCACCGGAGAACGAGGAAACATGGACCAGGACTTCAAGGACATCCCCACCACCACCCTGGCCGACGTGCTCGGGCGCGCCCAGGTCATGGACATCGGCATCCGTCCGCTGTGGGCGGGGGCGCCGCGGGTGGCCGGCCCGGCGTTCACCGTGCAGTGCCCGCCCGGCGACAACCTGATGCTGCACGCGGCGATCTACCGGGCCGAGCCGGGCGCCGTGATCGTCGTCGAGTCGGGCGACCTGGACTACGCGCTGGCCGGCGGCAACGTGTGCGCCGTCGCGCAGCGCCGGGGCGTCGCGGCGTTCGTCGCCGACGGCCTGATCCGGGATCTGGGCGAGGTGCGGGAGCTGGGCTTCCCGGTCTTCGCCCGCGGCGTGATCCCGATACCGGGGGCCAAGCGGGAGCTCGGCACGCACGGCGCCCGGGTGCGCTGCGGCGGCGTGCCGGTGGCGGCCGGTGACGTCGTGGTGGCCGACGAGGAGGGGGTCGTGGTGGTGCCCGCCGCCCGGCGCGCCGAGGCCCTGGCGGCGGCCCGCGCCAAGCTGGCCAAGGAGGCCGCCGAGACGCTGGACGACTGGGAGGCGGCGCACCGCACCCGGATCGAGAAGACCCTCGGCGAGCTGGGCTTCACCGGCTGAACCCGGCCCGGTCCGGCTGAACGGGCCGAGCGCCCGCCCCGGCGAGGCCTCGGCCCTGGCCGACCCGCCGCACCGGTTTGTCCGCCGCCGGCGTATCGCAGCACCTGACCGCCCTGCGCGCGGCGGGTCCGACCAGCGCCCACCGGGCCGGCCACGGCGTCCTCTACGCCCGTACGGCGGTGGGCGATTCATTGTTCGAACCGCCCGAGCAGGCGTTCGACCCGGCGCCGCCCCCGCGACGCCCCACCCGGTGACCCGCCGGTACGAATGGCCCCGCACGGCACACCTCGGCACACCCCCTCCTCATATGATCGGAGCGACATGCGCCATGCTTGGTGATGCAGAGCACGGTACGGAACTTGCGCCGGACGGCCCACCCGCCGAACGGCCGAGAAGGAGGAAGCACGTGGACGACGTTCTGCGGCGCGCCGCACTCTTCGCGGCACTCGACGACGAACAGGCCGGCGAGCTGCGCGCTTCCATGACCGAGGTGACCCTCGCCCGTGGTGAGTCGCTGTTCCACGAGGGCGACCCGGGCGACCGGCTGTACGTCGTCGCCGAGGGCAAGGTCAAGCTGCACCGCGCCTCGCCGGACGGACGCGAGAACATGCTCGCCGTCCTCGGCCCCAGCGAGATGATCGGCGAGCTGTCGCTGTTCGACCCGGGCCCGCGCACCGCGACCGCCAGCGCGCTGACCGAGGTCAAGCTGCTCGGCCTGGGCCACGGCGACCTGCAGCCCTGGCTGCACGCCCGACCCGAGGTCTCCATCGCGCTGCTGCGGGCCATCGCCCGCCGCCTGCGCCGGACCAACGACGTGATGTCCGACCTGGTCTTCTCCGACGTGCCCGGCCGCGTCGCCAAGGCCCTGCTGGACCTCTCCCGCCGCTTCGGCGTGCAGTCCGAGGAGGGCATCCACGTCGCCCACGACCTCACCCAGGAGGAGCTGGCCCAGCTGGTCGGCGCCTCCCGCGAGACGGTCAACAAGGCGCTCGCCGACTTCGCCGGCCGCGGCTGGCTGAAGCTGGAGGCGCGCGCGGTGGTGCTGATGGACGTCGAGCGGCTGTCGCGCCGCTCGCGCTGACCTCGGCGCGCTCACGTCTTCACGCCTTTACGTCTTCACGCCGTAACCGCCGAAGGGCCCGTCCGCGCGGGCGGGCCCTTCGGCGTTCCCCTTCGGCGTTCCGCTGCCCGCCCCGCGCGCGACGGGATCAGTCGAGGCCCGGGATCAGCCCGTGCTCCTCCAGGTACTTCAGCTGCGCCCGGACCGAGAGCTCGGCGGCCGGCCAGAGCGCCCGGTCGACGTCGGCGTAGACCCGGGCCACCACCTCGTCCGCGGTCCGGCAGCCGGCCTCGACCGCGGTCTCCACCTGGGCGAGCCGGTTGGCCCGGTGGGCGAGGTAGTAGTCGACGGCGCCGAGCGCGTCCGCGAGCGCCGGACCGTGGCCGGGCAGCACCGTCCGCACGCCGTGCGCGGAGGCCATCGTGTGCAGGTGGCGCAGCGAGTCCAGGTAGTCGCCGAGCCGGCCGTCGGGGTGGGCGACCATCGTGGTGCCGCGGCCGAGGACGGTGTCGCCGGTGAGGATCGCGCCGTCGGCGGGCAGGTGGAAGGTCAGCGAGTCCGAGGTGTGGCCGGGGGTGGCGACCACCCGCAGGTCGAGGCCGCCGACGTCCAGCCGCTGGCCGTTGACCAGGCCCTCGGAGCCCAGCCGGTGCGCCGGGTCCAGGGCGCGCACCTCGGTGCCGGTGAGTTCGGCGAAGCGGGCCGCGCCCTCGGAGTGGTCGGCGTGGCCGTGGGTGAGCAGGGTCAGCGCGACGCGTTTGCCCTGCTGTTCCGCGAGGTCGACCACCCGGCGCAGGTGGCCCTCGTGCAGCGGGCCGGGGTCGACCACCACGGCGAGGTCCGAGCCGGGCTCGGAGAGCAGCCAGGTGTTGGTGCCGTCCAGCGTCATCGGCGACGGGTTCGGCGCCAGCACGCACAGCGCCCGGGGCGTGGCCTCGCCGTCGATGGTGGCGGCCGGGTCGCCCGGCAGGAGCCCGCTCACCGGTTGTCCCCGCGGGGCCGGTGCAGGGCCCTGAGCGGCAGGACCCGGACGAGCGGCCGCTGGGCCGTCTCGACGAACGGGACCGGACTCTCGCAGGCCGGGGTACGGGGGATCAGGCGGCGGGCGGGCAGCTCGGGTGCCGTCCGGCGAGCCACGGCGTTGTGGGTCATCGGGCGTCGGTCCTCTCTGTTCTCTGTTTCGAGTCTGTTCGGCGGCGTCGTCGGCGACAGCGCCGACGAGGGCGGGGCCGGTGCGGTCAGGCGTCCTCGGGGAAGTCCCCGTCGATGGTCAGTTCGTCGTACCCGGGCCAGCGGACCGTCATCCGGTCGCCCCGGACCTCGGCCCGGCCCAGCACCGGCTCCAGCGACCGCCCGGCGGCCGCGTCCAGCGCCTCCGCGGCGGTGCGCACCGGCGCCAGCTCGCGCAGCACCGTCACGGTCGGCGGCAGCATCCCGAACCGGCCCTCCTGGTAGCCGAGAACGGCCTCGGCGGGCGTCAGCCAGGCCACCCGGTCGGCCTCGCCGACCTCCAGGGCCGCGCTCTGCCCGGCCGGCAGCGCCGCGACGAAGAACCAGGTGTCGTAGCGGCGCTCCTCGAACTCCGGGGTGACCCAGCGGGCCCAGCCGCCCAGCAGGTCGCTGCGCAGCACCAGGGCGTGGTCGCGGAGGAACTCGGCGAAGGACAGCTCGTGCGCCTCCAGCGCCGCCCGCTCGGCGCTCCAGTCGCGCGGCGCGGCGACGCTGTCCGCGTCCGGGCCGGCCAGCAGGACGCCGGCTTCCTCGAAGGTCTCGCGGACGGCCGCGCAGACCACCGCCCGCGCCGTCCGGGCGTCCACCCCGAGCCGCCGCGCCCACTCCTCGGGCGCCGGTCCGGCCCAGCCCGTCTCCACTTCGGCGTCGCGCGGATCCACCCCGCCGCCCGGGTAGGCGTACATGCCGGCCGCGAAGGCCATCGAGGTGCGCCGGCGCAGCAGGTACGCCTGCGGCCCGGCGGCCGCGTCGCGCAGCAGCACGACCGTCGCGGCGAGCCTGGGCACCGGCGGGGTCAGCACGCCGGAGTCGACCGCCCGGATCCGGGCGGGCCAACCGGGCGGCATCGGGAGCGTCGTCGCTCGATGGTCCATGCCCGGATGCTAAGCGTACGAAGGCGGGGTTGGACAGGCCCAACCCCGCCTTTCGCGATCACACTCAGCTGCTCTTGACGCGCACCTGGAGCTCGACCTCGACCGGGGCGTCCAGCGGCAGCACCGCGACGCCGACCGCACTGCGGGCGTGCACCCCGGCCTCGCCCAGCACCTTGCCGAGCAGCTCGCTGGCACCGTTGATCACGCCCGGCTGACCGGTGAAGTCGGGGGCGGAGGCGACGAAGCCGACCACCTTCACGACCCGCTCGATCTGGTCCAGGTCACCGATCACCGACTTGATCGCGGCCAGCGCGTTCAGCGCGCAGGTCTGCGCGAGCTCCTTGGCCTCCTCCGGGGAGACCTCGGCGCCGACCTTGCCGGTGCTCGGCAGCTTGCCGCCGACGACCGGCAGCTGGCCGGAGGTGAACACGAACTCGCCCGAGCGCAGGGCCGGCACGTACGCGGCGACCGGAGCGGCCACCGGCGGCAGGGTCAGCCCCAGGTCGGCGAGCTTGGCCTCGACCTTGCTCATGCGTTCTTCTCCCGCTTGAAGTAGGCCACCAGCTGCTCCGGGTTCGGGCCCGGCACGACCTGGACGAGCTCCCAGCCGTCCGAGCCGAAGTTGTCCAGGATCTGCTTGGTGGCGTGCACGAGCAGAGGCGCCGTCATGTATTCCCACTTGGTCATGGCCAGACTCTAGACGAGCGGCCACCGCGATCGGCGCCGCCCACGGACCGGCGTGTGAGGTGGCCCACAAAGGGGGCATGATTCAGGCCCGGCCCCCCTGGTGCTCCGGGCATCCGGCGCGCTCCCTGGTTACCCTCGCGAGAGGGCACCGGTAGTTCGGGCCGGCCGACGGAGCGGCCCCGGCCCACGAGACGGACGGAGACGGAGCGTGGCACGCACCCCCGGCCAGGCGGCCCGGCGCGACCCCGACTGGGAGGGCGTCCGGCTGCACGTGGTCAGCGGCAAGGGCGGCACCGGGAAGACCACGCTGGCCGCCGCGCTGGCGCTGGCGCTCGCCGCCGACGGCGGCCGGGTGCTGCTGATCGAGGTCGAGGGGCGCCAGGGCATCGCCGAACTGTTCGGCATCGCCGCCCTCCCGTACGAGGAGCGCCGGATCGCCGCGGTCTCCCGCGCCCAGCTGGGCCTGCCCCCCGACGACGGGGGCGGCGGGGGCGGCGGCGAGGTGTTCGCGCTGGCCATCGACCCCGAGCAGGCGCTGCTCGAGTACCTGGAGATGTTCTACAAGCTCGGCCGGGCCGGCAAGGCGCTGCAGAAGGTCGGCTTCGTCGACTTCGCGACCACCATCGCGCCCGGCGTACGGGACGTCCTGCTCACCGGCAAGGCCTGCGAGGCGGCCCGGCGCAAGGGCCCCGACGGCCGCCGCCGCTACGACGCGGTCGTGATGGACGCGCCGCCGACCGGGCGGCTCACCCGGTTCCTGAACGTGAACGCCGAGGTCGCCGGGCTGGCCCGGATCGGGCCGATACACACCCAGGCGCAGGCCGTGATGCGGGTGCTGAAATCGCCGGAGACCGCGGTGCACCTGGTCACCCTGCTGGAGGAGATGCCGGTGCAGGAGACGGTCGACGGCTTCGCCGAGCTGCGCGAGGCCAGGCTCCCGGTGGGCGGGGTGATGGTCAACATGGTCCGGCCGCCGGTGCTGGACGCCGCGGCGGTGGCCGCGGTGGACGGGAACCACCGCGAGGAGGTCGCCCTGGCCCTCGGCGAGGCCGGGCTCGGCGGACGCTCGCGCAAGCCGGAGACGGTCCGGGCGGCGGTGGAGCCGCTGCTCGACCCGCTGCTGGAACAGGCCAGGGAGCACGCCGAGCGGGTCGAGCTGGAGCGCGAGCAGCGCGCCGACCTCCAGCAACTGCGGCTCCCCACGTACGAACTGCCACTGCTGGGCGAGGGCGTGGACCTCGGCGGGCTGTACCGGCTGGCGGGCGAACTGAAGCGGCAGGGGGCGGCGTGACCACCAACGGAACCAGCGGAGCCGGCGGGAACGGCGGGGCCGGCCGGGCCCACGGCGGCGGTAGCAGCGGCGGGGTCGGCAACGGCGGCAGCGGTGTCCGGGCCGCCGGCAGCCGGCTCGCCGTCGACAGGCTGATCGACGACCCGAGGACCAGGATCATCGTCTGCTGCGGCTCCGGCGGCGTCGGCAAGACCACCACCGCCGCGGCGATCGGCCTGCGGGCCGCCGAACGCGGCCGCAAGGTCGTCGTTCTGACCATCGACCCGGCCCGCCGGCTCGCCCAGTCGATGGGCCTCACCGAGCTGGACAACACCCCCCGGGTCGTCAAGGGGGTCACCGGCGACGGCGAGCTGCAGGCCATGATGCTCGACATGAAGCGGACCTTCGACGAGGTCGTGCTCGCCCACGCCGAGCCCGAACGGGCCAAGGCGATCATGGAGAACCCGTTCTACCAGTCCCTGTCGGCCGGCTTCGCGGGCACGCAGGAGTACATGGCGATGGAGAAGCTCGGGCAGCTGCGCGACGCCGAGGAATGGGACCTGATCGTCGTCGACACCCCGCCGTCCCGCTCCGCGCTGGACTTCCTGGACGCGCCCAACCGGCTCGGCTCCTTCCTCGACGGCCGGGTGATCCGGATCCTGACCGCCCCCGCCAAGGTCGGCGGCCGCAGCGCGATGAGGTTCCTCAACGCCGGCATGGGCCTGATCACCGGCACCCTGGGCAAGATCTTCGGCGCCCAGCTGCTCACCGACGTGCAGACCTTCGTCAGCGCGATGGACTCCATGTTCGGCGGCTTCCGCGAGCGCGCCGACCGCACGTACCAGCTGCTCAAGGCGCCGGGCACGGCGTTCCTGGTGGTGGCCGCGCCGGAGCGGGACGCGCTGCGCGAGGCGGCGTACTTCGTCGACCGGCTCGCCGCGGACCGGATGCCGCTGGCCGGTCTGGTGCTCAACCGGGTGCACGGCTCGGGCGCGCCGCAGCTCACCGCGGAACGGGCGCTGGCGGCCGCCGAGGCACTGGAGGAGAACGGCTCGGAGCACGCCTCGCCCGAGGCCGAACTGCTCGCGGCCGGGCTGCTGAGGCTGCACGCCGAACGGATGCAGATCATGGGGCGGGAGCGCCGCACCCGCGACCGCTTCGTCTCCGTGTACCCGGACGTGCCGATCGTGGAGGTCGCCGCGCTGCCGGGCGACGTGCACGACCTGGACGGGCTGCGCGCCATCGGGGACCGGCTCAGCGGCACCGCGTAGGCACCGGCCCGGCCCGCGCGCCCGGCACCGGAGCGCCCGGCGCGAACGCCCTCGATGCGGATGTCCTCGATGCGGATGTCCTCAGCGTGAACGTCCTCGGCGCGGGTGCGCCGGACACGGGTGCGCCAGGCACCGATGTCCTCAGCCCGATGGCCCCCCGGCACCGGTCTGCCACGGCGCGGATCCGCACCGCGCCGGTGTGCTCAGCCCGCCTGGGCGTAGTCCGTCAGTATCACGCCGGTCGCGAGGGACTCCTCGTACTCGGTGCGGGCCGTCTCCAGCAGCCTCCGCCACGAGATGACCGTCGGGCGGCGGCGCAGCAGCGCCCGGCGCTCGCGTTCCGTCATCCCGCCCCAGACCCCGAACTCGACCCGGTTGTCCAGTGCGTCCGCCAGGCACTCCGTGCGGACGGGGCAACCGCTGCACACCGCCTTGGCGCGATTCTGCGCCGCCCCCTGGACGAACAACTCGTCCGGATCACTCGTGCGGCAGGCGGCCTGCGCACTCCAGTCGTCAACCCAGCCCATCCCGGCGCCGTCCTCTCCCGTATCGAGGCTCCCCCACGGCGGCAACGGCATATTCACCGTTGCCAGTTGAGGACGTTACGGAAGAACGACAGCGAGCAACAGCCCCTCCGGGCTCAATCTCGCATGACCCGATTGGACTATGGGTACCGGTCAGCTCACTCGTTGGAGTGATCGCAGGTCGCAAGCCTTGTCAATCGCGACGTAGCAACTCTCGCCACGCGCGTCATCACGGAGCGCTACCGTTTACACGGGTACAGCAGGCCGCAGCCGCCTCAAAAACCCTCTAATATCGGGCAATTCGGGCAAGTCTCTGCACTCACAAGAGTGAATGGTGTTGACGCACCGAAGCTGTCGCAAGCTTGTGACAAGCGTAGGGGAACACCTGCCCCTATGGGCGGGATTCCGGGACGTAGGGTTCTCCTCATGGCACCGAAGCGCCCCCAGGCATCCCAGCCCCCAGGCAACACCGGAGCTCCGCGCGATAAGCGCCGCGAGTCGCCGCTCGACATCGCGGGACACGGAGTGAAGTTCCTGGGCGTCAGCGTGCTCTCCGGAGTCCTGCTGGCAGGCCTCGCCCTGCCCGCCGTCGGCGCCATCGGGCTGACCGCCAAGGACACGGCGGAGAGCTTCTCCAACATCTCCGATGACTTCAAGACCCCGCCGCTCACCCAGGCGACGCAGATCTTCGACGCCAAGGGCGGCCTGATCGCCAAGGTGTACGAGCGCGACCGCACCGTCCTCACCGCCGACCAGATGTCACCGTTCATGCGGCACGCCCAGGTCGACATCGAGGACGCCCGCTTCTACGAGCACGGCGCCGTCGACCTCAAGGGCGTGCTCCGCGCCATCGGCAAGAACGCCGAGAGCGGCACCACCTCGCAGGGCGCCTCGACGCTGACCCAGCAGTACGTGAAGAACGTCAACGTCGAGAAGGCCGGCGACGACCAGGCCGCGGTGCTGGAGGCGCAGCGCAAGACCCTGGGTCGCAAGATCCAGGAGCTCAAGGTCGCGATCAAGCTGGAAGAGGACCTGTCGAAGGACCAGATCCTCACCAACTACCTCAACATCACCTTCTACGGCCACCAGGCCTACGGCATCGAAGCCGCCTCCCAGCGCTACTTCAGCAAGAGCAACAAGGACCTGACCGTCGCCGAGGCCGCCACCCTGGCCGGCATGGTGCAGAACCCGTCGTCCTACGACCCGGTGCGCTACCCCGACAACACGGTCAAGCGCCGCAACGTCGTGATCGACAAGATGCTCGAGAACAAGCACATCACCGCGGACCAGGCCAAGGAGGCCAAGGCCGCCCCGCTGGGCCTGAAGTTCAAGGACCCGCAGAACGGCTGCATCACCGCCCAGGCCGGCATGGGCTTCTTCTGCGACTACGTGCGCCACGTGGTCAAGCAGGACCCGGCGTTCGGCAAGAGCGTCGCCGACCGCAAGAAGCTGTGGGACACCGGCGGCCTGAACATCTACACCACGCTGGACCCGGACAAGCAGGCCGCCGCCCAGAACGCCGTCACCAAGAAGGTCAACGTGACGGACACGGTCTCGGCCGCCGCGACCATGATGGAGCCCGGCACCGGCAAGATCCTGGCCATGGCCCAGACCCGCCCGTACGGCCTGGACCCGAACAAGAACCAGACCGTCGTCAACCTCAACGTCGACTCCGCGATGGGCGGCGGCAACGGCTTCCAGACCGGCTCGACGTTCAAGCCGATCCTCGCCGCGGCAGCCCTGGAGTCGGGCCTGTCGCCCACCCAGCCGTTCCCCTCCGAGAACAAGATCGACTACCCGCAGATGACCACCTGCACGGGTACCTGGAGGAACACCGACAAGCCCAAGGCCACGGTGAAGAACGAGTCGACCGGCGAGGTCGGCCCGTACGAGCTCAAGCAGGCCATGGCCCTCTCGGTCAACACCTACTTCGTGCAGATGGAGCAGCAGGTCGGCCTCTGCGCGATGAAGCAGATGGCCAACAAGCTGGGCATCACCCAGTCCGCCAAGGGCGACGCCTTCCAGGAGGTCCCCTCGATGGTCCTCGGCACCCTGGAGCTCAGCCCGCTGACCATGTCGAACGTCTACGCGACCTTCGCGGCCCGCGGCAAGTACTGCACCCCGGTCGCGATCAACAAGATCAGCACGGTCGACGGCAAGGAGGTCAAGGTCCCGCAGACCACCTGCAGCCAGGCCTTCTCCGAGCAGACCGCGGACGCCCTCAACACCGTCCTGCTCAACGTGACCGAGAAGGGCACCGCGGCCGCGCTCAAGCTCGACGACGGCCGGCAGATCGCCGGCAAGACCGGTACCACCGACGAGAAGAAGGCCGCCTGGTTCAGCGGCTACACCCCGTCGCTGGCCACCTCCGTCTGGCTCGGCGGCCCGGCCGGCGGCGTCAAGATGAAGAACATCAACATCGGCGGCAAGCACTTCGACGAGGTGTTCGGCGCCGACGGCCCCGGTCCGATCTGGCAGCTGGCGATGAACCAGGCCCTCAAGGGCTCGTCGCCGGAGCAGATCCAGACCATCAACATCCCGGACCCGGCGCCCAAGACCGACCCCAACGCCAACCAGAGCGGCGGGGCCACGCCGCCGGCCGACCCCAACGCCCAGCAGCAGCCCGGCGGCAACCCGCCGCCCCAGGGCGGGAACCCCGCGGGGAGCCCCGGTGGCAACCCGGGCGGGAACCCGGGTGGGAACCCCGGCGGCGGCAACCCGGGCGGCGGCAGCAACAACGCCGGCGGGATGATCGGCGGCGGGTTCACCTTCCCGCCGGGCGTCATCGGCGGGAACAACGGCGGCAACGGTGGAAACGGCAACGGCGGCAAGCACGGCGGCAACAACGGCTGACCGGCCCCCGGCCCGGGCACGACACGACGAAGGGGCGCCCTCCGAGATCACTCTCGGAGGGCGCCCCTTCGGGCTTGGCCGACGGTGCCATCCGGGCCCTGGACCTTCGGGCCCTGGCCACCGGCACCCTTCGGGCCTTCGGGTCTGGCAGCGGGGCTCAGCCCGTCAGCGCCGCCCTCACCGCGGCGGCCACCCGGCCACCCTCCGCCAGGCCGTCCACCTTCGGCTTCACCAGCTTCATCACGGCGCCCATCGCCTGCGGACCGGCCGCCCCGCTCTCGGCGACGGCGGCCGCCACGATCGCGGTCAGCTCCTCGTCGGAGAGCTGCTTGGGCAGGTACCCCGCCAGCACCTCGCCCTCCAAGCGCTCCCGGGCCGCCTGCTCCACCCGGCCCGCGGTGTCGAACGCCTCCGCCGCCTCCCGGCGCTTCTTCGCCTCGCGGCCGATCACCTTCAGCACCTCGTCATCGGACAGCTCGCGCTTCGCCTTACCCGCCACCTCCTCGCTGGTGACGGCGGCCAGCGTGAGCCGGATGGTGGACGAGCGCAGCTCGTCCCGGTCCCTGATCGCGGCCGTGAGGTCCTCGTGCAGCTTCGCCTTGAGCGTCGTCATGGCCCCGAGTCTCCCACCTGCGGCGTTCGGTCGCTTGCCATTAACCGGCCCGTCGGCAGACACCGGGGCCACCGGCACGCAGCGGACCCGCCGGCACGTGGCCGACCCGCCGGTGGCCCCGCATCCGCGCACGGCCACCGGACGTTCACCGGCTGATCCACCGTCTGAGAGCATGGAGCGATGCGACCGCTGTACTCCGTTCCCCTCGGCTTCGCCGCCGCCGGCGCCGCCTGCCTCGCCTACTCCGTCGGGTACGAGGTCCGTTCCTTCCGGCTCCGCCGGGTCGAGGTCCCCGTCCTGCCCCACGGCGCCCGGCCCATCCGGGTACTGCAGGTCTCCGACATCCACATGGTGAGCGGGCAGGGCAAGAAGCAGCGCTGGCTGCAGAGCCTCGCCGGCCTGCGCCCCGACCTCGTCGTCAACACCGGCGACAACCTCTCCGACCCCCTCGGCGTCCCCGCCGCCCTGGACGCGCTCGGGCCCCTCATGGACTTCCCCGGCGTCTACGTCTTCGGCTCCAACGACTACTACGGCCCGGCCCGCAAGAACCCGGCCCGCTACCTCCAGGCGATGCGCAGCGGCGCCCACGGCCTCAACAACGCCGACGGCACCGGCCGCCGCGGCATCACCGACGCCGTCCACAACCCGTGGGAGAAGCTCCGCGACGGCTTCGACGCGGCCGGCTGGCTCGACCTCACCAACACCCGCGGCCGGCTCACCATCGACGGCCTCGACCTCGAATTCACCGGCCTCGACGACCCGCACATCCGCCGCGACCGCTACAGCGAGGTCGCCGGCGGCCCCTCCCCCGACGCCGACCTCTCCCTCGCGGTCGTCCACGCCCCCTACCTGCGCGTCCTCGACGCCTTCACCGCCGACCGCTACCCGCTGATCCTGGCCGGCCACACCCACGGCGGCCAGCTCTGCATCCCCTTCTACGGCGCCCTGGTCACCAACTGCGACCTCGACGCCCGACGGGTCAAGGGCCTCTCCACCCACCAGGCCGGCGGCCGCCGCTCCTACCTCCACGTCTCCGCCGGCTGCGGCACCAACCGCTACACCCCCGTCCGCTTCGCCTGCCCCCCCGAGGCCACCCTCCTCACCCTCACCCCGGCCCCCCGCTGACCTGCACCGGACGCCCGCCAAGAACCGGATTTCGTGTCTCGGCGAGCGTCCGGTAGAGTTCTACTCGTTGCGAAGGAGACGGAGCAACAAACCGCAGGACCGGGGTGTGGCGCAGCTTGGTAGCGCGCTTCGTTCGGGACGAAGAGGCCGTGGGTTCAAATCCCGCCACCCCGACCCAGTACAGAGGGCCCATCGGAGAAATCCGGTGGGCCCTCTGGCGTTGTGCGCGACCGACGTTGTACGTGACCGACTGAGTGACCGAGCCTCAGTGTGGAGCGCCCGCCTGTGCCGCAGCCCGTGCGGAGTTTCCCAGGATCTGGGCCGACGGCGAAGGTGGGGGCAGCCCCCGCGAGTGGAGATCAGGGCCCTGCCGGAGGTGTTTCGGGAGGGCCCTTTGGTGTGGGTGGGGGTGTCAGAGGGTGGTGGGGAGGTCGGTGCGGGAGGTGATGTGGAGTTTGGGGTACGCCTTGTAGAGGTGGTGGGCGATGGTGCGGGGGCTGAGGAAGAGTTGGGCGGCGATCTCGCGGTTGGTGAGGCCTTGGGCGGCCAGGCGGGTGATCTGGAGTTCCTGGGGGGTGAGGGGGGAGTCGGGGGTGCCGGTGGGGCTGGTGGTGGGGGCCGGGGTGCCGGTGGCGGTGAGTTCGGTGCGGGCGCGGGCGGCCCAGGGGTGGGCGGCGAGGCGTTCGAAGGTTTCGAGGGCGGCGCGCAGGTGGGGGCGGGCGTCGGTGCGGCGGCGGGAGCGGCGCAGCCATTCGCCGTAGAGGAGGGCGGTGCGGGCCTGCTCGAAGGGGCGGTGGGTGCCTTCGTGGAGGTCGAGGGCGGCGCGGTAGGCCGGTTCGGCGAGTTCGTCGGGGCCGAGCAGGGCCTGGCAGCGGAGCCGGAGCGCTTCGGTCCAGGGGCGGTCGGCGGCGGTGCTCCAGCGGGCGAAGCGTTCGTAGGGTTCGGCGGAGCGTTCGGGGGTGCCGAACCGGACGGCGGCTTCGACCAGGTCGGGGACGGCCCGGGTGGCGCTGACGTGGTGCCGGTGGGGGCCTGTGGTGAGGGTGTGCAGCCGGTCGGCGGCGTCGCCGGCGCGGCCGTGGCCGAGGTCGAGCAGGGCCAGTGCCCAGTGGGCCCAGGGGCGGCCGGCGGCGGGGGCGGCGGTCTGCGGGCCGGTGGTGGCGAGGGATTCGGCGGTGAGCCGGGTGCAGCGGTCGGTGTCACCGTCGAGGGCGGCCAGGTAGGCGAGGAGTGCGGTGAGTTGGCTGGTCCACTGGTGCTGGCCGGTGTCGCGGGCGAGGGCGAGGGCTTCGGTGGCGGTGACTTCGGCGTCGCGGTGGCGGCCGTGGAAGAGTTCGGCCTCGGCGAGGAAGAACTGGAGGGTGGGCATCACGCCGATGGTGCCCTTGGCGCGGGCTTCGGCGACGAGTTCGCCGCCGAGTTCGGCGGTCTCGTCGTCGCGGCCGAGGATGAGGGTGGCGCCGCAGAGTTGGACGAGGTCGACGGGGGTTTCGGCGCCGGCCTTGCGGGCTGCCGCGGCGGTGTCGCGGGCGGCGGGGGGCTGCGGTGCGGGCCGGCCGAGGGCGGGGAGTACGGCGGCGGGCAGGTGGCGGGCGAGCGGGGTGAGCGGGTTGTCGTCGGCGAGCGGTAGCGCGGCCAGCCGGTCGAGGACGGCGATCACCGGTTCCTCGCCCGCGTACCAGGCGGTGTGGAAGGCCTGGAACAGCATCCGGGCGGCGTGCGGCGCCTCGATGGCGGTGCCGGCGGCGTCGAGCAGCAGCCGGTAGGCGGTCGGGTAGGAGCCGCGCCAGAAGTGCGCGGTGGCCCGGACCTGGTCGAGCAGGGCGTGTGCCAGGGGGTTGTCGGTGCGGGCCCCGGCCTCGTCGGCGAGCGTCTCGGCCTGCGCCAACTTCCCTTCTTCGGTGGCGGCTTCGGCGGCCAGGACGAGGCGGCGGGTGGCGGTGTCGCGGTCCGGGGTGAGCCGGGCGGCCCGCTCGTACGCGGCGGCGGCGCCGCCGTGGGCGCCGCGGGCCTCGGCGCGGACGGCGGTGCGTTCCAGCGCGTCGGCGAGGGCGGCGTCGGGGGCGGTGGCGGCGTGGGCCTGGTGCCAGGTCCGGCGGTCGCCGTCCGGCAGCGCTCCGGCGATGGCCTGATGGATCGTCAGTCGCTGGTGGTGCGGGGCGCGTTGCAGGATGGCGGTGCGCAGGAGCGGGTGGCGGAAGGCGATCCGGCGGTCGGGGGTGACGCTCGCCAGGCCCGATTCCTCGGCGGGGCCGAGGTGTTCGGCGGGGACGCCGAGGGCGGCCGCGGCGGGCAGGACGACGTCGAGTTCGCCGGTCTCCTCGGCGGCGGCGACCAGCAGGAGGGTCTGGGTGGCCGGGGGCAGGCCGGTGACCTGGCCGTGGAAGGCGATCAGCAGCCGGCTGGTGAGCGGCAGGCCGCCGGGCGCGGGCGCCGGCGAGCCGGGGGTGTTCGCCTGTGCCCCGGTGGCGATGGGGAGTTCGGTGAGGGCGAGCGGGTTGCCGGCCGCCTCGACGAGCAGCCGCTCGCGGACGGCGGCGGGCAGGTCGGGGCCGGCCCGGTGGTCCAGGAGCCGGGCGGCGTCGGGCTCGGGCAGGCCGGTCAGTCGGAGCTCGGGGAAGCCCGTGGTCGGGAGTTCCGGTGCGGCGCCGCCGGTGCGGGCGGCGAGCAGCAGGGCGACTCCTTCGGCCTGGAGCCGGCGGGCGGCCAGCAGCAGGGCGTCGAGGGAAGCGTCATCCAGCCACTGCGCGTCGTCGACGATGCACAACAGGGGCTGTTCGGCGGCGAGTTCGGCGAGCAGTCCGAGGGTGGCGAGCCCGACCAGCAGCCGGTCGGCCGGGGCGCGTTCCTCGGCGAGCCCGAACGCCGCCTCCAGGGCACGCCGTTGCGGCCCGGGCAGGGCGTGCAGCCGGTCGAGGCCGGGTGCGAGCAGCAGGCTCAGCCCGGCGAAGGGCAGTTCCGCCTCGTACTCGACGCCTGCCGCCCGGACCACCCGGAACGCCTCGCCCGCCCGCCCGACGGCGTGGTCCAGCAGCGCGGTCTTGCCGATCCCGGGCTCGCCCCGGAGCAGCAGCACCCCGCTGCGGCCTTCACGTGCCGCGTCCAACAGTCCCGCCACGACGGACTGTTCGTGTTCCCTCCCGTACAGCATGCCCCCGACCCTACCGAGGCCCTCCCGGCCGCAGGTACGGGCGGGCCCGCCGAGCACACCTACGTACCCACCGCCGGACGCTACGTACCCCCATGCCGATACGTGACTGATTCGCCCGCGCCGGCCCGTCCCTACCTTGGTGAGCAGCGGGAACGAGCCGCTCAACCACCCACCGGGACACGGGAGAAGACCATGACCGAGATCACCGCCACCGCCCTCCAGCAGCTCGCCGAGCGCTACCTCGCGGTCTGGAACGAGACCGACCCGGCCGCCCGCCGCAAGTTGATCGACGAGGTGTGGGCCGTGGACGGCCGGTACACCGACCCGCTGGCCGCCGTCGCCGGCCGGGACGCGATCGACGCGCTGATCGGCGCGGCCCAGGCCCAGTTCCCCGGGCTGGAGTTCACCCTCGGACCGGTGGACGCGCACCACGACATCGCCCGGTTCACCTGGAACCTCGGGCCGGCCGGCGCCGAGCCGGTGGTGATCGGCTTCGACGTCCTGGTGGCCTCGCCGGACGGGCGGATCGGCTCGGTGTACGGATTCCTGGACCGCGTCCCGGGCGCCTGACGGCAGGCCGGACGGGTCGGGGGCGACCCCCACCGCCCCCGACCCACTCCCTCCAACCCCACTGAGGAGAAGCCGAGATGAGCTCCGCCCTGACCGCCCGCCCATCGACCGCGACCGCGACCGCGACCGGCAATGCAACCGACAATGCGCCCGGCGCCGCGAGCACCACTGCGAGCACCACCGCGCCGGAGGTCGAGGCGGCGGCCGGCGCCCCGCGCGGCCTGCTGGCGGTCGTCCTGACCGCCACCTTCATGACCGCCCTCGACTTCTTCGTCGTCAACGTCGCCGTCCCGTCCGTCCAGGCCGACCTGGGCGCCGGACCGGCCGCCGTCCAGTGGGTGATCGCCGGATTCAGCCTGGCCCTCGCCGCCGGCCTGGTCACCGCCGGCCGGCTCGGCGACCGGTACGGCCGGCGCCGGGTGTTCGGGCTCGGCCTGGCCCTGTTCACCCTCGCCTCCGCGGGCTGCGGCCTCGCCCCCACCGCCGCCGCGCTGGTCGGCGCCCGGGTGGTGCAGGGCCTGGCGGCGGCGCTGATGGGCCCGCAGGTGCTGGCGATCCTGCGGACGGCGTTCAGCGGCGCGGCGCAGGCGCGGGCCTTCGCCCGGTACGGGCTGACCATGGGCGTCGGCGCGGTGTTCGGCCAGTTGATCGGCGGGCTGCTGATCCGGGCGGACCTCTTCGGCCTCGGCTGGCGCAGTTGCTTCCTGATCAACCTGCCGATCGGTCTGGCCGCCCTGGCCCTGGTCCGCCGCTGCCTGCCGGAGTCGCGCGCCCCGCAACGGCCGGGCCTGGACCCGGTGGGCGTGCTGCTGGTCACCACCGCGCTGACCGCCCTGGTGCTGCCACTGATCCAGGGCCCCGCACAGGGCTGGCCGCTGTGGACCTGGCTCTGCCTGGGCGGCGCGGTCGCCCTGCTGGCCGGCTTCGTGGTGCATCAGCACCGCACCCGGACCCGCGCCACCGCCGCCGCCACCGGCTCCGGCTCCGGCTCCGGCAGCGACTTCGGCTCCGGCTCCGGCTCCGCCGCCCCGCTGGTCGACACCCGGTTGTTCCGGACCAGGGCCTTCGGCGCCGGTCTGCTCGCCCAGCTCGCCTTCTGGCTCGGCCAGGCGTCCTTCTTCCTGGTGCTCGCCCTGTACCTCCAGCTGGGCCGCGGCCTGGACGCGCTCGGCGCCGGGCTGGTGTTCACGGCGATCGGCCTCGGCTACCTGCTCACCTCCAACGCCACCCACCGCGTCGCCGCCCGGCTCGGCGGGGCCCGGACGATCGGCGTCGGCGGGCTGCTGATGACCGTCGGGCTGGGCCTGCTCGCCCTCGCGGTGTACGGCGCGCCGGGCGGGAGCGTGTGGTGGCTGACGCCGGGGCTGTTCGTGGACGGCCTGGGGATGGGCCTGGTGATCGCCCCGGTGACCTCCGTGGTGCTGGCCGGGGTCGAGCCCCAGCTGGTCGGCTCGGCCGCCGGGGTGCTGGCCACCGTGCAGCAGGTCGGCGGGGCGCTGGGCATCGCGCTGATCGGCCTGCTCTACTACGGCGGAGGCGACCCGGCGGCCGCGTTCGGCCGCAGCGTGACGGCGCTGGCGGTGCTGGAGCTGGTGCTGGTGGGCCTGGTCCGGCTGCTGCCGCGGAAGGGCTAGCGGGACCGAGCGGGCGCGCAGGAGCAGGCGGGCTCACAGGAGCGGACGGGCTCCCGGGAACGGGCGGGAGGGACGGGGCGAGTGGGGGGGGGGGGGGGGGGGGGGGCCCCCCCCCCCCCCCCGGGGGGGGCCCCCCCGCGGGGGGGGGGGCCCCCCCCCGGGGGGTGTTGTGGGGGGGAGGGGGGGAG